>JAAWHK010000018.1 GCA_022795805.1 Hungatella sp. | reverse complement strand
CGGATGATCATGTTGATGACGTCCGCACCGGCGTAGACGGCCAGGAATACGGGTACAAAGCTGCACACCGAATACAGCAGGGGGCCGTAGATGACATGAACCTGCTTGGCCTTTTGAAACTGGCCTTTTGCCACGTAATTGTCACACATGTGGGCCATGTTGATCCGAAGGATGCTGGCCAGCGTCTCAATCAGCGTGATGAGAAGCGTCATGGGCGTGGCGATGGCCAGGGCCGTCTCGATGTTGGCGTCAGTCAGGATCACAAGGGCACAGCCTGCGATGGAGCCCATGTTCATATCATAGCCGGAGGCGCCGATGGACATGAATCCCAGGCTTACCAGCTCCATCTGGGCTCCCACGGCCAGCCCGGTCTTTACATCTCCCAGAAACAGTCCCACCAGGGTACAGGTTATCAGCGGCCTCTCAAAGTTAAGGCGGCCTAAAATACGTGAATCCAGCCTTGCAAATACGGCAATTAAGCCGATGATAATGGATTTGACTAACATAATTTCGACTCCTTATAGTTTTAAAAGTACTTTTTTCGTAGTAGGCAGCTGCTGCATGTAGATGCTTATTCCCAGATCCAGGATCCGCTGTGTGTCCGCTATCTCCTGGCTGTTAAGGTACACCACCTCGCCGAAGGCTTTTGAGCCCTCTTTTTTGGCGATTCCTCCGTAGTTTAACTCCTTAAATTTCGGGTATCCTTCCAGAAATCTGGCCGCATCCCGGGTGCATCCGAACACGATGAATATGGAATCCTTCAGCTCCTCCACCTTTGCCATCTTGGAGAGGGCCTGCTCCACCGTGAATATGTTCAGCTTGCATCCCGCCGGCTTGGCCATCTTCAGAGCCATTTTCTGAAACTCGTCGCCGGCCGCCTTGTCGTCGATTACGATGATTCTCGTAGCCGCGTAAAAGTGGGTCCATGTAAAGGCTACCTGCCCGTGAACCAGCCTGTGGTCAACTCTCACTCCTTTTACCATCTCTTTCACCTCCTCTCTCACAAAATATCAAGATCGTCGCCGGCCGGAATATGGTCGTTGACGTAACTGACTGCTGCCTGCGGGTCCTGTATCTTTTCTTTCAAAGCGTCCGAATCCAGGTTCTCCCCCGTGAGAAGGAGATCGATCAGAAACGCCAGGTTTGTGTTGGTCACCAGATGGAAGGGGTATTTTTCCATCCACTTTACGAACCCGTTGTTGACGCTTCCCCCCATAATATCCGTGCACACTACCAGGTCGGCGTCCTCAAAATCGTGGTGCTCCATGACGTTTTGTATGGTTTCATCCAGATCAAAATCCGGGTTTGTGTAGCAGCACAGAGTCGTCAGATTCTCCATTTCCCCCACGATCATCTTTATAACCCCGGCAAATCCGTCGGCCAGATACCCGTGGGTGGCCATAATCACTTTGATTTTTTTTCCCATTTTACCTCTCCTTTTTTCTCTCTTTCATCTCATGGCTCACAGCTGTCCGTCCTCCACAATAAAGTCGTAGAGATAGGCAATCTCGCTGACCGGGATGGTGACGTTGTAGCTTTTTGATAACTCCTGAAACGACTGGTTCACATACTGGATAAACTCCCCGTGCTCCCGCTCAAAGTCCTCCAGCCGCTCAAACTCGCTGATGGCCGATTTGGTCACAAGGCGCTCCACCAGGCAGCACACGTGGATGTAGATGCCGATAAGGATCTTTCCCCCGAAGCGCCGGTTTAAGTAATCCTGCAGGGTGCCCACGGCCTGGCTTACACTGTCCAGAAGAATCTTCGGGTTCAGTATGGTCAGATACCCCACCACATTCTGCAGGGTAAAGTTTTTCCGCAGAAGATCCAGGGCTTCGTTTAACTGATCCATGTCCAGAAACCTGGATAGCCGGTTCATGATCAGGCGGATGTTGTTGCCGGATATGATATCCTCCAGCGCCACGAAGGCATAGCCTTTGACATGGGGGTTGGTGGTTCCGGTGATAAAGAGCACATCCCGGTTCTTAAAGCAGTCCAGTTCAGGGCCGCAGGATACCAGCTGGTTGAAATCGCACACCTCCAGCTCCACCGGCAGCCGGTCCGTAAAGCTGCTCTCAAAGAGATCCCGCATGCGGGACGCCATGTGAAACCCGCTCTCGCTGGTGAAGAGGATGGCGCTGTTTTTTCGGCGGCTGATGATCCGGAAGCTGGTCCGGGAGTTTGCGCTTACTTTCTCCAGGATGGTCTGGAGCTGGGTGTCCGGCTTTCGGATAATGTGGCTTCCCACGTCCAAAGCCAGTCTTGTGGACACGTTGTTGATGATGCCCATGTTGCAGTTGACCTCCGCGCTGAGGCAGTCTCCCAGCTGTTCCAGGGACCCGGTGTCAACCATGACAATGACGTCGGTCTGGTGCTGCATCCGTTCCAGCCGCTGGATGATGAATTTCTTCACCTGGTCTGCGGAAGTATCCAGGGGCATGTCCATGGCGTCGAAGACATACGTCCCAAGGAGGGCGTTGACCGCGTCGGCGATGGAGGTGGCCGTGGAGTATCCGTGGCACACGATGAGCCCCAGGATCCGGCACTGACGGACGTGGATGTTGTAGTGGTACAGGTAGACAATCATCATCATGGTGAGAATCTCGTCTGCCTCCACCTCCAGATTGGTCCGTATCAGGCGGACCATCTCGTCCACAATCAGAGCCTCCCTGACACAGTTGGCCCTCATGGAGGACAGGGCCCCGTCGATCATGGTCTTGTGTTTCTGGATCCATTTGTCAAAGGAGGACCTGTAGAGGCTGCCGATGTACATGACCTTGGCCAGGTTGAAGCAGAAGCCGCTGGGAAGGTTCACGAACTTTTTCTTCACAATAACCTCAAACAGGTTGGCCAGAAAGGTTTCCATGCCCTGTATCTTCTCAGGGGGCACCCTCTGTTTGAAGGACAGATACTCCACCAGCAGATCGAAGCTGTGCTTGCTCTCCTGAAAGCTCCCCTTAAAATCCTTCTTCTGGTGGAAGGGCTTGAAGATTCTGGCCAGGTAGTTGGAGATAAAGGCAAACTGGTCGCTTCTCTTGTAGGACGCCGTGTTGATGTAGGCAATGTCCTCGTCTGTGGCAATGGGCATGGTCTCTAAAATGTGTTCGGGAAGGCTGTAGGAGTGAATCACGATCTCCTTCTTATTGACGCTGGCCTTCAGGGCTCCGGCGCATATCAGCTGGATCACCCCTTTCAGATCATCCATGTTCTGGCTGTAGTCGCCGCTTACCAGGGCCCGCAGCACCACGCTGCTGATTTTTATGGAAGCCTCCAGCCGCTCTCCTTCCCTGCGGATGAAGTGAATGACCAGCTCCTCTTTTTCCTCCAGGCTCCTCTCCTTAAAGTTGGGGATGCGCACCGTCACCGGTATGTGTTTGATGAGCCTTTCCCCCAGGGCCTGCTCCGGTTCCGTGTCGCACAGGATAAAATACCGGATCTGCTTTTCCTGATGCTTCCCCGCGCCGCCGGATATATCTCTGGCAGTCTCCATCAGGCTGCACAGCCGTTCCTGGAATTCCACGCTCATATGCTGGGAACCGCAAAGCATCAGCACCAGCCGGCTGTGCCGGTCGATAATCCCCTGCTTTTCCCTGGTCCCAAACAGCTTCTGTCCCAGAGCCTGGCTGTTGTGGGGGGAGAACTCCAGTTTCACAAGCTGGGTGCCCTCCTCCAGAATCCCCTTTTTCACGCAGTTGTCGTAGATGGTGGAGCACAAAAGCTTTTTCCCCACCCCTTTCTCCCCGTGGACGATAACCGGCAGGCCGCTGGGAGGATACTCAAAGCTCTCCCTTATCTGCCGGATATAGGGGTTTAAAGACCGGTCTCCTCCCACCAGCCCGGAGTAGTCGCCGTTGTCCGGGGAGTAGTTCAGAATATACCGCCGCATCTCCTCCAGGTCGTAGAAATCGTCTTCCTGGAACTCGATCTGATACAGCTCCTCCATAGCCTTCCTGTGAAGGAAGTACACGGGCCGGGAGTTGACCTTCATGATCTGATTTTCTTTCACCAGCTCATTGAGGTAGAGACTGGCCAGGCTTCTGCTGATATGCAGCTGGCCTCCGATATGGTGGGCCGTAAACTGTCCGGCCTCCCCAAAGTCAAAGCGCCTTGTCAGGTCCTGCAGATAGTCCAGAATAACGGTTTTTGTGTTGTTGGCCACGGATTCACCTCCTTTTTTTCTGTTATTTTCCCACAAGGGCTGTCAGATTCACCGCCCATTTCCCTCTGCGGTAACGCTTCATGCCGAAAAACAGCCTGACGGCCTGCTCTGCCTGACAGATGAGAAATACCATGGCAATGCTCTCTATGTGAAGCCAGTGTACGCTTATAAAGGCCAGGGGTATGCCGATCCCCCACATGATCCCGGCATCCAGAGCCATAAGCATCCTGGAGTCCCCTCCCGCCCTGAGCGCCGAAAACACGATAACAATAAAGAACCTGAGGGCGATTCTAAGGGCGAAGACCCTGACAATCCCTATGGCGGCCAGAACCACCGACCGGCTGGACAGACCGAAAAGGGACACCAGGCCGCCGGCGCCGAAATAGATGACGCTGGCGCAGGAGGCGGACAGAACCGCGGCCATGGTGATAAAGTAATCCCCCTGCTTTTTGGCCTCCTCGGCCCTGCCGATGCCGAGAGAGATTCCCAGCATGACTCCCATGGCGTTGGAGAATCCCACGGCAAAGGCGTAGAAAATATCCGACAGCTTGGCCCCCACGTAGTAGGCGTCCATGGAATCTGTACCCAGATTGCCGAAGGCTTTTACAAACAGCGTGGAGCCGAAACCGAACAGCAGCTCGTTTAAGATCACCGGCACGGTTTTTTTCAAAATCGGCGCCGTAAAGCTTAAGGAGAAGGTAAACATGTCCTTTAAGGCGCCTATAAAGGGCTGCCTGGTCCTGACGGCGTAAATCACGTTAATAAGCAGCGCCGACACCTGGGCGATACAGGTTCCCAGGGCCGCCCCCTCAATGCCCATGGCCGGAATCACGGAGAATCCGAAGATAAATACGTAGTTGGCTGCCACATTGATAACCACGGCCGCCAGCCCGGTTATGAGGGGGATGTGGGGCTTGTTGATGCTTCGGTATATGGTGTTGAACACAAAGCTTAAGGCCAGGGGGATGTAGGAAAATCTGGCGATTTTTAAGTATAGCCAGCTGTTGGCGATAACCTGGGGATCTTTTATGTAGAACCCTAAAATCCCCCTCCCGAAAAAGGAAGCCATGGCAAACCAGAAACAGCCGCACAGAAGTCCCATGGCGATTCCAAGGCCAAAGGATTTCTTTAAATTTTCTCTGTTGCCCGCCCCGAAAAACTGGACGGAGAACACGCCGATCCCCGCGGCGCAGGCCCACGCCACCTCCGTGCACAGTGTCTCCACCTGAACCGCCGTTCCCACCGCGGTGACCTGACCGATCCAGGAGATCATCAGGGAGTCGATAATGCCCATACAGCTGGAGATCAGCTGCTGCAGTCCTGAAGGAACAGCCATCCGGATGGTTTCCAGATAAAAGGATCTGGGACCTACATAGCGTTTTCTAACATTTGTCATATATCTCACCTGCCGCCAAATCTATCAGGACTGCCACCCCTCTATCAGCGCCGCAGCGTCCAGAAGCGATGGCAGAATTGCGATGGTTTCTTTCTCCTGCTTCGGGGATCTGGGAACCAGATCCGGGATCATGATACAGGGAATATGGGCCCTGTAGGCCGCCTCCACTCCCACCGCGGAGTCCTCCAGCACCAGGGCGCGGGAGGGTTCCACGGAAAAATGTTCCAGAACCTTACAGTAAATCTCCGGATCCGGCTTCCTCCTTGTGATCTGATCCCCGCACAGAATATAGTCAAGCTTGTCTATAAGCCCGGCATCTCTCAGCCGTTTAAGGGTCAGGTCCCGGGATGTGGCCGTGGCCACCGCCCGGGGGATTTTAAGTTCCCTTACTCTGTCAAGAATCGCGGCCGCTCCCGGCTTCACCGGTATCGTTCCCTCAAGAAGATGTTTTCCCGTCTTTCGGACCTCGCCCAGGATCTTCATTCCAAGCTCCTGTCCCAGTTCCCCCGTGACCACGTCCTCCGCGTCCTTCCCGCTTCTTCCCACACATTTTAAAAAGATACCGCTGCTTAGACCGGAGATTTTGTATTTCTCCTCCGCCATGACCCACGCCTTCTGATACAAAGCCTCCGTGTCCAGCAGCAGTCCGTCCACATCAAATATCACTAACTTCGGTCTCATAAATTCCCTCCGTCTCTTTACTGGCATAAGCGTACCAGAAAAAATCATATAAAAGAAAAGTGTTAAAAAGAATTAACACTTCAGGCTGTATTTTTAACACTTTTCACAATCGACAAGCTGCCAAAATGGCTGAATTCTGTATTTTTTACAACCATTTCTCTAAAATCTTCCTTCTATCAAACATTTTTTACATTCCGGAAAGTTCCGGTATATCTCCCGAAGGGGTTCATTTCACAGGGCGCAATTTCCTATGAAATAAAAATATAGTGGCAGCCAGCAGGCTCCGCAAGCCGCTGACTGCCACTTATTTTCACACTGATTTAAAACTGCCTTTTTCCCGGCCATGTGCTCAGTTGGCCTTCCGGTTAATAAACTCTGTCTTTATCTTGGAATACACAAATTTCTGGGTTCCGTACAGCCCGTAATACCCGGACAAAGTAAAGCTGACCGCGATGGCCAGGGCAAAATAGGGCATGGCCTCAAATCCGCACATCTCAAAAGCGATGAGCATGCTGGATATGGGACAGTTGGTCACCCCCACAAACAGGGCGGCCATGCCGCAGGCGGCGCATAAAGACGGAGAAAAACCGAACAAGGTCCCGAAGATGCACCCCAGGACGGCACCCACGCACAGCGTGGGCACGATCTCGCCGCCCTTGTATCCGGCGCCCAGAGTCACCGCCGTAAACAGGATCTTCAGAAAAAGCGCCTCGTATCGCACATGGCCTTCCATGGCCTCCTCGATAAGCCCCATGCTGCTTCCGTTGTAGTCCCGGGTGCCCACCAGAACGGTCAGGCAGATGAGAATCGCCCCGCCGGCCAGGATCCGCGCATATGGATTGTGGAGATGCTTTTTGCAGAGATGCTCGGCCCCGTGAAGAATCAGACAGAAAAAGATGCTGACAACGGCGCACAGAATCCCCAGGCACACGATAAGCGCCGCCGGCCCCGGACCGAATTTGGGGATCTCCAGGATCTCAAAATGTTCGCCGGACAGGCCCAAAAGCCCTGACACCCCAGCCCCGACAAAGGAGGCGAACAAGCACGGCACCAGGGCTGCATAGTACATGATCCCGATGCTGATAACCTCCAGGGAGAATATTCCCGCCGCCAGCGGTGTCCCGAACAGGGCTCCGAAACAGGCGCTCATGCCGCACATCACCGCCACCTTGGTGTCCTTCTCATCCAGTTTAAGCACCTTCCCCACCCAGGTCCCCATGCTGCCTCCGATCTGCAGAGCGGCGCCCTCCCTGCCTGCGGAGCCTCCGGTCAGATGGGTCAGAACCGTGCTGACAAGGATCAGCGGTCCTGTGGACAGCGCGATCTGCTGGTCGGAGGAGACCGCTGCCAGGATCATGTTGGTCCCCTGATTTTTCGACTGATGAAATGTCTGGTACAGCCACACAATCAGAACTCCCGACACGGGAAGCAGGTACAAAAGCCAGCCGTAATTTCGGAAACACAGGGCAGCCAGGCGGATCCCGTGGCCGAACACACCGCCCACCACGCCGCCCAGACTCCCCACCGCGCAGGAAATCAGTCCCCATTTTACAAAATAATTCACCTGAGCCCCAAAAGGCGTTTTTATCCTGAACTTTTCCATTTTCTTTCTCCCAGATATTCGCTTCTGTCGGCAGATGTCCTCTACTCCGTGTAGGTGCCTGACGCCTTCACCACTTTGGGACGGTACCCCTCCCCGTTGAGCGCGCTGACGATGGCATTCTTGTGCTCCGTGCCGAAGGCCTCGATGGTGATCTTAAGCTCCACGGCCGCATTGCGGTTGATGCTGACAAACTGGTTGTGCTCCAGCTTGATGACATTGCCCTTCTGCTCCGCCAGAAGGGCAGAAACCTTGGCCAGCTCTCCCGGCTTGTCGGGAAGCAGCACGGAAACCGTGAACACACGGTCCCTCTGAACCAGCCCGTGCTGAACCACGGATGCCATGGTGATCACATCCATGTTGCCGCCGCTTAAGACGGACACGATCTTCTTTTTCTGCACATTCAGGTGTTTCAGAGCCGCCACGGTGAGAAGGCCTGAGTTCTCCACGATCATCTTGTGGTTCTCCACCATGTCCAGGAAGGTGACGATCAATTCGCTGTCCTCCACCGTGATGATGTCATCCACATTCTCCTGGATATAGGGGAAAATCAGGTCGCCGGGGCACCGCACCGCCGTGCCGTCGGCGATGGTGTCGGCGCTCTTTAACTCCACCACATGGCCTGCCCGCAGAGACTCCTGCATACAGTTGGCCCCCGCCGGTTCCACGCCGATGACTTTGATCTTGGGATTCAGAAGCTTGGCCAGGGTGGAGATTCCCGCGCACAGGCCGCCTCCCCCTACGGGAACCAGAATGTAGTCCACCGTAGGAAGCTCTTTGATGATCTCCATGGCGATGGTCCCCTGTCCCGTAGCCACAGCCAGGTCGTTGAAGGGGTGGACGAATGTCAGTCCCTTCTCCTCGGCCAGCTTGTAGGCGTGGGCACAGCTCTCGTCAAAATCATTTCCCTCCAGAACCACCTCGGCCCCGTAGTTTCTGGTGCGGTTCACCTTAATGAGAGGTGTGGTGGTGGGCATCACCACCGTAGCCGGGATGCCAGCCAGCTTGGCCGCGTAGGCCACGCCCTGGGCATGATTTCCCGCGGACGCCGTAATAAGTCCCCGCTCCTTCTCCTGTGCCGACAGGGTGCTGATCTTGTAGTAAGCGCCCCTCAGCTTGTAAGCCCCCGTATACTGCATATTTTCAGGCTTAAAATATACCTTGTTGCCGGTCTGCTCCGAAAAATACTCGCTGTACACCAGCTTCGTCTCCTGAGCGACCCGGCCCACTGCCTCCGATGCTTCCTCAAAACTTTCCAATGTCATCATAATCTTCAGTCCTCTTCCCTTCCTTTTATGTCAAACAGCGCGTTGATAAACTCCTCCGCGTCAAATTTCTGCAGATCGTCGATTTTCTCCCCTATGCCGATGTATTTTACCGGCAGCCCCAGCTCCGACTGGATGGCCACCGCCACGCCGCCCTTGGCCGTGCCGTCCAGTTTTGTGAGGATGATGCCGGTCACATCCGCCACCTCCATAAACTGCCTGGCCTGGGACAGGGCGTTCTGCCCCGTGGTGCCGTCCAGAACCACCAGGGTCTCCCTGTAGGCGTCCGGGTACTCCTTGTCAATGATCCGGTTGATCTTCTTCAGCTCTTCCATCAGATTTTTTTTGTTGTGAAGCCGGCCTGCCGTGTCGCAGATCAGCACGTCCGCATTTCTGGATTTGGCTGCCGCGATGGCGTCGTAGATCACCGCCGCCGGGTCGGAGCCCTCCTGCTGGGCGATCAGCTCCACTCCGGCCCTGTGGGACCACTCCGTCAGCTGTTCGATGGCAGCCGCCCGGAACGTGTCCGCCGCTGCCAGAATCACCTTCCTGCCGTCATCTTTCAGCTGCCCGGCCAGCTTCCCCACGGATGTGGTCTTGCCCACGCCGTTGACGCCGATTACCAGCACCACGGATTTCCTGTGTTCGAACTCATAGGCGTTCTCCCCCAGATCCATCTGCTGCTTCATGGTCTCCATAAGGATCTCCTTACACTCCGCCGGCTCCTTTATGTGCTGCTCCTTCACCCTGGCCTTTAAGCTCTCCACAATGGACATGGTGGTCTGGATGCCCAGATCGCCCATGATCAGAATCTCCTCGATCTCCTCGTAAAAATCGTCGTCAATCGCCGAAAATCCGCTGAAGATCGAGTCCATGCCAGACACGATATTGGCCCTGGTCTTGGCCAGCCCCTCCACAAGGCGCCCGAAAAATCCCTTTTTTCCCTCTGCCACCTGAATCCCTCCTGTTTTGTCTTCTTTCTGTATCATTTTTTCAACTGCCATATTCCATTTGCAGTCCAAACCCCTGCCGAAACCAGGCGCTACACGGCTTTCTCCTCCAGGCTGTCCTCGATCAGGTTCACGGAAACCAGCGTGGAAACGCCCTTCTCCTGCATGGTGATGCCGTAAAGCCTGTCCGCTGACACCATGGTGCCCCTCCTGTGGGTGATGACGATAAACTGGGTATTCCTGGTCAGCTTGTGGAGATACCCTGCAAACCGATCCACATTGGAATCGTCCAGAGCCGCCTCGATCTCGTCCAGAAGGCAGAAGGGCGACGGTTTCAGATTCTGTATGGCAAACAGAAGGGCGATGGCTGTCAGCGCCTTCTCCCCGCCGGACAGCTGCATCATGTTCTGAAGCTTCTTGCCCGGCGGCTGAGAAATGATCTGAATTCCTGCCTCCAGAATATCCTCCCCCTCCACCAGCTCCAGATTGCCGTGGCCGCCGCCGAACAGCTCCCGGAACACCTGATCAAACTCCCGCCGTATCTCCTTAAATTTCTCCTCAAACTGCCTACGCATCCCTGTATCCAGCTCGTCGATGATCTTTAAGAGGGTCTCCTCCGCCTTCACCAGATCCTCGTGCTGGGTCCTCATAAACTCATACCGCTCAGAGATCTCCTTGTAGTCCTCGATCGCGTTGACGTTGACATTGCCCAGGGCTTTGACGGAATCCCTCAGCGCGCCGGCCTGGCGCTTCATATCCGGCAGGGAACTCCACTGGGGATTGCGGTATTCTTCGGCCGCGGTCTTGGTCAGTTCGTACTCGCTCCACATGTACTCCACATGGCGCTCCAGCCGCTCCTCCAGCTTCTCCTTCTGGCTCTGAAGGCGGAACAGCTCCTTATCCAGGCGGCTCATGCGGCCCGCCAGCTCCTCCCGCCTGTCAAACAGCTGCTTCTGTTCCCCGGTCTTCACATCTCTGGCCTGCACATAGGACTCACCCTCCCGGGTGAGCTTTTCCGCCTCCCTGACTGCGGTCTCGATCTTCTCCTCCAGATCCTGGATCTCCCGGTTTTTTTGTTCAATGGCATCGCTGCTCTCCCCGCTGCTTTCGTCCAGCCGGGCCAGCTCCTCCCTAAGCTTGTCCGTCTCACCCCGCACACGGCGGTCGTTCTCCAGAAGGAATTCGTATTTCTGCTGCAGGTTGGCGCTTTCCAGCTGAGCCACGGACAGCTCCCCGGACATCTGCTCACGGCCCTCCCTGGCTTTCTCCAGCTGCCGGGTCAGAGCTTCGATCTGCTTTTCCTCGTCGCCGCTTCTGGATTCCAGCTCCGCCGCCTGGACGGCCAGCTCCTTTAAGTTTCTCTCAATCTCTCTGATCTGCTCCTCCAGGTGGCTGTTTTCCAGGACCATATCCCTGGAGGACTCCGCGATCTCCAGGATCTTGTCGTCCATCTGGGCCAGATTCATCTTTATGGTATTCTGTTCCAGAAAGGCATCCTGTTTCTGCTGCCTTACGTGCTCCACGTCTTCCCGCTGCTGTTTCAGCTGCTCTTCGTTCATGGCCAGCTCCTGCTGGATCAGATCGGCGGCCTTCAGCGCCTTCTCACACCGCCGCTCCAGCTCCTCGATCTCCCTCTTTCGTCCCAGCAGATTGCTGGTATTCTTGAAGGCTCCTCCCGTCATGGATCCGCCGGCGCTTAAAAGTTCCCCGTCCAGTGTGACGATCCTCAGGGAATACCGGTATTTTCTGGACAGCGCGATGGCGTTGTCAATGTTGTCCGCCACCACCACTCGGCCCAGCAGATACCCCACAAGCCCCTCGTACTTCTTATCCGCATGCACCAGTTCACTGGCCAGACCCAGAACCCCTGGCTCTCCCAACGCCTTCTCCTGGGGGAATCCCCCCTTGGACCCAACGCTGGTCAGCGGGAGGAACGTGGCCCTGCCGTATTTGTTTTTCTTTAAGTACTCTATAAGCTGTTTGGCCGTGGTCTCCGAATCCGTCACGATGTTCTGGATACTTCCCCCCAGAGCCGTCTCAATGGCCGTCTCATAGGACTTCTGGGTGGTGATAATGTCCGCCACCACGCCGTGGATGCCGGGAACCCGGGATTTCAGCTCCATGACCCGGCGTATGCTGTTGCCGTATCCGTCGTACCGCTCCGCCAGATTCCGGAGGGATTCCAGCTTCGTGGAATCCTTGTGGTACTCCTGCTGTTTGTCGTTGAGGCTGCGGTTCAGCCGTTTTACCTCTCTCTCCAGCTGTCCGATGTGCTCCTCACCGCTTCCCTGGCTTAAGGTCAGCTCCTGGATGCGCTCCTCCACCTGGCGAAGCCTGCCTTCCTCCGCCTTCTTGTGCTCCTCCTGGACCGACTCGTCGCTCTTGGACTTTAAAAGCTTTTGGGCCACTTCGGCCCGGCGCACCTGGACCTGCTCCATCATAGCCTCAAACCGCTGCTGTCTGGCCGACGCGGAGGCTTTCTCGTTCATATTCAGGATGATCCGGCTTTTTCCGGCCTCAATGTTCTGATCCAGCAGCATAATATCCTCGTCGGCCTGTCTCAGGCGCTCCTGGGCCTGCTCCTGTTTTTCCCGCCCCTGCCGCACCTGATCCTTAAGCTGTACGTGCTTCGTTTTGTAGTCCTCTGTCTGCTGCTGCCTCTCCTCTATCTCCCGCCGGATGGCGCCTTTTCTGGCATTGATGTGTTCCTCGTTCATGCGCTCCGTGTTGATCTGCTCCAGAAGCACATTGATGCGGCCCTCCAGGCTGCCCTTCTCCATGCCCGCCCTGGCGGCTGCACTGCGGCGGTTCTCGATCTTCTCCTCCAGCTCCTTTAATGTCTCTGAAAGCTCCTCGTACGTCCCGCGGATTTGGTCTGCGGCTGCCTTTGTCTCGTCCAAATCCCCGGACACCACGGCGGCGCTGTCCTCTGCGGCCTTCAGCTGAACCCTGATCTCCGCGCTCTCGTTGAGGAATATGTTGACCTCATAGGCTCTAAGCTCCTCCTTCAGCCGCAGGTACTCCCTGGCTGCCTCCGACTGCCTGGCCAAAGGCCCCACCTGCTTTTCCAGCTCCGAAAGGATGTCGCTGACACGCACCAGGTTCTGCTTCTCATCCTCCAGCTTCTTCTGGGCGATGGCCTTGCGGCGCTTAAATTTTACGATTCCCGCCGCCTCGTCGAACAGCTCCCGCCGCTCCTCCGGCTTGCCGCTTAGGATCTTGTCGATCTGTCCCTGTCCGATTATGGAGTATCCCTCTTTTCCGATACCCGTATCGTAAAACAGCTCATTGATGTCCTTTAAGCGGCAGGCGCTGCCGTTGATCAGATACTCGCTCTCACCGGAGCGGTAGATTCTCCTGGCCACGGTCACCTGATCGTAGTCGATGGCCAGCTGGTGGTCCGAATTGTCCAGGGTGATCGCCACATAGGCAAAGCCCTGGGGCTTCCTGGTCTCCGTCCCCGAAAAGATCACGTCCTGCATGCTGGAGCCCCGCAGCTGCTTGATCCGCTGCTCCCCCAGCACCCACCGCACCGCGTCCGCCACGTTGCTCTTGCCGCTTCCGTTGGGGCCCACGATCCCGGTGATCCCGTTGTGAAACTCGAACACGATCTTATTGGCAAATGATTTAAACCCCTGTACTTCTATACTCTTCAGATACATAGTCTGTCCCTTTCAGCCACAAGATTCCCCGATAAGCAGCCATACTCTCCGCTGCCTTCTTGGTTCTCCCGGTTCCCCGCCCGATCTCCCTGAGACCTACCAGCGCCCTGGCCTCAAAGGTCTTGTTGTGGTCGGGCCCTTCCTCCCGGATCAGTTCGTAGCTCAGGGGCTCGCTCCCCGAAGCCTGCACCATCTCCTGTAAAATAGTCTTGCTATCAAAAAAGAGCTGTTTATGCTCAATATCGTTTAACACAAATCCATGTATAAACTCTTTTACACTAGCAAAACCACCATCCAGGTAAATGGCCCCTATGAGGGCCTCCATGGCATCGGACACCACGGAGTTTCTCCCCCGCCCGCCTGTAGCCTCCTCACCCTTGCCTAAAAGCAGGTATCCGCCCAGCTCAATATCCCCGGCGCACAGCGCCAGCGTGGGCTCGCACACAATGCTGGCCCGCATCTTGCTCAGTTCTCCCTCCGGAAGCTCCGGGTATCTGTGGTAGAGATAATCGCTGGACACCACCTCCAGCACCGCGTCCCCCAGAAACTCCAGACGCTCGTTGCAGTCCGCCTTGTCTATGCGGTGTTCGTTGGCATAGGAGCTGTGGGTCATGGCCTTGAACAGAAGTCCTCTGTCCTCAAAACGATATCCGATCCTCTGCTCCAGTTCTATCAGTTTTCGGTTCATGTACGCCTCCTCATATAGAGGGAAAAAGCCCTAATCCTAGGGCTTTTTCGTCTATCAGTGTCTTAGTTCAGCACGTTCCGGATCTGCTCCACGGCATCTCCTACGGTTACGATCTTCTCTGCGTCCTCCTGTGGAATCTCGATATCGAACTGCTCCTCAATGGCAGCGATAATCTCGAAAATATCCAGGGAGTCAGCGCCTAAATCGTCTACGAATGTGGTGGATGTAGTGATCTCGTCTTCACTGACATTCAGCACCTCTGCAATAATCCCCTGTAATTTTTCAAATTCCATACTAATAAACCTTCCTCTCTTTTTAATTTGCTGCTTTTTGCTTTTACTGTTCTTTTTGCTCCTGCTCTTTATTTGGCTGCAGGCACTCCTTAATTTTTTCGTTAATCTGCTGTTCCTTGAAGGTGACGCACTGAAGAATGGAGTTGCACACCTCCACGGATTTTGAGTTGCCGTGGGCCTTGACCACCAGGCCTTTCAGGCCCAGAAGGGGCGCTCCGCCGTACTGGCTGGCATCAAATGCCTTCAAGGTCTCCTTTAAAGCCGGCTTCACCAGCAGGGCTCCGATCTTGCTCTTAAAGCCGGACATAAGGCCGCTCTTTATCATACTCAGCATGGTGGCGCCTACGCCCTCGTACAGTTTCAGGATCACATTGCCCACAAATGCCTCGCTGACAATGACGTCCGCCTCCCCCCGCGGGATCTCCCTGGCCTCTATGCTGCCGATAAAGTGAATGTCCTCACATGCTTTCAGAAGAGGAAATGTCTCCTTCACCAGGGCATTGCCCTTCTCCTCCTCCGCGCCGATGTTCACAATGGCAACCCTGGGATGCTTAATGCCTATGACATGTTCCATATAAATAGAACCCATTCTGGCAAACTGTACCAGGTGAGAGGCTCTGGCATCCACATTGGCCCCGCAGTCAATAAGCAGGGACACGCCCTTCTGTGTGGGAATCAGAGGGGCCAGCGGCGGCCGCTCCACTCCCCGTATCCTTCCCACAATGATCTGGCCGCCCACCAGAATGGCGCCTGAGCTTCCCGCAGACACGAAAGCATCCGCCTCCTGCTTTTTTACCAGATTCATACCGACCACGATGGAGGAGTCCTTCTTCTTCCTGACAGCGTTAACCGGTCCTTCCCCGGTCTCGATGACCTCAGACGCATGGACAACGGAAAGTCTGTCCGCGGGATAGGCGTACCCTTTCAGCTCTTTCTCAATCCTGTCCTGCTGACCTACCAGGATCACATGAACCTGCTCTTTTTTCTTAAGTGCCTCTACAGCCCCCTTGACCATCTCCCCGGGGGCGTAATCGCCTCCCATGGCGTCTACAGCTATCTTTATCATGAATGATCTCTCCTTCCGGCCCTGGGCCCTGGATAACCTATTACATAATATACTCGATATTGTTTTATAAATCAACACTTTTTTAAATATCACACAGGCTTATAAAACAGGCTTATCTGATTGTCCCTCCACAGCTCCTGTTTCGCCTCCCGGATCACGTCGCCTTCCAGACCGTGTCCGATAAGAAACGGGGAATTTTCGTCGTGGCAGGCCATATTGCGGACGACCGTTTTTCGGTCGTAGTTGGCATAGCAGTACAGGCACCCGTGGCCGCATGTATTGTAGGCGCCGATATCCGCCCCCAGAACACAGCTGCATCCCCGGCGCCTGTATCTTTTATTCGGCATTGTCATTCTGTATCCCGCCGCGTTCTCTAGAACCTCTTTTGACATGCATCCTTTGGCGTCCACGTGGTCCGTGACCAGAGACTCGTCCTCACAGCACAGATGGATCTCCATGTGATTTTCCCCTGCCGCCCCGGAGAAGGCCTCCACAAGCCGCCTCTGATCCCTTGGGGATACCTGCTCTGCCGCCCCAAAATTCCGTTTTGTTTTCTCATACAGATCGATAAAACTTACGACGCACTGACCGGTGTACCCGGACAGGGAACGGGCCATTTGTTCAAATTCCCTTATGTGGTATTTTACGGAGTATTTCTCCGTGATCACCACAGGATCGTATCTCCAGATAACCCGTTTACTCCCCAGTCTTTCCGATAACCTTTTCAGACTCTCCATCACAGCCTCCTTCGGGGGTACATCGGGCTCTATATCCGGCCCGTAGGGCGTTATGGTGACGTACCACAGACAGATGTAGGGCTTCAGCATGTCCAGGTTGTCAAACATAGGCTGCGGATTTTTGGTACAGAACACCAGAATGTCGATAACTTTCGGGCTTAACCTGTATCTGGTAACCTGCGGCGGATTGTAGGGGTTCCGGACCAGCACGTATCCCTCCCGTATGCGGTTGTAAAACCATGAGCTGTAATATGCCGGGATGTCGGTTCTGCTTCCTGTATTTAAGATCATCATCTGCCTCCTCCATATTCGGGTAATACTGATTCCGAGATTTTGTGTGCAGTCCCGTAAACCGCAAGCGCTGCCCGGACCGGACAGCGCTTTTGTATAGGCTCTGCTTTTGTGCTCTTAATGAAAACTCCTGATCCAGTTGAGCAGGGAGTTGTGATACACGTTCTCCATAACATCCCGGCGCATCCTGTCGGTTATGGGACCGTTCATGGCCATTCTGTCCAGGATCGCCTGCTGAAGCTCCTCGATGGTCATCTCCTCGTAGGCTTTCTTCCTGCTTCCCCCATCCGTCTTTTTCGCCTCCGTGTCCGGCTGTTCCTCATCGGCACATGCCTTGTGTCCGGAGTCCGGCTGTTCCTCGTCACGTTCCGCCGGTTCTGCTGCGGATCTCTCCTTTTTGGGGGCCGCAGGTTCCTCTTCCCTATCCTTTGTCACATCCGCGGCTGTCTCCCCCGCATGCCCTCCGTGAACCCTTTCCTGACCCCCGGATGTCTCCGGCTGTTCCCATATCTCTTTGGACTTGCGGGTCTCCTCTTTCTCCTTGGCCGGCTGCCTCCCTGATCCGTCTTCCGTCAGGACGGTTTGGGGCGCACACGATATAGGCTCCTCCTCACCGCAGCTTTCTCCGAAAACGGGAATCCAGATGCCGCCGCTGTTGGCAGGCACGGTTATGCCGATATGTCCGCCGCAGACTTGGGCCGTCTCCCCCGTCAGGACGTCTTTGTAGATCTGTGCGTTGCCTGCGGGCAGGTTCATGTGCGCATCACAATCGTCATTGTTTACCGCGACGACAACGGTCTTTCCGTCATAGCTGCGGGCAAATCCGTACTGCCGGTTTGTCAGGACCAGCTCTTTATAATCCCCGTAGGAAAGCGCCTTCACCTTCTGGCGCGCCTTTCCCAGGGCCGCAATAAGCCGGGTGCAGTCGTTGTTTGTTAGCGCATCCCTGTAATCCTCCAGGGAAAGGGCCGGACGCAGGGAATCGTCGGAATACCGATCCTTTTTCCCCTCGATTCCGAACTCGGATCCGTAGTACACCGACGGCACTCCCGGCAGGGTGTACAAAAGAATATGGACGGGAACAAAATGTGCCTTGTTGCTCAGCTTTGTGTAGATCCGCTCCACATCGTGGTTGTCCACAAAATTGTAAAGCTTCAGCCCGTCAGGCTGGCTGCCTCCCATCCCGTAAAGCCGCCTGACCGTATGGGCAATCTCAAAGTAATTATGGTCATTGTGCCCTGAATACAGAGCCTTGTGCAGGTGGTAATTGGTAACGGAATGAAGGGTTCCTTCGTTGACCCACCTGGAGTAATCGCCGTGGATCACCTCCCCCATAAGCCAGAATTCCGGCCCGATGTCCCTGGCCGTCTGCCTTAACGCCTGCATATACCCAAAATCCAGAACATCTGCCGCGTCCAGGCGGATACCGTCGATCTTAAATTCCCTGGCCCAGAACCGGATCACGTCACAGATATACTCTCTTACCGCAGGATTATTCTGGTTTAATTTTGCCAGAAGATCGTACCCGCCCCAGTTTTCGTAGGAAAATCCGTCGTTGTATTCGTTGTTTCCCCAGAAATTCACATTGCAGTACCAATCTCTGTAGGGGGAATTCTCCCGGTTTTTCTTAATATCCTGGAACGCGAAGAAATCTCTTCCCGTGTGGTTGAACACACCGTCCAGTATAACCCGGATTCCCTGCCTGTGACACGCCTCCACAAAACCCGACAGATCTTCGTTGGTCCCAAGGCGGCTGTCCAGCTTTTTATAGTCCGTAGTCTCATACCCATGGCCCACCGATTCAAACAGCGGCCCGATATAGAGCGCGTTGCAGCCAATCTCCCTTATGTGAGTTATCCACGGCAGCAGCGTATTCAGCCTGTGTTCCGGCTCCCCGTAGGAATTGGTTTTCGGCGCCCCTGTAAGCCCCAAAGGATACATGTGATAGAATACAGCCTCATCATACCATGCCATATGTCTTTCCCTCCCAAATACATATTTTTCACCGCAGCCCGTTTCTGCCATGTCCCCGGTGAAATACATTTTTTCCTATTATACCACAAGGCAGAGGGTAACCGCAATCAGACTTTCACGGCACCGGTTTCCTTTCTGTGTTCCAGAAAACACCCTTCCTCATGGGAGCAGATTACCCCTACCGCCTGCATGTAGGCATAGATAATAGTGGTACCCACAAACTTCATTCCCCGTTTTTTAAGGTCCGACGACATCCGGTCGGACAGGTCTGAACTGGCCAGACCTTGCTCAAAAATCACCTTCCCCTCTGTCCAGTGCCACAGATAATCGGAAAAGCTTCCCCATTCTTTCTGAATCTGACAAAATACGTCCGCGTTGGTGACTGCCGCCCGTATTTTCAGCCTGTTGCGGATAATATCCGGATTATCCCGCAGCCGGTTTACCTGCTTTTCATCATACCTCCTAACCTTCTCCACATCAAACCCGTCAAATGCCTTCCTGAATGATTCTCTTTTATTGAGCACACACTCCCAAGACAGGCCGGCCTGAAAGGATTCCAGTACCAGCATCTCGAACAGTTTTTGGTCATCGTATACGGGAATCCCCCACTCCCTGTCGTGGTAATCAATATACGTTTCATTTTTTGGGTTTGCCCATCTGCATCTTATTTTTCCGTCTGCCCATTCCATGGCTGTTTCTCTCCTGTTCTCAAATTTTATGTCTTTAAAAATAAGAAATAAAGTGCTATAATCATTTCTGGTTTTTTCTATCATTTGATTTACAATAAAAAGGGGAACGAATCATGACAGGACTTGGAACGCTTATAAATACCGCCGCTATCGCGGCCGGAGGACTGGCCGGCCTGGTGTTCGGAAAATTTATGACTTCCCGCTATCAGGACACTCTGAACTCAGCCTGCGGTCTCTGCGTTATCTTCATCGGCATCGCCGGAACCCTGGAGAAGATGATGTCTGTCACCGAAAGCGGCCTGATCAGCGGCCACACCATGATAGTAATCGGCAGTTTCACTCTTGGATCCCTGTTGGGAGAGCTTCTCAATATTGAATACCATCTGGAGTCTTTCGGAAACTGGCTGAAAGCGAAGACAGGAAGCAGCGGTGATCTGATGTTCGTGGAGGGCTTTGTCAACGCTTCCCTGACCGTCTGCATCGGCGCCATGGCTGTGGTGGGCGCGATCCGGGACGGCATTCAGGGCGACTTCTCCATTCTCGCGGCCAAAGCGGTGCTGGACTTCATCATCATTCTGGTTATGACCGCTTCCATGGGAAAAGGCTGCCTTTTTTCCGCCATCCCCGTGGCCGTGTTTCAGGGCAGCATCACACTGTTGGCCAGGGTGATCGCGCCGCTTATGACTGCCTCTGCCCTCGACAATTTATCCCTTACCGGTTCCATGCTGATCTTCTGTGTCGGCGTCAACCTGATCTGGGGCAAAAAAATCAAGGTGGCCAACATGCTTCCCACGCTGATGGTTTCCGTGGTCTGGACGGCATTTACCGCAGCCTGAGCAGGGAAATCCGTACGTTCACGTTTTCCCTTTCCCCGCATCAGGCGAAATCCGGCGGGCTGTCACGCGTCTTGCTTTTCGTTCAGCAGCGCAGTGAGACGCCGCACTTCCTGCTCCAGCTTTTTATTTAATCTCCGAATCTGTTTCCTCTGCTGCTCTGCCATATACTCAATGGTATTGGTGTCCAGAATCCTCAAAGCCTCTGAATACATACTGATCAACTCCTTCTTTTGATACCGAAACTCGAACACTTCCTTATATAACTCCCGAAATTCAGGATATGTGTTAAAGACCCTCAGAATATCCCCCGATCTGTCAGACGAGATAAAGGTGAGCCACGCCTCCAGTTTACCGGCCGGCCCCTCCCAACACGCTCCCTCCTCCTGTGGTGAAACGACAGGCAGCGTATGGTCCATTATAAGGACAATTGTATAGACTTCCTTGATATTTTTGTCAGACTTTTTATGCCGCAGCCATCCACAGCCAATGTAACCCATAACCTGCCCCCTGCCGCAAGGGCTGCTTCGCTGCCCAGGGGCGCATCTCTCGGGCCCTCCCGTATGTCCGGCCCGAAAGCAAACAGATGTTTCCAGGGAGGATCACTGCATGATCTCCTCCCCTGCCAGCGCCGAAAGATCCTGCCCCTTAAAAGCTCTCTCCAGAAGTTCCGGAAGTTTCTGGGGGCTGCAGGCAAAGCAGGGAATCCCCATGGCCGCAATCTTTCCCGCCATCTGGGCGTCATAGTAAGGCTTTCCGCCGTCGGCAATGGCCAGAAGGCACACTGCCGTGACTCCGTCCTCCTTTAACCGGGACAGCCTTCTGGTAAGCGCGGCCCGGTTTCCGCCTTCCATCAGATCGCTGACCAGAAAGAACAGCGTCTTCTTAGGGTTCTCTATAAACTGGCTGCAGTAGGCCACCGACTTGTTGATGTCCGTGCCGCCTCCCAGCTGGAAGCCGAACAGGAGATCCACCGGATCTTCACATTTCTCCGTCAGATCCACCACCTCCGTGTCAAAGGCCACGATCCGGGTCTTCACCGCAGCCATGCTGGCCAGGATACAGCTCATAATGGAGGAATAGATCACCGACTCCCCCATGGAACCGCTCTGGTCCACATCCAGGATGATGGTGTACTTGTTGGCCGCCGTGGTGGAGGTCCTGTCAAAGAAATAGTAGTGTTCCGGAATGATCTTCTTCAACTCCGGCCTGTAATTTTTAATTCCCCTCCGGATGGTGGTCTGAAAATCCAGGGCGGACGCAGAGGGGATGGGGGAATGGCGCTTCCGGTTCACCGCCGCCGTTACCGCCCGTCTGATATCGCTCTCCAGCAGTTTATTGATCTCCTCCACGATTTTCTTCATAAACTCCCGGACGCTTTCCTTGCTCCTTTTGGGCACCTGATCCTTCAAAAGAAGGATAGTGGCGGCCAGGTTCACATCCGGCTCGAGATTCTCCAGAAGTTCCGGTTCAAAGATCAGCTGCTTTAACCCGCACCGCTCCATGGCGTCGGCCTGGACGATCTTAACCAGGTCCTTGTCAAACAGAGTCCTCACGTCTCCCAGCCACCTGGTAACCTGAGGATTGGAGGGCCCCCGCCCGGCGCCCTGTCCGCCGAAGCCGCCGTTTGCGGCGCTGTTGTAGATAGCCGCCAGAGCCTGGTCCATCATCCACTGATCGGCGGAGAGTTCCAGCGTTTCGCCGCCCAGTTTCTCAAACTCATCATGACTTTCCTGACCCAGAATCAGACGCCACCGGGTCATCCTCTCTCTCATATCCATAGCTGTCGATCCTTCCATATGATGTATTTGCAAATGAGGCGCTATATATCCCCGAAATCAAACTCTTCCAGTCCCTCCAGAAACTCCATGGCATCCTCTGTCAGGCTGTCGTTGAGTATCTCGCTGACCTGTGCCGGGTTCACCTGCCATATCTCCCCCAGATTCTCCGCAATCTGGTCCTTCTCCCCGGAGGTAAAGTCCGCAAACGCCCTCCTGAGAAACAGAAGCGCCCTCTTAAACTCCTCCCCGTCCAGGGTATCCAGATAATCGCTTAACTTCTCCCACAGCGTCAGCCTGGCTATCAGCCCGTAATGATTCCTGGAGGAAAGCCCCGCAAACCATCCGGCTCCCAGTTCCGCGGGAATGCCCTTTGACAGCCGTCTCTCCACCTCCCGGCCCAGCTCCGTGCTGTCCATACTGCCCTGCTCCAGAAGAATGGCCGCCGCGGCTCCCGAAAGACGGGTATTTAAGTCATCCCTGGAGGCAATCTCCGTAAGCACTGTCAAAAATCGCTGATAATCCACAAAATCATGGGCCGTCCCTACCTGGCAAAGCTTGCCTATGGCCGGAATCATAGCCGTGGCCGCCTGATCGTCGCAGGCGCACTCCCCGGGCAGAATCAGGCACGCCCGCAAAAACAGCTGGGACACGATGGGAATCAGCGGGGTCCGATCCAGCTTCCGGATATCTCCGTACCGGATCACCACGGACAGTTCTTCTGCCGTGTCCGCAAGCTGGACAACAGATACCGCATCCACCGCCAGCTCCTGCAAAGCTTCCAAAGCGGAGTGAAGGGCAAGAGGCATGCCGCAGTAAAACGCCTCCGACACCACCTTTGCCAGCTCGCTGATGCCAGTGCCCGCGTCAGTCTTGGCCTTCAGCTGGAATGCCGCAGCCTGCCTCACCGTATCCCCTTTCAGCACGGCCTCCACGATCTGAATCTCCGCCTCGGGCGTCCACTGGAGAACCCACCTCTCTGCCCAGGTGGCATTGTCCTGCTTCACGGCCTGCGCGGCGGCAAAACGGATGTCCAGGACCCGGAGCCTGTGAAGGAAAAAGGACCGCTCCAGATCCAAAAACGCCGCTTTCTTTGACTTGACCCTGAGATTCTCCCGAAGATCCAGATCCAGCTCCATGGCTTTCACGGACTTGTACTTCTCCAGCCTAAGCTCTCTCAAATTCTCATAAAAATCCGCCTGAATGGAGGTCTGGCTGACTCCCTGGGGAAGGCTTCCGATCTTCGTCCCGATCTCCGTGTCCGCAACCGCCAGAGCCAGCTCCGAAAACGCTCCCTGTCCCATACAGGTCACCGCCCCGTCCCGCAGATCTTTCAGTGTGGGAATCCTGCTTCCGTGAAGCTGTGCCAGAGCCCTGGCCAGACGGGCCGCTTCCATAACCTGCGCGGCGGATGCCACACCGCCGTTTGCCCTCTGATATGCTCCCAGTCCGCTTAAATACCTGCGCGCCCCGTAATCTGCCTCTTTCCTTTTAAGTCCCTGCCACAGATACTCATAGTAAGCCGGCGCACGGTTGCCTGCTCCGTAGCCGGAGCGCTGGGACAGGCGGTAATAGGAATAGGGCATCAGAGTCCTGAGGGATTCAAGACGGGGCAGCGCCGCAAATTCCTCGTCGCTCATGGCCCGGCCGCCTCCCAGGATTCCCTCACCGTGATAGGCTCCCGCAATCACCGCAATCCGGTCTGCCTGTATCCCTTCACAAAGGACCTGCCCTATGACACGGCGCATATAGGCCTCCCGCGTAAGATTTTCGGCGTCCTCGTCCCTGTCTTTCCGGCTCAGCTCCCTCAAGGCACGGCCGAACTCCCAGGCCCCCGTCCGATATCCCCTGCTGTCTGCGCACTGCTCGATGGTCCGCTCCCAGAAAGTTTCATGGTCCCCGTCCTCAGACTGTCGATCCAGGGCTTCATAGACGTCAAAGGGGCGGCGGGCAGCGCCGTGGTCATCCCCGCTGTCCTTCGCACCTGAGCCGTCACCGCCCTGTCCCTCTGCTTCATCGCTCTGACTGCCGCTGCCGTCACCGTCCTCCTGCCGTTTTTCCTCCTGCCGTGCCCGAATCCCCAGAAAAACATCCGACGGCAGATCGCAGAACCTGCAGGGGCATCCGTGCTCCTTTGCCCACAAAAGCGCCTGATATTCCGGAGAATACTCCGCGAAAGGATAGAGGATGGTCCTCACAGGCAGCTGTCTGGTGTAGGCCATCACTGCCACAGGCGGTTTCACATCCTCCCCCGCCAGCTCCCCCATAAGATCCGTGAAATCCGACGGCCCTTCGATGAGCACCATCTCCGGTTTCACCTCATCCAGAAACTCCCTGACGTAGTAAGCTCCCGCCGGGGAGAGATGGCGGATTCCAAATACAAAAGGCTGTCTCTCCATCAGCGATTCAGCTCCTTACACTCTTCATACAGGGATAGCCACCTGGATCCTCGCTTTTTCATAATATTCTCCAGATATTCTTCCCATACGTTCCGGTCTTTGGAATCCTCCTTCACCACGGCCCCCTGAAGTCCTGCCGCCAGGTCGTAATCCGTGATGACCCCGTCGCCGAAACTTCCCGCCAGAGCCATGCTGTTGGCTAAAAGGGAGATAGCCTCCGCCGTGGACAGCACCCCCGACGTGGTTTTCAGTTTCTGTTTTCCGTCCAGTGTCGCCCCTTTTCGCAGTTCCCGGAAAATGGTGCACACCTTTTCCACCACCTCCGCCTCAGGAAGTTTGGCGTTGAGATCCAGGTTTCCGGACAGCTGGGTGATCCGGGATTTGACGATCTCCATCTCCGCTTCCAGGCTTTCAGGAGCCGGAAGAACCACGATATTAAATCTCCTCTTTAAAGCCGCCGACATTTCATTGACGCCCTTATCCCTGGTGTTGGCCGTCGCGATCACGGAGAACCCCTTCTTTGCGGGAACCTCAATCCCCAGCTCCGGCACGGAGATTCTCTTCTCGGACAAAATGGAGATCAGCGCGTCCTGAACCTCCGAAGCGCACCGGGAGATCTCCTCCACCCGCGCAATGGCCCCCTGCTCCATGGCCCTGTACACCGGGCTGGGAATCATGGCCTCCCTGGAGGGCCCGGACGCGATCAGCATGGCGTAGTTCCAGGAATACTTGATCTGCTCCTCCGTGGTCCCTGCCGTTCCCTGTATCACCCTGGTGGAATTGCCGTTGACGGCCGCCGCCAGGTGCTCCGACAGCCAGGACTTGGCCGTTCCCGGCTCCCCGATCAAAAGAAGCGCCCGGTCGGTCACCAGGGTGGAGATGGCGATCTCCACCAGCCGCCTGCTGCCAATATACTTGGGGGTAATATCCCTGTCCCCGCATCTGCCGCCGCAGATGTAGGTTAACACCGATTTTGGGGACATCCTCCAGCCTTGGGGGACAGGGTTCTTTTCTGCCGCAATCAGAGCATCAATCTCTTCCTGAAACAACTGCTCCGCAGGCAGTCTCTGCACATGATTGTCATTCATCTTGTTCTTCCTCCCATTCACCGGTAATTCTGTTTCAGTTCATCCACCGCGGCACCGCGCTTCAGCTCATCCACCCATCTCTCCAGAATTCCGATCCCGTTGACTGCCTTCTTTCCCAGCTCCCCCACAAGCCCTTCCAGCTCGGCTGCCATCTCCTCATTGGTCATGGGCAGCTGCTCCAAAACCTGGCGCACCTTGTAGATGATCTGGCTCTTATCCTTCCTGCCCACATGGGCCAAAAGCCCCTTATAATCGGTCCAGCCGCACCGCCTCAGCATCCGGATGTCCGCGGCCTCTGTTCCCCGGTACCTGGCGCTCCAATAAAAATACCTTCCGTACGCCTCCTTAACGGTCTCTATATCCGGCCTGAACAGCCCCTCCAGCATGGCGTCAAATCCGTTGGAGTGGCCTCCGTAATAACTGTAAGCCTTCTTCCACTGAATGTTAAAGCGGTTCTTGTTCCCCAGCAAAAATTCGTACCACCGAAGATCCAGCCCGTGGTCCAGGATTTTGGCCGGATCCGTATAGCCCGTGTATCCGTTGGCCGCGGACCGGTACACCACGTATTTGCCCAGACTCTCTTCATATTTGATATGGGAGAAGATCTCAAGGATCTCCCTGGGATCCCCTTTCTTCCCTGCGCTTTCCGCACTCCCCTCCGGCTTTACATAACCGCCGAACCGCTGAAAAAGCGGTTCCGGCTTATCATCCATCAGCGCAGCCCAGAACACACAGCCCAGAAACGCATCCCCGTGAGCCCCGTACATGTCCTCAGCCACCTGGCGAAGTTCAGGGGAAACAGGATCATCCTGCCTCATGAGGGAGTTTTTTAACACCTCAGCCACCTTCCAGGGCACCACCTGGTACAGCCGCTCATAGCAGGCGCACATGCTGGGAGAACCTTTTCCCTCCGCCCGGTTCAGCAGATCCAGCAGGGTTGTCTGATCCTCCTTCTTTAAATCCTTCCACAGAATGTCCGACACGTCATAGGTGTCCAGCCACCGGCTTATATGGTCCGCGATCAGGTCGGAGGCCCACATGACCGGTGAATTTGCCAGATACGCCCCCCATTTGCCCGGATTCTTGTCCATCTGCTTTCTGAAGTACCCGGCGGCCTCCTCGCCCTCCATGGATGCCAGGGAGAAATAAGCGGCCTCCCTGGCATTGCCCTTCTCCGACTTTACCAGGTCAAGAAGCAGCTTTTCATTGCTCTGGTCATGTCTGAGGGCACGGATCGCTGCTTCCCGCACCGGCTTTTTCGCCTTTTTCAGCACTTCCACATAGAATCCGTTCTCCGCGCTGCCCATGACAGCCTCCATGACCTGGATGCGCCGGGCCATCTCCTGCTTTCCCTCAGGGTCAAAGTCCTGCTTCAGGAGCGGGACGATCTCCCGCCCCTCCTCTTTCAGCCACTCCGCCGCCATGTCCGCCAGCTCGCCGTAACTGTCTCCCAGAGCCCTCACCATAAGACCTTTGATGCGGTAGTCCGAAAACAGCTGTGGATCCGCCTTGCGGGCGTCACGGAGCACCCCGTATCTTCCGCCTCCGGTCCCCCGAAACGCTTCCAGCACCGGCGCCATCCGGCTGTAAGGAATCTGGCCGCCTGCAATCCCCGTCCCCCGTCCGCTCTGAAGAGGCTCCCACTCCCCCTCCTTTAATAATCCGCCCTGGGTGCACAAAACCGCGTCCACCAGCCCTAACGTATCCAGCAGAGCGCCGCCTCTGTCCTCACAGTCCGCAGACAGCATCCCACACCCCATCTGCCAGATTTTCTTAAACACCGGGGAGGCCTTGGCCAGGGGCTCCATCTGCTCAACCGCCCTCTTCAACCGGAAATCTTCCCCGATCAGGCCCACACCGGCCACGGCTGCCGCCTCCAGCCTGTCCCTCAGTCCATACAGTACGCTAAGATCCATAGTCTCCCCCTCCTAGTACATCAGTCTTATGATCCCCTGCCCCGTGACGATGCTGCAGGGATGGATGCACATCTGCCTCTTATCCGGGTCATAGTACATGAGTCCAAACAGGACGCCTCCCTGCAGCCATGAGGAATCCGGCAGAAGCGGCACCATGGAGGCCGTATCCTGCCACGGCTCCCGGCTTCTCATCTCCATCCGGCTGCCCGCCCGGTCCATGACCGCAAGGCAGGCCCCTGCTTTTCCCGTCACGGTTCCGATCTCTTTAAAGCTGACCAGCACCGGGCAGAAATCGTCTGCCAGAATATTTTTAATGTGGTTTTTCACCTCCTTGGAGGCCGACAGAAGATCGGGAAATGCCTTTTTCATGACTTCCCGGTACACATCCTCCCCGGCATCATTAAGGGTCCCGCCGCTCCACCTGACTCTCCGGTCACCATGACCCGGGTAGTAGTTCAGCACCGGCACTGTCATCACGCCAAAGCAGGAATCCTCCTGCCGGACGTATTTCAGGGCTTTCACCGGCCGGTAATTGCATGTATGGCAGATCTCTCCCGTGTCCAGCTCCACCCAATAGGCCAGATCCATATACTCCTTCCTGGCCTGGTCGTAGTCCACCTGGAAGGACAGCTGCAAAAGCCTGGCGTTCTCCTTTTTTAGTCCCAGCCCGTTTAGCTGTTCCAGCTTCCAGATGCCCCCCAGCTCCTCATACAGCTCATCGTCGTCCGCTTCCGGGCTGTCCGTCTCAAGCTTGTCATTCAGATATACAACCGCCTTCTTCTCCAGGGCCCGCAGTTTCTTTAAGATCTCCACGCACCGGCTGTAATGAGCCGGGTTCTGGTCTTTCTGGTATTTCTCCATCTCCAGGATCAGCCGGTTTAAATACACCAGAGGCCCGGGCAGGTAGTAGTCGCCCAGCTGCTTTGCCAGATTCCGGTAATTCAAAAGAGACCCGCCTCCCATGGACGCCAGGCCCCAGTTCATCAGCTGGTCCGTCAGCTGCTTTAACAGCGCCAGCCCCTCCAGCTGCTTTCGGATCTTCTTGGCCTTGGCCGCTTTGGCCGCTTTCGCGCTTCTCTCCGAAGCCGGCTTTTTTACGTCTCCCGCCTGCTTCTTCGCCTCCCTGGCCTCCTTCTTCTCCCTCTTGTCCAGGATATCCCGGGGGATCTCACAGATCTCAAACTCTTTTTCGGCCGCCATCTCAAAAAGCAGGGCCAGACTGTGCTTGCAGGGAAACTGCCTGCTGGGGCAGCTGCACCTGAACACGGGGGACGCATCGTCTATGTAATCCGCCGACACCACGTAATTATTCTTTCCGCTCCCCTTGCACTCTCCCATGTAGAACGTGTCGTCCGCGGATCGTTTCCGGACCACAAATCCCCCTGTGGAGGAGATCTTTCTGGCATTGGCCACAGCATTTAAGTTGGGGGCCGCCATGGTGATCTCCTGCTCCTTCACCGCTCTCATATCTCTCCCTCTCCTTTCCTTTCCGCCCGTAAACCGACGGATAATCCTGTTTTTATCATATCACGATTTATAACGGAGAGCCACTGTTTTGTGGGGGTAGCCGGTGTGAAAGTTTCAATTACACCGCAAACCTGTCATATCTGCCGAAGCAGTCCGGACAGACCATCTCCCCGTCCTCCACACGCACCATGCTCTCCGCCGTAATCTCCCCGCACCGGGCGCAGGGTACTGACTTAAAAAGCCGCGCCCTCTCCGGAACGGCTGTTTTGGGCTCTGAAACCGCATACATATCCTCAAAACCGCATGTCAGATAAAACCGGCAGGAATCCTCCCGTTTCAGCCCCTGTGGCGCTCTGGCTTTCAAATACAGCCGCACCGCCTTCCCGGTCTTCCTGTTATAAAACGAAAACGCCTGCTTCCCTGTCATATGAAACAGCAGGTTGCCCTTTCCTATGCTGCATCCCAAAACAGACTGAATGGCATCCACCCCGCAGGCGTCGTTCTCCGCGATGCACACCACCTCCTCGTCCTGAGAAAATGTCACCTCCAGCAGCTCTATGGCGTACACGGCCGCCTTAAACCCGATGGCAAGGCCGCCGCAGACGTGTCCGTGAAAGGCCGCGGCCCTCTCCCAGTATTCCTTATATCTGCCCTCCAGGCAATCCGTACAAGTATCCATTTTATCCGTGTCTCCTTCCTCTTATCCTATAACCACGATCTTCTTTTGGCCCACCTGGACCGTCTCCCCCCGTATTCCGTACACCGCCTCCACCACATCCCCGGTCACAGTCCCACTGTCGCCGTAGCAGTACCCTCTTCCCTCCTTCATAAAAAAGAACCTGTCGCAGCAGCGCAGGGCAAGGTTGAGATCGTGCAGGACCACCAGCACCGTAATCTTTCGCTCCTTTGCCGCCTGCCGGACCAGTGCCATCATCTCATACTGGTTTTTTGGGTCCAGGCTGCTGGTAGGCTCATCCAGCAAAAGCACCCTGGGCTCCTGCACCAGGGCCCTGGCCAGCATCACCTTCTGCAGTTCCCCGCCGGACATCTCATCCAGATTTCGCAGCTGAAATTCCTCCATTCCCACCTGCTTAAGGACGCTCAAGGATTTGTCCACGTCCTCTTTTGACGCCCCCCATCCCATGTAGGGTCTGCGTCCCAAAAGCACACAGTCAAACACCGTGCTCCGGCTCATCTCGTTTTTCTGGGCCACATAGGCCATGTTTCTGGCCAGCTCCCTTCTTCCCATATTCCCCACGTTCCTTCCGTCGATCCGCACTTCTCCGCTGTCCGGTTTCCGGATTCGGTTTACACAGGTAATAAGGGTACTCTTTCCGGCGCCGTTGTTGCCCAGGACGGCCACGCACTCCCCGTCCTCCGCCTGAAAGGACACATTGGAGAGAATCCGACGCTTTCCGTAGGAAAAACAGAGGTCCTTTACCGCAATCATCCCACACTCCCCCTTCGCATAATCAGGTACAGAAACAGAGGCGCCCCCAGAAACGAGGTCAGAGCCCCCACAGGCAGTACCGCAGGCGGAACCAGCACCCGGCAGGCCACATCCGACGCCAGGAGAAGAACCGCCCCGCACAGCGCCGTACAGGGGATGAGAAAGCGGAAATCATTGCCCACCAGCCGCCGCATCATATGGGAGGCGATGAGTCCGATGAACTGAATACAACCCACAAATGCCACCGACACGGAAGCGATCAGTGCGCACACGGCCATACTGACGGGAATCAGAAATCCCACGGGCACCCCCAGGCTCCTTGCCGTGTCCAAACCGCTCTCCACGGCATTGTAATTCCACCGTTGAAAGAGGAAGAATAAGAACGCCCCAAGGCACAGGCCGCCCATGAGGCCAATCTCACTCCACCCCGCCCGCCCCAGGTTTCCGAAGGTCCAGTACACCACGGAGGCCACCATAATATCGTCGGCAAAGTACTGGACCAGCGTGGTCCCCCCGGTGAACATGGAGCTTATAGCCACTCCCGCCAGCACCATGGCGGACGGGGTGATCCCCTTCATCCGGGACAGCGCCAGAATGAGAACCGTGGTGGCGATGCCGCCCAAAAAAGCGCAGACCGTTACCGTCCAGGGGTTTGTGATGGTCAGAGACGCCGTCGTTCCGCTCCCTGGGTTTACCTGGTTGCCCGCCCCCATACAGACGATGGCGGCCGCCGCTCCGAAGGAAGCCCCCTGGGAAACGCCCAGGGTGGATGCCGATGCCAGAGGATTTCTCAGCACGTTCTGCATGATGCATCCGCACATGGCCAGTGCAGTGCCCGCCGCCAGCGCCGCGGTCACCCTGGGCATCCTCACATTCCACACGATGGTCTCCGTCTGTTTCGTGCCCCTTCCCGCCAGGGCCAGGGCCACCTCCCCGATGGTCAGGCCGGAGGACCCGGCCATCAGGGAGGCCAGGGCCGCCGCCCCGGTCAGAAGCGCCATGCCCCACAGAATCAGCCGTTTGCGCCGGATATGCCGGCTGTAATCTGTCTCTGCCTTTTTACTCGCCAATGGTGATGGTCCCATAGTACAGACCGCCCTCCTCCATCTCATCAAAAAAGTCCTCTCCCAGCATCTGCTCCATGATCTCCCCCGCCTTTTCTCTCAGATCAATGTCACGAAACTGCTCCGGGTACATCACAATCCCGGCATAGTAGGCGTTGATTAAAAGATACGTAATATTAGGTCCCGCGGAGTTGGTTGAGGGCATGGTATAGACCTGCCCCTCCTGAACGGCCCGCAGGGAATCAAAAAATCCGGGATTATTCCGATACTCGTCATTAACCAGGTCCATGTTGCCCGGGTCCAGAAAGACTATATCCGGATCCCACCGGATAATCTGCTCCAAGTCCGCCTCAAAACCGTCGCTGCCTATGTAGGCCGTCCCCGTCCTGGCAGCCGTATCCGCGGCCTCCTTTGTCCGGCTCTCCAGAAAGGCATCCGCAACATTTACGGCGTCCACAGCCGTAAATGCCGGGAAATTCACGTATGTAAAGGCGAACCCATGGCGGCCGTTAAACGTGACGGCACCTGTGTAGGCCCTGGGTTTCTCCTCATCCGGCACATTCTTCGTCCTCTCTTTAAGATCCTCCCTGCAGCCCTCCACATAATTAAGCACTTCTTCACACCTTTCCTTTGCCCCCACCGTCTCGGCAAAGACCCTCATGGCCCGATGAAATCCGTCGTCGATAAACCCCTGGGTTCGGTAGCGGACGCTGACTACGGGGATACCGGTCTGGCGCTGCAGCTCCTCAGCCCCGTCCTCATCGAATCCGGCCAGGATCACATCCGGCTGCAGCTCGATAATCTTCTCCGCATACCCGTTATTCTCCCCGCTCCCGCCTCCCGGCCCCGCGCTGGGAAGACGTTTCAGCACATCGTGATACACGGGGCTGTAGTCATAACGCACCGACATGGCTGCGATGTCCGTGTCCTCCGCCGCGATCATCATGTCCGTCACGCCCAGGTAAGCCCCCAGCCTGGGAGCCATGGAGCCCAGGCAGATGATGGATTTTACCTCATAAGGGATCTCCACCTGCCGGTTCCAGACATCCGTCACCGTGCGGACGGCCGGTGAAACCGGCTCCTCTCCCTCCGATTCCCCTCGGCCCTCCTGGGGGCTTTCGGCCGCACTGTCTGCGGTTACGGCCCTCCCTGGTTCAGAAGAATCTTTGTTTTGGCAGGCTGCCAGAGAAATTGTCATAGTCAGGGCCAGAAGCGCCGCGAAAATTCTGTTCTTCATAGTTGTCATTCCTCTCTGTCGTTCAATGTAAAACGGGTCCTCCGAAACACACAAAAAAAGCATGAGGCTCTCCTTCTGGGAGGCGCATGCTTTCATAGCACACATCATAGAGGGTATCCTGAGACAAAACGGAAAACTTCGGTTTTCCCGGTCTGCTTCCTGCAGATTTCACTGGTGTTATTTTAACAGATTGGATACGGATTGTCAAGGGAGTGAAAAAGAAGAAAGCCTCCCCCGAAGCCTTCTTCCCTTTCCCTATCAAATCCTTTTTCAAAATCTTTTTTACGTTTCCGCTGCCGTAAACCGGTACACCACCGATTCGTAATCCTCCGACGTCACCGGCACGGCCAGGCCCGCCTTCATCAGCACAATCCCTAAGAAAGTCTCCCCGCTCTCCATATCCCGGTAAAGCCTGTCAGGCTCAAGCCCTCTGAACTTCAAAAGGGTCACCGGCGGGTTTACCTGGCTTTTAAGCACCACGCCCGACGCCAGCACATCCTTTTTATCCTTTGAAACAAACTCCCAGAACACGGAATTATTTCCGTCTCCAGGTGCAGACAGCCGGTAGTAATCACCGGACTGCACCAGTGTCTCCGTGTCCTTAAACTGCTCAATCTGCTTTGCGGCCGCCTTTTTCTCCTCCTCGTCCATGTGCTCCAGATCCAGCTCATACCCGAAGGTACCGGACCCGGCCACGATACCCCTGGTCCTGAGGGAGGTGGTCCTTCCCGTCTGGTGGTTGGGACAAACGCTCACATGGGCCCCGAAGGTGCTGATGGGGTAGAAAAACGATGTCCCGTAGTGGATCTCCAGCCGGTCCGCAGCGTCCGTGTTGTCGCTGCACCAAATCTGTGGAGAGTAGTAAAGCATCCCCGCGTCGTAGCGGCCCCCGCCGCCTGCGCACGTCTCAAACAGCAGATTGGGATAGCGCTTTATGAGCCGCTCCATCATGTCATACACCCCCAGCATATGGCGGTGGAAGACTTCCCCCTGTCTTTCCGCCGCCACTCCCTGAGAGAACACATTGCCGAGAGCCCGGTTTACGTCCCACTTGATGTAGTCCGCCTGACAGCTGTCGATGACCTTGAAGATCTGCTCCATAATGTAGTCCCGGACTTCCTTTTTCGTCACATCCAGGTTTAACTGGGAACGGCTTCTCACCGGCAGCCGTCCCGGCACTTTGAGACACCAGTCCGGGTGCTTCCGGTACAGATCGCTGTCCTCAGATACCATCTCCGGCTCCAGCCAGATACCGAACTTAAGCCCCAGATTCCGTATCTTCTTCACCAGCTTTGGAAGGCCTCCGTGGATCTTCTCCTCATTGACGTACCAGTCGCCCAGGCCTGTGTAGTCGCTGTCCCGCTTTCCGAACCAGCCGTCGTCCAGCACGAACATCTCAATGCCCACATCCCTGGCCGCCTTTGCGATGCCGTAAAGCTTCTGCTCGTCAAACTCAAAATAGGTGGCTTCCCAGTTGTTCACCAGAATGGGCCGGGGCTTTTTTACAAAGCTGCTGCGGATCAGATGCTCCCTAAACCCGTCGTGGAAATGGTGGGACAGAGTCTCCAGCCCCGTCCCCGAATAGGACATGGCTGCTTCCGGAGCCGCAAAAACCTCCCCCGGCTTAAGCTTCCACGCAAACTGGTATGGATGGATCCCCATAACCACCCGTGTCTGCTCCACCTGGTCAAGTTCCGCCTGACACAGGAAATTGCCGCTGTAGACAAAAGCCATGCCGAAGCACTCCCCGTAATCCTCCGTGGCGCTCTTGTCACAGAAGATTACCGCCGGGTTGTGGTGATGGCTGGAGATCCCCCTCTTGCTCTCCACAGACTGAATCCCGTGAAGAAGAGGCTGGCGCTCCGTAAGCCTTTCCATAGAATGCCTTCCGTAGAAGTGAATCATGTCCATGGGCCGTCTGTAAAAATCCAGCTCCGCGGACATGACCCGCCTTAAGGTCACATCCGACGTTCCGTTATTTACCACTTCCACGGTTCTGGTGATAATATCGCAGTCCCACAAAACACCGTAAAGCAGATTCACACAGACGCCGCTGGGCTCGTCTCTCAGCACGATCTTCAGCGTCTCCGCCTCGTCCTCCCCTGCAAACATGGCAGGCATCCCTGCCAAAGCATATTTCCCTCTCTTCATCTCATAGGAATCGTATCTCAGCTGCAGAATCCGGCTTCCGTCCCCGTGTTCCGCCTCGATCCCCTGAATCCGGTAATCCCCGTTGCCCTCCGCCGTATACTCCTGAGGAAGCACATCCAGGGAAAAAGTCCTGTCCCTGTCGGCCTCATAGGGGTTGCCGGAAAATCCCCGATCCAGATTTACGATGCTCCGGTTCACCCAGGCATCCCCCAGATCGGCTCCGTAATACAGATGCAGAAGCGTTCCGTACTGTCCCACCTGCATCTGATACATACTGGTTTTGGTGTGCAGTGTAAATACCTTCGTATCTTCACGAAAAGAAATATACCTCATACGCAGCTTTATGTCCTCCATAGAATATGATCCGATTCAGGTTCTGCGCCCGCCCGTTCCCCCTCTCCCCCGTTTTCCGGAAAATACGGTTTGAACAGTTTCCACAGAAACCAGGAATTGCAGTAGGCTGTCAGCGAAAACCCGCACATAAGCCATATCAGCAGGTAGACGGGAAACAATTTCACGTCCACCAGCGTAAAATACATGGGAAGGCAGGTGACGGCCGCCATGCACAGGGCATAGCCCGGCTTTCTGGCCGCAAAATACAGGGTGTAAGGAACCAGACGCCTGATCTTGTTCTCAAAGGACGCTATGACCGGAAAGATATACAGCGCCGTGATCAGAAGGCCGAAGGCCATCCCCCATATCACATAGACAAACACATTGCACATGGGGGCCGGCATGGTCCTGACTGCCCGCTCTTCCAGCCAGATACACGCTCCGGCTCCGGCCAGTCCCAGCCATACGGCCGTAGCCTGGAAAAAATTCTCCCGAAAGCTTTTCCAGTAACATTTCCATATGCTGATGTCTTTATCCTTGTGAAGCTTCAGCGTGCAGTAATACAGCGCCGTCGTGGACGCCCCCGCCGTAATCACGGGAACGCTGGTTATAATCCACAGCAGGTTCAGCCCGATAAAGCCTCCCGCGGAAAGGAAAAAACTGTGAAGAAAACTGTCCTCGTTAAATAAGTTCATGCCTCTCCCTCTCTCTCATAGTATCTTTCCGTATCACCGTCCGTTTGCCATGCCGTTCCCACACCGTTTAAATGCTTTCTCCTTACAGCTTGCCGCCGGAAGTGGCGATACCTTCGATGAACTGCTTCTGGAAGACCAGATACAGTATAATCATGGGAATACAGGCCAGCAGGGAAGCCGCCATCAGCTGAGGATAATTGTTGCTGTACTGACCCTGCATCTTGGCAAGAGCCGCGGACAGAGGCATCACATCCCTGTTACAGATCAGGGGCCACATCAGATCCTTGTACGCGAACACCGCGGTGAAGATTCCCAGAGCCACCATGGAGGATCTGGTAAGAGGCGCCATGATGAACAGGAAGGTCTGCCCGATGTTGCAGCCGTCAAGGCGCGCAGCCTCCTCCAGATCCCTTGGAAGGCCCATGTAAGCC
>JAAWHK010000017.1 GCA_022795805.1 Hungatella sp. | reverse complement strand
TCATTACATCCCAGGTCAACGGCGTATTCCGGGTTATGACCGACATCACGGTGATGGAGGTTCAGGAGCGGCGTTACTATGAGTATGTAAACTCTCTTAGCGAAAATGATATGGTTACTTTGGTGGAAACCATTATTCCGGATCATGCCAAGAATATGGTGCCCCTGATGATGTATGTCACACCGGGCATGGTGATCACTCTGATCGAGCGCATGCTGGGCGGAGGGGAGGAAGTGGTGAAGGTGAAGGACGGCTATCGGTATTCGGACGTTGAGATCGCCCTGTACCGGAGAGTTCTGTCCTATCTGATCCAGGCATTAAAGGACGGTTTCTCCAATTATATAAATTTGGACTTCAAGGCCCAGAGGATGGAAGACAATCCCAGCATGATTCAGGATGTAGGCCTTGATGAGACAGTGGTGATCGTCCATCTGAATGTAGACGTGACAGGACTTGCGGTGGAGCGGATCAAGATATGTCTTCCGGGTACCCTGCTGGAGAACATCTTCCAGGTGATCGACAGCCGCAAGCATATTGCCAGAGGTTATGCGTTTGAAGATAACAGAGAGACGATTCTGGACAATATCCGCCAGTCCCAGCTGCCTGTCACAGGTCAGCTTGGCACGGTATTCCTTGATCTCAGCGATATCTATCACCTGAAAGTGGGCGATGTGATCGACATGAACAAGGGCAAGGATAAGGATGTGAAGCTGTATATCGGCAAACAGCCCTGGTTTACGGGCAAGATGGGTGTTTACAAGAAGAATGTGGCCATCCGCATTAACCGGCGCCTCTACACAGAGGAGGAAGAGGAAGCCGATGGGGTGGCTGACCTGTCTCAGGCAGGGGTTATTGACGGATGATGGCAGGAAGCTGCATCAAATATAAATGTAAAGAAAATAAAAATATGTTTTTAGAAAAGAGAGGGAAAGACAAATGGCTAAGATTATGTTGGTTGATGATGCCGCGTTTATGAGGATGATGGTTAAGAATGCTTTGACAAAAAGCGGATATGATAACTTCGTGGAGGCACAGGATGGTGCGGAAGCCGTTAAGAAGTACGACGAGGAGAAACCGGATATGGTGATCATGGACATCACGATGCCCAACATGGACGGACTTCAGGCATTGAAGAAGATCAGGGAAGCGCATCCGGACGCAAAGATTGTTATGTGTACTGCCATGGGTCAGGAGGGAATGGTGGTTGACGCCATCAAATCCGGAGCCAGGGATTTCATTGTAAAACCGTTTAACGCAGATCGTATCGTACAGACTGTTAATACTATTTTAGGCAACTAATACCGGGCAGGAGGGGTAGAGATGGCTTTTTTAGGTTCCTTTGACATCAGTGCATCCGGTATGAGCGCTCAGCGCATGAGAATGGATATCGCTGCCGAAAATATCACCAATATTGACACCACCAGAACCGAAGGCGGCGGCGCTTATCGCAGGAAAGACGTGGTTTTTGAAAGCTACGGCGCAGACTCATTTCAGGAGGCAATGAGAAACGCTCTCAGGGGGAAAGGCTTCACAAGCAGCCATGCGGGAGTGCGTGTGGCAGGTATTGTCGAGGACGACAGAGAGATGAAGCAGGTGTATAACCCCAACCATCCCGACGCGGATGAGAATGGTTTTGTGACCATGCCCAATGTGGATCTGTTGAAAGAGACCGTTGACAGCATGTCGGCAACCAGGTCCTATGAAGCAAACGTTACGGCTTTGAACGCAATGAAGCTGATGGCGCAGAAGGCACTGGAGATCGGCAAATAGTTTCCGTGCCAAAATAAATAAGATAAAGGAGATTGAAAAATGGGCGCTAGCAGCTTTAATGAAATGGAACTGGACGCCATAGGCGAAATAATGAATATCAGTCTCGGCGCCTCTGCGACAGCAGTTTCCACGATGCTGGGCACCATGGTGAACATCACCACACCGGTGGTTTCGGTCCTGACCCGGGATGAGTTTGAGTTCAGACGCCTGGAGCCGGCAATCGGAGTGGAGATTGCCTATGTGGAAGGCCTGGACGGCAAGAATATTATGATGTTCCGCCGGGAGGACGTGGGAATAATCGTAGGGACTCTTCTGGGCGAAGATCCGGCAGAGATGGATTTTGAGCTGGATGAGATTCATATCAGCGCTATCTGTGAGGTTATGAACCAGATGATGGGCGCTTCCGCTACGGCATTGTCCGAGTTTTTAGGCACCATCGTAAATATATCGACCCCCAAATCGTTTGATATCGGGGATCCGGAAGATTTTAAAGTAAAATATTTCCCGGAGAAGGACGGCATGGTGGTTGTCCGTTTCCGCCTGGAGATCGAGGACAAGATGAACAGCGAGTTTATGAACATCATGTCCATCAGTCTCGCCAAACGTCTGCTGAAGCCCTTTGAGGAAAGCTTTGCGGCGGCGGGAGCGGCCGCGGAACCCACACCGGCTCCGGCAGAACCTTCACCCGCTCCGGCAGGTTCCGGCGGCACCATGAGTCAGGACGAGATCAACGCCATGCTGGCAGGGCTTCCGGGGATTCCTCCGGCAGAGCCGGCGCCATCGGCCGCGGCAAGCTCCGGCGGCACCATGAGCCAGGACGAGATCAACGCCATGCTGGCGGGAGCGTCTTCAGGTCCGGCGCCATCGGCCGCGGCAAGCTCCGGCGGCACCATGAGCCAGGACGAGATCAATGCCATGCTGGCGGGGGCGTCTTCAGGTCCGGCGCCATCGGCTCCGGCAGGTTCCGGCGGCACTATGAGCCAGGACGAGATCAACGCCATGCTGGCAGGAGGAGCAGCTTCAGGTCCGGCGGCGCCGGCACCTCAGCCTGTGCCTCAGCAGATGCAGCCGGGCATGGGGCAGGCGGGACAGCCCTATTATCCGTACACGTCCATGGGAATGGATCCCATGATGCTTCAGCTTTTTACCCAGATGCAGCAGACCCAGATGCAGATGATGGAGATGATGAAGGCTTCTTCCTCCAAACCCGCAGAGTCTGCGTCCGCATCCGCCCAGTCTTCCGGCGGTTCCATTATCCGTCCTTTGGCATCCAGCCAGATACAGGACGAAGCAGGTGAGGGAGAGGAAGACAAGACGAATCAGGAGATGCTGATGAAGGTTCCTCTGGAGATCTCCGTGGAGATCGGAAGGACCAAGAGACTGGTTCGCGATATTCTGGAATTTACCCAGGGCACTCTGGTGGTTCTCGACAAGATGGCCGGCGAGCAGGTGGATCTGTTTGTCAACGGCCAGTGTATCGCCAAGGGCGACATCGTTGTTGTGGAGGATAATTTCGGTATCCGTATTACAGAGATTGTTACAAGGGAATTGAACCCGGAAAGCCTGTAAGATGGGAGCTTTGACATTATTCGGCTACGTGTTGACCGTGGCCTGCGTGCTTCTGCTTGCATATTGGTGCAGCCGCCTGCTGGCAAGACAGTGGGTGAAAGGAAGCGGCACAGGTAATCTGCAGATTATTGAGCAGATTCAGATCAGCCAAAACCAGAGAATTCTTCTTTTGAAGGCAGGGGATACGAATTATCTGATAGGAGTCAGCCAGGCCGGCATACAGATGCTGGCGGAAGTGGAAGGTGAGTTTCAGGCGGCAGAGCAGCCTTTGCCGGAGCCTTTGACCCAGCTTCCTTTCCGTGATGTTCTGGATAAATATCTGACACCCCATCAGAAAAAGAAGGAGGAAGACAGATGAGCGACCTTCTGACACAGCTGAACGGGGGGAGTGTGCCGACCCTCGACATAATCATGCTGACCACCTTTGCGGCGCTGATTCCATCCATTGTGGTGATGATGACTTCGTTTACCAGAACCATCATTATCCTTTCTTTTACGAGAAATGCCATGGGAGTTCAGCAGGCGCCGCCTAATATGGTACTGGTGGGCATTACGCTGTTTCTGACGCTGTACATCATGAATCCGGTGATACAGAGGATCAATGAGGAGGCCTACCAGCCTTACCTTAATGAGGAGATCACCCAGGAGGAGGTAGTGGAGCGCGCCATGGTGCCCCTCAAAGAGTTTATGGTCCGCAACACGTACAAGAGCACATTGGATAAGTTTGTGAGGATGTCCAATACACCTGTGGAGGAGCAGGCCATTGATTACCCGCTGACGGTGATTGTGCCCTCCTTTATGACCAGCGAATTAAAGAGAGGGTTTACGGCGGGATTTCTGATTTACCTTCCCTTCCTTCTGGTGGATGTCATCGTCTCCACCACGCTGATGTCCATGGGTATGGTGATGCTGCCTCCGGCCATGATTTCCATGCCTTTTAAGCTGCTTTTGTTTGTGACGGTTGACGGGTGGGAGCTGTTGTTTTCAAGTATTGTGCAGAGTTTCCATTAGCGTGGAAGATAAGGAGGATGACCCGTGAGCGAAGTGCAGATTCTCGATATTATGTATCAGACCTTTCAGACAGCGGTAAAGCTGACTATGCCCTTTCTGCTGGTGAGTATGGTGGTGGGCATTGTCATCGCCATCTTCCAGGCAGCCACTCAGATCAATGAGCAGACCATGACGTTTGTGCCAAAATTTCTGTCCATCCTTATCGTCATGGGGCTTCTGGGAAGCGCCATGTTAAGCACGCTGCAGGATTTCTTTCAGCACATGATGGCGCTGATGGTGGGGAGCTGAGCATATGTTTATCCTGTTCACGCTGATCTTTATGAGGATGACCGGGGCCGTGGCTTTCAATCCGGTTCTGGGAAGGACCAACATCCCCAACAGCTTTAAGGGCGCCATGATTTTCATGCTGACTCTTATGATGTACCTGGGGGTGGACGGGACGCTGGCTTATGAGCCTGCCCTGATGTTTGAGTACGGGTTTATGCTCCTGAAAGAGCTTTTTATAGGTTTTGTTCTGGGATTTTCCATGGAACTTTTTTTTATGATAATCAGGTATGCCGCGGCCATTATGGATTATACCATGGGACTGTCCATGGCACAGGTCCACGACCCGGTCAACGGCACCCAGATGACCGTTTCCTCCGGACTGTTCTACGCCTTTATGTTTCTTCTGTTTCTGGCGGGGGACGGCCATGTGCGCTTTTTGGGTCTGATCTTTGCCTCGGCCCGGCTGATTCCCTTTGGCCAGGTGCAGATAGGGCCTCAGGTTTACAGCCTGATGCTTGAGATATTTAAGACCAACATCGCCACGGGGCTGCAGTTTGCGTTTCCCATGATCGCTATGGAGATGGTGACGGAGGCGGCCGTGGGGATCCTTATGAGGATGATACCTCAGATTAACGTGTTTGCGGTGAATTTTCAGCTTAAAATTATGGTGGGACTGATGATGCTTGTGTATCTGTTCAGCCCCATGTCAGACAGGATGTATGTGATTCTGGATGAGATGTTTCTCTACCTGCAGCGGCTCATCGCCGTGATGGGGTGACAGGTTAATACTTCCGGGGACGGCCCGGAATACGGAAGGGAGTGGTGAACTTGGCGGAGTCGAACGGACAGGAGAAGACCGAACAGCCAACCGGGAAACGTCTCAGTGACGCCCGAAAGGAAGGTAATGTCTTTCAGAGCAAGGACGTGGTCACCATCGTGATGCTGTTTGGCGTGTTTTACATGGTCAAGGTGATGTTCCCCTTTATCTACAGGACGGCAAGGGAATGCACCATCCATTTCTTTTCTCTGGTGGCAGCCGACACTCCCCTCAACAGTTCACCCAATATTTATATCTACATGTGTGTCGCCGTGGTCAAATGTGCACTGCCCATTCTGCTGGTTTCCATGGTTCTGGGAATCCTGGGACACGGTGTTCAGACCCGGTTTAATATTAGTTTTAAACTTTTAAAGCCGAAATTGAGTAAATTAAACCCGATTAACGGCCTGAAAAAGATGTTCGGCATAAAAAAGCTGGTAGATCTGGCCAAGAATCTGATAAAGATTGCACTGCTGCTGGCTTTGTTGTATAATCTGTTAAAGGAGGATCTGGTTCAGATCGCCCGGATGAACGATATGAATCTTTACGCATCGTCGGGGCATATGCTGGAACTGGTGATGGATCTGGTGGTGAAGGTGTGTATCGCCTTTGCCGTCGTTGCGTTTTTTGATTTCCTTTACCAGAGATGGGAACACAAGAACAACCTTAAGATGACCAAACAGGAAGTAAAGGAAGAGTACAAGAACACCGAAGGAAATCCGGAGATCAAGGGAAGAATCCGGAGAATCCAGCGCCAGATGGCTATGACCCGCATGATGCAGCAGGTTCCCGAAGCCGATGTTATCGTAAGGAACCCGACCCACTTTGCCGTGGCCCTTAAGTACGATCCCGACAAGATGGGAGCCCCCATGGTGCTGGCCAAGGGCCAGGATCATCTGGCTCTTCGGATCGTGCAGGTGGGGGAGGAGAACGGAGTGTTCATCACGGAGAACAAGCCCCTTGCCAGGGCATTGTACGCTTCCTGTGAGGTGGACCGGGAGATTCCGGCGGAGTTTTACGGGGCAGTGGCGGAACTTCTTGTGTATATTTACAGAATCAACCACCGGGAAGATATGTTCAAATAGCGCCGAGGCGCACGCGGGCCGTTAACCTGACGGTTGGCGGCAAGTGAGAAATGAATGGAGTTTTTTACATGAAAAGATTTCTGAGCTATTCCATTGTACTGTTTGTACTGACAATTATTCTGTTATTGATCATACCGCTTCCGGAAGCTATGGTGGACGTGGCCATTATTGTCAACATGTCCCTGTCCCTGATGATCCTGATCATCACCATGACAATCAAGGACGCCCTGGAATTTTCCATATTCCCGTCCCTTTTGCTGATCACCACCCTGTTCCGATTAGGTATCAATGTATCTACTACCAGGAACATTCTTACCAGCGGCGGTTCGTCGGGAAAGATCATCAAGGCCTTCGGTGATTTCATTCTCCAGGGCAATGTTGTGGTGGGTATTGTTATCTACATGATCATCGTGCTGATGCAGTTTCTTGTTATCACAAAAGGCGCGGAGCGTGTATCTGAGGTTGCGGCCAGATTTACCCTGGACGCCATGCCCGGCAAGCAGATGGCTATTGACGCGGACTTAAACTCAGGCCTTATCGACGAGCAGGAAGCCAAGATGCGGCGTGAGAAGATCCAGCGGGAGGCTGACTTCTACGGATCCATGGACGGTGCCACCAAGATCGTAAAGGGCGATTCGGTTATGTCCCTGATCACCACGGCTATCAACCTGATCGGCGGAAGCATCATCGGTATCATTCAGTCGGGGGAGTCCATCGGCACGGTGCTGAACACCTACTCCATAGCCACCGTGGGCGACGGCCTGGTGGGCCAGATTCCGTCCCTTCTGATCTCCGTGGCCACGGGTATGATCGTTACCAGGGCGGTTTCGGAGGGGAGTCTTAACGAGGATATCTCCAAGCAGTTTATGGCTCAGCCCGTTGCCATTATGATAAGCGGCATCGTTATCGCCGTGCTGGCCGTGATTCCGGGTATGCCGGTGCCTCAGCTGGCCATCGTGTCCGTGGGGCTGGTGGGTGCAGGGTACTATCTGTACCGGCGCATCGAGCAGGAGCCCAAGCTGGCCCTGGCAGGGGCGGGCATAGGCGCTCCGGGAAGCACCACCTTAAGGGGTTATCCCCCGGAGGGAGAGATGGGACCGGAGGCGGAGGAAGCGCCCAAGCCGGTGAGCGAGGAGGAGTTCTACAAGGATGTGAACAATGTTTACAGCCTTCTGTCCGTGGAGGCTATCGAGATGGAGTTCGGGTACAGCCTGATCCCGCTGGTGGACGAATCCGTAGGCGGGCGGCTTATCAACCGTATCATCATATTCCGAAGGCAGTATGCCCAGGATATGGGATTCGTAATTCCCTCCATCCGACTGCGGGACAGCTCAGGGTTAAACACCAACCAGTACTGTATTAAGATCAAGGGCGAAGAGGTAGCCAGAGGCGAGCTTCTGGTGGACTATTTTCTGGCTCTGGAGCCGGAGAACCCTGAGAAGGAGATCGACGGTATCGAGACCATAGAGCCGGCTTACGGTATCCCCAGCCGGTGGATTCGGCCGGAGGATCGGGAGATGGCGGAGATTTACGGCTATACGGTTATTGACCCGCTGTCCGTGCTTGTGACCCACCTGTCGGAGGTGGTGAAGCAGCACGCCCACGAGCTGATCACCAGGCAGGAAGTGATCCACCTGGTGGAGAACACGAAGAAGACGTCGCCTGAACTGATCGAGGAGGCGTTTCCAAACTTTATTTCCTACAGTATGTTCCAGAAGATCCTTACAAGCCTTCTGAAAGAGGGCGTGCCCATCAAGGATCTGGAGACGATTATAGAGACGGTTCTGGAGACCGTATCGGATACAGGCCTTCCGGTCAAGGATGTGGACGGTCTGATCGAAAATATCCGAACCGCGTTAAAGCGCACCATTACCCGTATGTACTGCGAGGACGGCAGCATGAAGGTTATCACTCTGGACTCGGAGCTGGAGCGGACCATGGTAGGGTGCCTGTCTAAAGGAGAGCGGGGATATTATCTGGCGTTAAGTCCTGATGTACTTCAGAGCGTGATCAATCAGCTGACAGGCCAGCTGAAGAAATTCAACAGCCTTTCACAGAATCCGGTTGTGCTGACTTCACAGGTCATGAGAGTCCATTTCTACCGTTTGATTGATCAGTTTTATCCCAATGTGAGAGTTCTGTCGTTCAATGAGATCTCCAACAACGTACAGATCCAGTCTATCGGCAGCCTGACGCTGGAGGGCAGAGGGAGAGTAGGGGCTTAAAGTCAAAAAAAGGATTGATGCAGAATGGTTCAGACAGATTATTTTGAAGAGAAGACCAACGAGGAGCTTCTGGAGATGTACCGGCGGGAGGGAAAGCTGGAAGTAAAGCAGGTCCTGGTCCTTCGATACCTTTACATCGTAAAGGCCATTGCATCCCAGATGCGCAACGTCTACACAGGTTCTCTTCAGATGGAGGATATCATCAACGAAGGTGTTATCGCCATCATGAAAGGTATTGACAGATATGACCCGGAGCGCGATAATAAGTTTGAGACATTTATATCAAGACGGATCAGGGGGATGATCATTGACCTGGTGCGGAAAAACGACTGGATGCCCCGGGATTTCAGAAAGCAGGTAAAGGCCATTGAGGAGACGCAGATCTCCCTGGGCCGGAGTCTGGGACGACCGCCTGCGGACGAGGAGATGGCAGGTGCTCTGGGGATGGATATCCGGAAGTACCGAAAGCTTCAGCGTATGAGTGTTATGATGAACGTGCTTTCCCTGGACATGATAACCGACGACGAGGGTGAGCACCAGTCCCTGCAGCTGTCCAGCGGCGACGCGGATTCTCAGCCTGAGAAGGCGTTTTTGAAAGGGGAGTCCCGCCAGATTCTGGCGGAGGCCATAAAGAGTCTGAAGGAGAAGGAGCAGATGGTGATCTCCCTCTACTATATGGAGGAGCTGAATATGGGTCAGATCGCCCAGGTGCTGGGGGTCAGCGAGCCCAGGGTCTCCCAGATTCACAGCGCGGCCATCCGCAAGCTGAAAGCGTACATGAGCAGTTATATATAGATTGATGAATACACATAGACAGAAAGGAGGAGATAAGAGATGTATCAGGGATTTTATAATCTGACATCCGGGATGCTGACACAGAGCAGGAACTTAAACGTGATCAGCAACAACATGGTCAATCTCCAGACTCCGGGTTATAAGAGGGATAAGATGGTCAGCACCACGTTTCAGGAGGAGATGCTCTATCGGACCGGCCGCCGCTACAAGGATAATCCGGAACCAATAGCCACCACCTCCAAGATCCGGACGGCTGATCAGACTTATGTCAGCTATGAGCAGGGCAATTACGACATGACGGAGGGAATCCTGGATTTCGCTCTGGGGGGCAAAGGGTTCTTCTGTATTCAGACGCCCCAGGGGATCCGCTACACCCGCAACGGTTCCTTCAGCGTGGACGACGAGGGGTATCTGGAGCTGAACGGCGCAGGCAGGGTCCTGGGCAAGGACGGTCCCATAGCCATTACCACCGAGGATTTTAAGGTGAGCAACCAGGGAGTCATCACGGTGGTGCCCAAAGCCACCGGTTCGGAGGACGACGAGGACGGATACGGCGATGATGAGACGGAGATAGAGGAAGAGGTTCTGGGTACGCTGAGGATCGTGGATTTTGAAGATTACGGACAGCTCCACAAGGAGGACTACGGCCTGTTCTCCACGGGCCAGGCGCCTCAGGAGGTGGAGATGCCGTCTTTGGTGTGGCAGACCCTGGAGAAATCCAACGTGGATATGGTGGAGGAGATGACCGCCATGATGACGTCCCAGAGGGCACTGCAGAGTGCCGCCCAGGTGCTTCGTATGTACGACCAGATTATGAGCAAGGCTGTGACGGATGTGGGAAGATTGTAAGCCTGCATGCCCGGCGGCGGGACATTCACAGTAAGGAGGAGACAAGAACATGTATCAGTCATTTTATACCGGTGCCCTGGGCGCCGGAACCTGCATGGCAAAGATGGGGGTCATCTCCAACAATCTGGCCAATATCAACAACGAGGGATTTAAACCAAAGACAGCCGCGTTTACGGATCTTCTCAATTACAATCTCAACGATTCGGAGAATGCGGTGACAGAGCTTATGGCCGGCAACGGCGTCCGGATGCAGAGGACCTACACCCGGTACAACACGGAGGCTCTGACCCCGACCAACAGTGTTCTGGACTTTGCGGTCATGGACGAGAACGCGTTTTTTATGCTGCAGGATCCTGTGACCAAGGAGATTACGTACTCCAGAGGCGGGCATTTCTACCGGGCTCAGATGGAGGACGGCTTCTACCTGATGACAGACGGGGGGAAGCTGGTGCTGGACCAGCACGGAGAGCCTCTCAAGGCGGATGTGCCGGACATTGAGAAGATGCTTGAGATGCTGGAGGAGGACTACGAGCCGGAGGAGGAAGAGGAGGAGGAGTACGACGAGGATGAGGAGGACGACAGCCCCAGACTGAGTCTGTACACATTTTCCAATCCCAGCCGACTCTTAAGCGTGGGGGCCAACGAGTATGCGGCGCCGGAGAACATGCCGCCTCAGCTGGTGGAGTCGCCTAATATCCAGAGCGGTGTTCTGGAGCGATCGGGGACGGACCTGGCCAAGGAGATGGTGAGGATGATCGAGTGCCAGCGGGCTTACAGCTATGCCCTTAAGATGGTAATCACATCGGACGAAATAGAATCAACGATTAACTCCCTGAGGGGATAGCCGCAAGTGAACGCGGGGATATGAGGTGACTATGAGACTGAAAAAATATGAGGACATGAATCTTCAGGACCTGGATGTTATGAAAGAGATCAGCAGCATCGGCACCAGCCACGCTGCCACCGCTCTGTCCAAACTGCTCCAGAAGGAGATCCGGATCAGCATTCCGGAGGTGAGCATCTTAGGGTACGAGGAGACGGTAAACAAGATGGGATCCATCGAGGAGCTGGTTACGGCCACTCTGGTGAGGATGTCCAATGAAGTAAACGGCCTGATGCTGTTTGTCTTTAAACTGGATCTGGCCAACGCGATTCTGGAGAAACTGATCGGAAAACGGTATGATTCTTTTGAGGAGCTGGATGAGCTGGCCTATTCGGCACTGGAGGAGATCGGCAATATCATCATATGTTCCTATGTGAACGCCTTCACTCAGCTGGTAGGGGTGGAGATTGACCTGTCGGTTCCCAGCTCCACGGTGAACATGCTGGGAGGCGTTCTGACGGTTCCCATTGCGGAGTACGGGTATGTGACGGATAAACTGATGTACATCAACGCGGAGTTTATTATGGACGGCGACAAGCTTTCCGACGGACTGTTAATGCTTCCGGATATCGAATCGCTTAACAGTATCTTAGAGAAATTAGGGGTTTCATAGCAATGAATGAGAGGGAGATAAAAGTAGGTATCGGCGACATGAAGTTCGCCAGGGGGGACAGCCGGGTTATTACATATGCCCTGGGGTCATGCATTGGGATAACATTTTACGATCCCCTCATCAAGCTGGGAGGCCTTCTGCACATTATGCTTCCGGCCAGGGTGGACCCCAATGACCCGAAGGTCTTCAAATACGCGGACAGCGGGATACGCGAGACGCTGCGCAAGCTTACGGCATTCGGCCTGGTCAAGAGCAGAACCGTCGTAAAAATAGCCGGAGGAGCCAAGATGTTCGAGATGAAGGGAAGCGGTAATTCGGACTTCGGCAATATCGGCCAGCGGAATGCGGCTATGGTGAAAAGGGTATTGATGGATGAGCGGCTGAGAATCTCAGCCGAAGATACAGGCGGCAGTTATGCAAGGACAATGTTGATTGATGTTTCAAACGGCGATGTGATCATACGGACTGTGGGAAAGCCGGAAAAGCATCTCTAGAGAGGAGAAGATAAAAGTGGAGAAAGAAAAAGAGGGAATCCTTCTGGAATCCGGTACCAATGAGATTGAGATTATGAAATTTACCATCCAGGGTGAGTTCTACGGGATCAATGTGGCCAAGGTGAAGGAGATCATGATGGCCGCCAAGGTGAAGGCTATGCCTCACGCCCATCCGGCAGTGGAGGGGATCTTCAAACCCAGAGATCTTCTGATCACGGTTATTGACCTGGGGTACTACCTGACGGGCGACTATCTGGAGCATGAGTCCAGAGATCTGTTCATCGTCACCAACTTCAACAAGATGACGGTGGCCTTCCGTGTGCAGAGCATCGAGGGAATCAGCCGTATCTCCTGGAAGGATATCCAGAAGCCGGATAAGACTCTGACCCACGGGGAGGAGGGTGTGGCTACCGGTATCGCCCAGTGCGCCGGGGAGCTGGTTACCATTCTGGATTTTGAGGCTATCGTGGCCGAGATCGCGCCGGAGACATCCATCCAGATCTCCGAGGTGGAGCAGATGGGCGACAGGATGCTGTGCGACAAGCCCTTAATCATCGCGGAGGATTCCATCCTTCTGCAGAAGATGATCGACGACTCCCTGGAGAGAGCCGGGTTTACCAATGTGACCAACTTCAACAACGGCCAGGAGGCGTGGAATTATCTCAAGTCCATCAGGCATGATTCGGACCTGTTCGACAAGGTGAACCTGATCGTTACGGATATCGAGATGCCGGAGATGGACGGACATCGTCTGACCAAGCTGGTGAAGGACGACCCGCGTCTGAAACATCTTCCCGTGATTATCTTCTCATCTCTGATCGACGACCAGATGAGGATCAAGGGAGAACAGCTGGGCGCTGACGAGCAGCTGACCAAGCCGGAGATCGGCAATCTGGTTCATGTGATTGATAAACTGCTGGAGCGGTTTGACGGCACAAGACGGTCCGGGGAAGCGCAGTAAGATGCAGGCTGAGCCGGCGCAGAAAGGAGGCGGTGCAGGATGAAAAGACGGATGGCGGGGGTGCTGTGCGGTCTTGCGATTGCGGCGGCAGCCACTCTGACGGTCCGGGCGGACGACTGGACCATGTCGGACAACGGAAAGTACTGGATGTACATGTACTCTCCGGATGAGCCGGCGAAGGATGAATGGATTGAAGTCGACGACAAGGTGTATTATCTGGATTCCAAGGGCTATATGAAGACCGGATGGGTGAAGAATAAGGACGACGGAGAGAAGTACTATATGGGACCGGACGGAGCCATGGCCTTCAATACCTTTTCGTCTGACGGCAAGTATGTGGGTCCCGACGGCACCGGGCTGGAGGGGTATGACAAGTACCGTAAGGCCATAAGGTCCGAGCTCAAGACGAAGAATACCTCCTCCAAGAGTAAAAAGAAGGCGGTGGATGCATCCCTGCAGCAGTATTTCCTTCTGACGGATCTGAACATGGACGGATATCGGGACCTGGTGGTGATGGCCGGCAGGGAAGGCCCGGAGGCCATGGTGAAGATCGACGTGTGGAATCCTGAGGAGGCGAAGTTTCAGCTGGCGGCAGAGTTCGATACGCCGGACCAGGGGGCGAAGAGCACCCTTTACCTGGACCCGGACGGGGAGGAGGTCTGGCTGGAGATGACAGAGCCCAGTGGGGCTATGAGCCTGTTCCAGATGAAGTACGACACCTCCATGTTCACCAACGCCTGGAGTTTTACCATGGATACCGACGAGGACGGCATTCTGCGGTATTACGTTAACGAGGCAGAGGAGGACCGGGAGAGCTGGGAGTTCCTTATGGCGAAGGCCAGGCAGGAGAGGGGCAATACGCCTGTCTCCGGCTATATACCTGTGACGGAGGAGAATATAGGCGCTCAGGCCGATCTGGTACTGGGTGAAAAAGAGATTGATATGTGGCGGTAATGTCAGAGATATAGAATGGATTACAATAACAACCCCCGGCGGGACTCTGGTATGACAGAGGGCCGGGGGTTGTTATTGTTTCATGTTTCACAGGGGCGTCCTGTGAAACCAAAGCATTTTCCGTGAACCGCACTGAGGCGGGACTGTCTATGACTGGGGTGCTTTTCTGTGTCTGGGATTTTCCCGGACTTTATTGCAGGCCTTCATCAGCTCCGTGAGGACCGGTATCTTATACTTGTTCTCATAGTAGCTGAGAAGGGGAGAGATGGAGTCCTTGCTGGTAACCACATATTTGGACGGAAGTCCTGTGAGGGCCAGTGCGCAGACATCGGACATACACCGCGGGCAGTTGCATACATTGTGCTGCTTTAATACGGCATCCAGATCCTGACGCATGAGAAGCTGTTCCATAACGTTGACGAAACGGTACTCCTTATTCTGGACGCGGCGGCTCATCTGTGACTCGGGAATGATGGGATGGGGCTCCTGTGCAGGTTCCTCGTGAGGCTGTGTATCTTCCGCGCTGCCGCCGGAAGAGTCCGGCTCTTCATGGGCCTGGGGCTGCGAATCCTGAGACACGGAATCCGAAGAGTCCGGACTTTGGGAATCCGGGTGCTCCGATGTCGGCTCAGCGGTGTCAGCCATGGTATCCAGGGCTGATTCCAGTACCTGGGAGACGGCTTCCTGAGCCTCCTCTATGGACTGCTGCGGAGACTGGCCGTCCTCGGGCCTGGGAGATTCGCCGCCGGCCGTCCGGGCCGCGGAAGCCTCCAAAGCCTCCTGCTCCTGTCTGGTCTCCTCCTCCAGCTCCTCTGTAAGCTTTCCTAAAATCTCCTGGGAAAGACGGTCGTTGCGGCTCCCCTCGTCCACTACGGTGACTTTCGCCGGTGTTACGGTGTGTGACTGGACGTCACTCTTGCCTTCCTGGGCAGGAGCGGCGGAATCGGCAACCGGCTCCTCGGTCTCAGCGCCATTGGTCAGAAGATCCATGACGTGTGATGTTTTGTTGGTCTTTTTAGCCATTACTGTGATACCTCCTTTAACTGGATCTCCGGCCCGATCTCATCGAGAAAGGCCAGATAATCCTTCACCGCTGCAGAGCGGGGATTATATGAAAAAATGCTCTCGCCGTGGGCCGGAGCCTCCGCGATGGCGACTCCGGAGCGGATCTTCGTGTCAAACACCCGCGAGTGGATCTGAGCGGCCAGCTGTCCGGCCATCTCCAGTACGTCCCGGGATAAAAGAGTGCGCGGGTTAAACCTGGTCAGAAGAATACCCAGGACGTTCAGGCCGGGATTAAAGGAGCTGCGCACGGACTCAATGGTCTCCTTTAACTGGGCAAGTCCCACCAGGCTGAGAATATCGGAAGCCATGGGGATGATCAGGAAGTTGGATACGGAATATGCGTTCACCGTCAGAAGATTCAGGGCCGGAGGCGTGTCTATGACGATGTAGTCATAGAAATCCATAACCGGCTTAATAGCGTCTCTGAGGATAAATTCACGGTTGGTGCGGATACCGTCCAGGCCGTTGGTGCTGAGGGTAATGTCGGAAACCAGCAGATCACCGTACTCACAGCGGACAAGGGCCTTGTGAACGGGGACGACGCCTTTCATAACATCGAGAACCGTGTGGGGACTTGCCATACCGGCTCCAAGGCAGAATCCCAGGTTGCCCTGGGGATCCAAATCAATGCCAAGAACACGCTTTCCCTCCCGGTAAAGGCCCGATATAAGAGCAGCGGATGTGGTAGTTTTCCCCACGCCGCCTTTCTGGTTGGAAACTGTAATTATGATAGACAAAAGGATACCTCCAGTATAAAAAATAGTAAAATTGAATTCGCAAATATTATTTTTATTATATAACATGTCGATAAATAAGTATAGATTAAAAATGAAATTTTTTGTTCTGAGAGGATAAGTTGAGAAAGGAGTTATAGAGATATGGCCAGTATATCAGGTACCAGCAGTCTGGGGAACACGGCGCTGAGAGGTTTTGGCGGCATGGCTTCCGGTATTGACCGTGATTCGATTATCGAGCAGATGACCTTGGGAACTACTACCAAGATTAATAACCAGAAGAAAGCGATGCAGCTTCTTACATGGAAGCAGGAGGCGTACAGGGGGGTCAGCGATAAGATTATCGATCTGGCGGATAAGTATGCAAGTTATTCTTCCAGCAGCAATCTGAAGGATGCATCGGTTTTCTCCAAGAATAAGATTACCCTCCAGGGAGCGGAGAGTTCCACCAGGTTTGTCACCGCTACAGGAAGTTCGTCCCTTCTCAGCAATGTGGCGCTGCGGGGCGTGGAGAGGATGGCTACTTCTACGGTGCGGCGGTCTCAGGCTTTTGGAAGCGGGGATTTAAAGACGACGCTGTCAGGGCTTGATCAGGATTTTCAGACGTCGAACCTGAAAGGGTCAAGGCTTATCTTTACAAAGGAAGATTTAGATGGGAAGCGTACGAACGTTACGTTTGAGCTTCCCAGTACGTATAAAGATGAAAACGGTAAGACTCAGGATATCGATTATTTCACCCAGGACTTATCTAAGTTGGAAGAGCAGCTGAATAAGGCTATGGAGCAGTCCAATTTAAAAGTGGGCGAACAGGTTTTAGGAAAGGATATTAAGTTTAATCTAGACAACGGAAAGATGACCTTAACAGCCGCGAACGGTTTGGATGGATTCAAGATCGGAAGCGGAACGGCACTAAAGGGACTGGGATTCGACGGGGAAGTAGGCGACGGGCTCAGCCTGGACGAGTTTAACAATGGTCTGAAGGAGGTTAAAGATTCCTATTTAGGGCATGGCACAGCCCTTGATGGCATGACAGGGAAGAAAGTCTCTTTCAATTATAACGGAACCAAGAAGGATATCGAGCTGGTTACGCAGGATGAGGCTAACGCCATAAAGAATATGACATTGGATGAGGCTCTTTCGGGAATGAATGATGCTGAGAAAGCTACTATTAAAGATGCTATGAATGCGGCAGGAGTTTCCGGCGAACTTAAAGACATGAAGATGTCCGATTTAGAGAATGCCTTGGGGACAGTGACGGATCCTACTGCAAAAAATTTACTAGAAGTAGCGAAAGGCGCTGTGGAGGATGCCCAGACAGACAAGATGGCAGCGAATCTTCAGAAACGTCTGGATCAGGCGTTCGGGACAAATGTAATAACCGTGGAGTTTGGCAGGGGGAAAGATCTGAACTTTAAGACCGGCGGTTCGGACGGCAGCGGACCCAGCCTTTCCATCACATCCAGTGACTCGGAACTGCTGCACAATTTAGGCCTTACATCCGGTGCGTCCAATAAAATAAACCTTAGCGGCCGGCTGGATCAGGATACTTTGGAGGGTGCTCTGGACGGTGTTCAGATGACCAGGGAGGGCAGTACAGAGCTGGATCTTTCGATTAACGGCGTAAGGATCGAGGGGCTTACGGAGAGAAGTTCCATCAGCGAGATTCTCTCAAAGATTAACTCCACCACAGCCGCAGGTGTGAAAGCCACTTACATGGATGCCACCGGGCAGATTATGCTGGTATCCAACGAGACAGGGGCAAACAGGGAGATTAATCTGGATACGGATCTGACGAAGGCACTTTTCGGACAGAAAGGTGCAGATGGAGAGTATGATGCAAAAGCAGGGGTAAATGCAGGTCAAAATGCTCTTATCCATATCGACTACGGCGATGGCCAGGATGTAACCATAGAGCGTTCCTCCAACACGTTTAATCTGGAAGGACTGAACGTAACTGTAACCGGCGAATTTGGCGGAACAGAAAAAGACGGCAAATGGGTGGCAGATACATCCCAGAGAATCACCTTCAGTGCCAAAGCGGATGTGGACGGTGCCGTTGAGAAGGTAAAGGGCTTTTTCGAGGACTTTAATGCTCTGGTAACGGAGATCAATTCCCAGATCACCACCCGTCCGGACAGCAGCTATCAGCCGCTGACAGACGAGCAGAAGGCGGAGATGGATGAGACTTCCATCGAGAACTGGGAGAAGAAGGCCAAGCAGGGTCTGCTTTACGGTGATTCCGCTATGCGGGATCTGAGTACGGATGTGCAGGGAATCTTTACCAGGCTGATGGAGAACGGAGCCAGCTATGATGATCTGAAGAATATTGGTATCAGCTACTCCGAAGATTACTTAGACGGCGGAACCCTGGTGTTTGATGAGGCTAAGTTCAGGGAAGCCATGGAGACGGATCCGGATAAGGTTTCCAACATATTCACAGGCGGCGGCAATGTGAAGAAAGGCCTGATGGATGTGGTGGACGATGCTTTCACTCCTTATGCCACCAGATATGCTTCCAAGAACGGCAATTCCTACGGACGTCTCGTTGAGATAGCCGGATCTGCCAAGAAGCCTACCACGCTGATGAGTAACCAGATCTACAATCAGCTGAAGGAGATGCAGAATACCATTGACACTCTTAACGAAAGACTTAAGACGGAGCAGGACCGTTACATTTCGCAGTTTACTACCATGGAGACATTGCTGAACAAGATGAACAGTCAGTCAAGTTATTTGTCCCAGCTTGGCTGATAAAAAATATGCTGCCGTCTTTTGAGGCGGCAGCGCAAATTTTATTTAGGAAGGGATCAGATGAACGGATATAATCATTACAAAGAAAAGAGTATATATTCCATGTCCGGTCCGGAGCTTTTGATGCTCCTGTTCGACGAGACGATCAAACGCCTTACAAGGGCGGAGTATTCGCTGAAAGATAAAGATTACAAAGATTTTGAGGACTGTATTAATCGCACCAGCCGGATTGTACGCTATTTAATCGATATCCTGGATATGGAGTATCCCATCAGCTGGGATCTGAAGCGGATTTATGATTATCTGATTTTTGACCTCAGCCGGGTAAAAGCGGGCAGAGAGAGAAGGATAGATGAGATCGGACGTATCCGCCACATCCTTTCCGAACTGAGAGAGGGATTTGAAGGAGCCAGTAAGAAGGTCAATGACATGCATATAGCCAAGACTGTGGAAGTGAGAGGCTAGAAAGGGGCCGCACAGATGGAAGTGAACACAGAGAGGATTATGATTCTCCTTCAGAGGAGATACAGTGCCATCCGTGAGCTTGACAGGCTGACCAGTGAGCTGGAGGAGACCATTATCCGCAATGACGGGATCTCGGCGGCTATGGTGCTTCAGTTGCGGGAAGACGAGATGGAGAAGGCAGATCGGTGCATGGAGGAGATCCGGCAGATGGGGGAGAGCGACAGGGAGAGCTATGAAAAGGTGTGCTCCCTGGTGGATGTTGACCCGGCAAAGGCTGTGGGGGGGACGAAAGAGGAAGAGAAGATCTTTGAGATCAGGCGAAAAACACAGGCGGTGATTGAGAAACTGCGCAGAACCGATCAGAGGCTGAATTTCAGAGTGGCAGGGGATAAGTCTTTCTATAAGACTGCTGAGCCTGTAAGATAGATAGGGCATGGACGAAGAGAGAGAACTATGAATCAATTATTGTTTGAAGGCCGTTCCCTGGTGGGAATTGTATCATCGGTCATCCGTCAGGATGACCGGCGGGTCTCTTACAGCCGACTTGACTGGGAGAGGATGTACCGCCTGGCAGACTACCATAAGGTGGCGAATATTGTTTATCTAGGACTTCTGGGTTACAGAGAAACGGTGCCGGAGAAATGGCGGGATCGTTTCTTTAAGCGCTATCAGGAGTCTTTGCAGTTCGGTGAAAATTGTGAGGAGTCTCTGAAAGAGGTGCTTACATGGCTGAATATGCGTGAGGTGTCCTGTACGGTTCTTACCGCAGAGACCGTGCGGGAACTGTATAAACTTCCTGAGACAGCGGAGAACAGTCCGGTTCAGATCTTTCTGGATGAGGAGAAGTACTACCTGGCCAAAGGGTATCTGGTGGATCTGGGATATGAGACGGATGAGACGTATAAGGGCTTTGGGGAGCGGATGAAGAAGGTGTCCGCCATCTCCATCATACTGTACCATAAGTTGCCTTTCAGGACCTCCAGATATGGCAAAAATATGGTGAAGATCCTTGAGACAGCGCGGATCAAGGAACCCTATGAGTATATCTGGATGCTGCCCACAGAAAGCGAGTTCCTCTACCGAATGGCAGGGGCGGCGTATCGCTATACCACAGACGAGCTGTCTATGAGGGAAGTGCTGGAGCTTCTTTTGTGTCACAGAGCCTGGAAGGATGAGATTGACGAGGATATGCTGTGGAAGCGGCTGGAGGAGTTTAAGACAGACCAGCTGGCGGAGAAGATACTGGAGATCGCCTATATGTGGTTTGGGGAGAAGACGGATACATACCTTATGACCAGGGCGGACGACACCAGGGTGTACGATATTCTGGAGGAGAGACTTCTGACCCGAGGTCTGGTGAACCGGGAGGATGATGAGCAGGCGCTGAAGCTTCAGAGCCAGATAGCGAAAGAGATTGAGAAGGAGAAGAAGGCGGAAGGCCAGGATATTCAGAAGGAGAAACTTGGTAAGTTTTTGGCCGAGCAGAAGAAAAAGCTGCGGTGGGTTTTTCCGGATCTTCACTATATGTCCTCCATCTATCCCACAGTTGAGAAGTTTCCTGTACTTCTTCCGGTGTTCTGGCTTATCAGAGGGTCGCGTCTGCTGTGGAGAAGCGTATTTCACTGAGTATCTCTGCAGGATCTCTCAATTTACGGAAGAAGAATGTCAGTTAAAAAGCAGCACTCTGCAGTTCTGAACCGAAAGAACTGCAGAGTGCTGCTTCTTATGCATTATTTTCATCTTCAATCTTCTTCTTGCCATGAAGAAGGGATTGAAGCTTCCACACAGAATTCATATCCGGAGTCAGAGATATCTTATTGGTCTGTTCGGCTTCGGAAAGTTCTTCCCTCAGAATGGAGATCTGTTTCGGCGCATCTATGGCCAGCCGCACGCCGTCAGAGGCGCATTCGATGACCGTGATACGAATATTCTCTCCAATCAGAAGACTTTCGTTTTTTTTACGTCGAAGTATCAGCATAGTTGTCACTCCTCACTGCGGATATCGGTTGAATCCGTAATAGATGAAAAAGAACTTAACTTATGGCCGTAACCGTAGGAGGTGTTGGCCAGGATAATCTGGATGCCGCACCGGGTCTTTGGATTAATGACCAGGGGACATTTCAGATTGACTGTATTGTCCAGATAATCATTTTTTACGACACAGATCACATAGTAAGACAATTCACCACTGTCCGTAACCTGAAGGCAGGCAAGCTCTTCAGAAGCCAGCTCAGGTGAATAATCAGGACAGAGGGAGAAGGGATTAATCAGCACAAATATTACGTTGGGATCTTCCACTGACACCATAAGAAGCATGGAATCATCCTCCTCCCCCTCGTTTATGCGGAGAAGAAGATAGCGGGTCAGCTTGGGAAATCCAAAAATCCCGTCAGAAAATACGATTAGATCCTCCGTTCCATATTCTACCGTACCATAATCGGTTTGTATCGTCATATCAGTAAACACTCCTATGAGAACAGATTAATATTGCTGCCCGAATCCCCGTCTCTGGGGGGGACATAATTAAAGCCGCCCAGATACTCGATGTGAATCTGGGGCCGCTGCGTGACGATGGTCATCATCAGCGGAGGCAGGTAAGTCAGTTCTCCCTTGGCGACACGCATCTCAAAAGAGCCTCTCTGAGCCGTGTAGGAAGAACTGGTCTCTGCGGAAATATCCCGCTGTACATCAGGCACGGAAACAGAAGCCGGAACAGCGGCAGCCGTTGCTGATACAGCAATATCCGAAGATGCTATCTCCTGGGAGGAGACAGCTGCCGGAGCGGAAGATGGCTGAGGCTGGGGTTGAACCTGCATCTGGGCCTGACGGGAGACAACCTGCGGTTTGGCCGAACCGTCTGTATGAGACGGAACGCTTTTCTTGGAAAACGCATGGTTGATCTTTTTGATCTCCTCCATCGAAGCAGCTCCCTGACCGATGGAATTGCGGAATGAGGCCTGCCGCGCCAGAGCCTTTCTTCTCTCCATATCCACACTGTCAGCATTGACTAAACGGGCATTCTGAGAAAAACGCACGATGCGCATAGGTTCAGATGTGATCTTAATAAGCGGTTCCATACACTAACCCCCTTTCTGAATAAATATTTTAACCCATAAAATCAAACAGAGATGATCCCATAAGCTTGGAACCAATCTGAAGAGATGCATTGTATGCGTACTGGTTGTTGAACATCTCCATGATGGCTTCGTAAGGATCCGCACCTACGGTATCCTTGTACTGTACTTTGAGCGCGTCGGATATATCGTTGAGACGGCTTTCCGTGTCGTCGAGAAGTTTATATTTATTGCCCAGGTCAGAATAGACTGTGGTCAGCGTCTGCTCGGCATCGGTCATGGCCTCCAGGGTCTTGCCCAGCACATCGTGCATAACGGTCTTATCACCATTGCCGGCTTTTTCCTGCTCCTGAAAATCCTTAATAGCCAGGGCGGCCTGGCCGGTAAGGGCTAAAGCGCTTTCATTCAGATAGTCCAGGACAGACTTGCCGCTGCTGTCTGCCGTTGAAGTCGGCCATTCATTTATGGCGTCGGAGGTAACTCCTGTCAGTACATTAAGTCCGCCGGTGAAGGTGTCGATAAGGCTGTCTCTCTCAAAGATAGAACCGTAACCTACATCCATTCGGCCCTGTTCTTGCATAGCTCTGGCAAGAATCGCCTCACCGGTGGCACCGGCCGCTCCTGGTCCTGTTGCTCCTGTTGCTACAAAACCGTAAGTTCCGTCTGCGTTTTTCTGCAGTTCCAGAGTTACGCTGGTAGGGTCGCTGTCGCCGGGGAACGTATGGGTGTAAGTCAAAGTCGTTCCGTCTTCACTGAGGGTAAAGGGACGGGTGGACTTGTCATTGCCGCCGTAAATATAAAAATCCTCGTATTGTGTATTCAGGGCATCCACGATCTGGTGCTGCTTCTGCAGGAGATCCAGGCGTGTGCTCTCCAGGGCGGAACCGGTAGTGGTTGCGGTAAGAGCGTAGCGAACCCGGTTTTTGGCCCCCTGATCACCGGAGAGAATGGTGTGAATACTCCGGGCCCCCACCTCCTGCTGGTAGATACGGTTGCGGACATCCTTTATGGTAGTCAGTTTGCCCTGGACAGCCAGAAACTGGCTGTCAATCTTCTTACCTCTGTAGTATGAGAGGGGGGATTCGGAAGCGGTCTCATATGCCCTGCCGCTGGAGACCTTGTTAAAGCTTTTATTAAGTGCGGCGTGAACGTTGTTGACACCGCTGGTGTAGTTTCTGTATGTTGACGTATTGGTGACACGCATTTTAAAACACCTCCATGGTAGCGTTATATATTATCGGCCTACGACGCCGGTTCCGTTGATCAGCACATCCAGCGCCTGATCCAGGGTGGTCATGAGACGTGAGGCCGCATTGTAAGCGGACATGTGCATCATAATGTTGGATGCCTCCTCATTGAGGCTGACGCCTGACACGGAATCACGGGAGTTCTGGATGCCGTTCAGAACCGTCATGTTGGTCTTTAAGGAGACAGAATTGCTGTACGAATCATTGGCCAGGATCGTGGACGTATGATTCATGAAGTCGCCGAAGGTATTATTGTCCAGATCCACATTGGGGAACTGACCGATATTTCCGCCTTTGATGGGATATGTGGACTGCATGGCTTCCAACATATCCAGCGCTGTGTCGTTAGCGTTGCCATTCGCGCCTGTTCCCTTGCCGATATGGATAGAGCCGTTGATCCAGCCCTGGCTGATACCGATGTTGGCGGCGGTAATACCAGTGGTTGAATCATTTGTAGTGTTGACAAGCAGCTGGGAATCATTGCCGGCTGCGGTATACTTTGCGTTAATCGTATTCATAACCTCAGCGAAAGAGGCGGCAAGATTGTCAAGCTGATTCGTGTAGAAATCGTAGCCTCTCACATCGGCGATGCCGGCGGTCTCACCGTCCTTCCAGAGCATATCGAGACTTGCCTGAATGGAACCGGAGCCGGCGGGGAACTGGCTGGTGATGGCGCCAGGATTGCCGGTGACAGGATCAATGGGGCGGGAAAAAATTATGTCTGCTGAAGGGGTTCCATAGTCCGTAGGGGTACTGGTTGCCTCGAATCCGGAGAACACAAGTTCCAGTCCACTGGGCTTCATGTTTCCGTTTCGTATAGCATCGCTGTTGTTAACGGTGACTTTCCCGTAGTTCTCGTTACCTTTTCCCACGGTGCCTTCCACGAGGACAAGCTTCTGACGAACGCCGTTTTGATCCACATAATCCATGGTAATCCGCAGATCGTCGGGCCACTCCTGCTTCATAATGATATTGCCCGCGCTGTCCAGATGGTACTTCTCACCTAAATGATTACCGTCGTCCACTCCGGCATCATTCAGGCCGTCGTGTTCTCTGTCTTTATAGTAGGTAACCTCGATGGGAATATAGCTGGCCAGTTCATCTATAAGCACGTTCCGGTCGTCCATCAGCTCCAGGCTGGGCTGCCCCATGATCTGGTTCTGCTTGATCTGACGGTTCATCTGGCCGATCTGCTGAAGGATATCGTTGATCCTCTGAACGGAGCCCTGCTCGCTGGTGCCTGTTCCGTCCAGACGGCTGAACTCCTCCTGGGCGGCCTTGTCGATCTCCTTGGATGCCTCGTTCATCTTGTTGGCCAGCGCCTGCATGCGGGTGCGAAGCTCCGCCTCGAAGACAGCGTCGTCTACGTAGGCCAGATCGTGCATACGCTGAAGCGTAGCCTGAATCTCCTGGAAGGCCATGTGGATGCCGTCGATCTGGGTCTCATCCAGATAATCGGACAGACGGTCAAGTGATTTCTGCATGGCATCGGTGTAACCGGACTTCTGAATCTGTCCGCGGTACTGCATATCCAGATAGGGGTCACGGATCTGAGTGACCTTATCCATGTGTACGCCGAATCCCACCACCACCTCGGAACTGCTCATATAGTGGGAGACCGGGTTGGTGTAGTTCAGGCTGGAAACCTGAAGCTGCTGTCTGGTGTAGCCGACGGTATTTGTGTTGGCCAGGTTCTGTCCGGTGATATCCAGACGCTTCTGGTTGGCCTGAAGGGCGGACATAGCCGTGGTAAAACCGGCGAAAGTTGCTCTTACCATATGTGTATCCTCCAAATATTCTTTCTGTTATAATAAACAGGAAGGCGTGGGCTGATGCCGCGCTTCCAATAAAATGTCAGACGTATGTGTTCCGGAGTCTGCTGTGGAACTGGGAATTCAGGTTGACATTGCCCGCGTTGTCATAGGAACCGCCTTCCTGCTGGGCGATGGCTACCTGCAGCTCGTGGAGCCGGACTCCGATGATCTGTTCCGATGCCTGGCGCGCCTTGGTAAGCCGGTTCAGCTGATCCTCAAGATCCGAAAACAGAGGCCGCAGAAGGGGAAGCCGGCGGAGAGAAACAGTGTCCAGAATCTGGCGGAACGTCATGGATCCCCATCCCAGCTCCCCGGCCAGACGGATCCTGCGCTGCTCCAGTCCCCGAAGCTTCAGGATGTGGGCCTGTTCCTCCTGGATATAGTCGTTGAGAAGTTCGTGTCTCTTTAAAGAAGCGGCTTCGGCCTTGGACTCCTCCACCCGGGCGATATCCCGGGTTACGGCGATCAGCTCCTTTATAACGGAAATGAAATCGTCAAATAGTTCCTGTGTCTGCTGTTCCATAAATAAAATGGACTCCTTTCTGTCCTGTCAAATCCACGGCGCTCAGCCCAGACCCAGCATCCGGCCGGCGATCCGCTGGGGATCCGGTGTGTAGGTGCCGTCGGCGACCATGGCTTTCAGTTCCTGAACTCTGTCCTGCCCGGCAGTGTTCAGCTGTGCGGCAGCCTTGCGGGCCAGCACTCTGGCGAAGGTCTCTTCATCATCGGCTGTTCTGGTCCTGGTGATGTTCACTGTGTCGTAATCGCCTCTGGTCTTTGAAGCGCTGGGAGTGCGTTTCGTCTGTGCCGGAACCGTGGGACGGTACGGTGTATTAATAGTTGGGAATGTAATATTCATATAGCGACCTCCCTTCTGAAATAGCGCTGATATACATTCTATATCTTTCTTTATCGGCGATTTCTCTATAAAATTAAGTGAATTATGGCTGTTTTGCCGGAAATTGGAGCGGGCCGGGAACAATAAGCCAAAATTGCGGAGCAGGTGAGATCCGCCAAAGTTTATTCAAACGTTATAAAGTTAATAAAGCTGTAAAAATAATATTATTTTCTTATCTTGTGCAAAAAGGAAAAAGATAATATAATAAAAAGGATAAATACGCCGATATATAAAATTATTGTATGTATTTATAAATATACAGGAATCAGATACAGGGGGAAGTATGGCCAATATTTTACAGGTGACGACGCCTAATATCGATAACCGCAATATGATCAATCCTCAGGATCCCAAGCACGGCGCGGGGAATCCGGCCATCCATAATCCGGCGGATCCCACCCGGGTGGTGCGGCCCGACGGCAGAGAAGGGGACCAGATGGGGAAGAACACCCAGGATGCCCTTCTGAGCGTAGTGGACTACGACAGCAACTACGGTGCGTTTGTCAAGGGACTGGGGGAGAGCAGCGATCTGGCGGGCGCCATGGAGCGCCTTCTGTTTACGGACGGGGCAGGTCTTGACAAGGCTGAGGTAGCTGACCTGGTGGAGAAGTTCCTCCTGTCCATGCGCATGGACTCGCCGGAGGATCTTCTGGCTTACCTTCAGGGGCAGGGGGTACTGCAGGCCAAGTTCTCCGGGACTTTCTTCAATCAGTTTCGGACCCTCCTTCTGGGAAGCTCCTCCAGAGCGCTTCAGGAGGCGGCGCTGGATTTCCTTAAGAGCTATAATAATTTTTCGTCGGGAGAGCATCTTTTGCAGCAGATGCGTTCCCTGACAGACGATATCGCCCAGCTTCTGCTTCGATCCTACAGGGAAGATTTTAAGGAGTTGGCAGACTCCATGAACTGGCAGGCAGCCAACGGAGATACGGCCGGGAATACGGCGCTGCTCAACAAGAGTCTGATTCCGTTTCTGGCGGACTACATTTCACGGACCCATGACTACGGTGCGGTCCGGGAGGCTGCTATGCTTTTGGTGTTTCACGCGGCCAGGTATCAGGACGGAGACGAGGAGAGGCTGCGGAAGCTGTTTGAGAATATGACAGGGGACAGGGATTTTGCCAGACTGTTCAAGGGAGATGCCCAGGAGAGTTTAAACAACCTTCTGGGAACGCGGGGAGCCGATGGCCCCCTGTCCGGATTTGCGGACGGCCTGTCGGGACTTCTGCTGAAAGGGGCTAACGGTTACGGAGGCCTGGAGAATGTGCAGCAGTTTTACTCCATCATGAACGGCATGCTTCTCAACGAAAGCGTGTACATGCCGCTGCTCCACTTTATCCTTCCTTTCCAGTACGAGGACAACAACGTGATGTCGGAGATGTGGGTGGATCCGGATTCGGACCGGGGAGACCAGGAGGGCGCCAGGAAGATCAAGCTCTTCCTGAAATTTGACATCCAGAGCGTGGGGAAGTTTGAGCTGGTGCTGACTTTGCAGAACCGGGAAGCCGGGGTGCAGCTGTTCGTACCGCCCCATCTGGTGAAGGAGGAAAAGAAGATTCAGACGGATGTGGCCGATATCCTGAAGGAGAACGGCTTCCGTTTCAGTCAGCTTATGGTCCGGCGCCACACACGGGACAGAAGAGTGGACGAGATTTTTCCTGAGATACGGGAGAGGGAGAGAACGATCAATGTCAGAATTTGAGGATCTGATGCGGCAGAAGGCCGTAGCATTAAAATATAATCCCGATAAGAACGGAGCTCCGGTGATCGTGGCGTCGGGTATGGGTTACCTGGCGGAGAAGATCACGGAGACTGCTATGGAGGCAGGAGTGCCTGTGTATGAGGACGACTCTCTGGCTACGCTTCTGACTCAGCTTCAGCTGGGACAGGAGATTCCTCTGGAACTGTACCAGGCCATTGTGGATATCTATATCTATTTTCTGGGATATGTGCCGGGGGCAGAGACCGATAAAGAAGCAGCAGGGGAGGCCCCGGAGGGCGGGGACGACATGGAGACCGGAGCCGGCCTGGAATAAGGCGGCACGGCTTCACAGAGAATTAAGAAGGAGTTGATTTGCAGTGTATCAGAGAATAAAAAGGCTGACAGCTTTCGTTTTGGTCTGTGCCTTTCTGGCAGGCCTGCCGATGGAAGCATGGGCGGCCACAAAGCCGATTAATTCGGTGAGCATAAAGATATCGTCAAAGCTGAAAGTGGGATACTCCCTGCCGAAGATCGAGATCGGCAGCGGAAGCCCGGCGGACGGAGGCATCCTGGTGGCGGAGAAAGGCAGCCACTTTACGGTGTCGGAAGCTGCCTGGAGCGACAGCGGATCAGGCAATGTAAAGGCGGCGGACGAACCCAGGATGCGGATTGTGCTGGAGCCGGACGATGTGAGTGAGTACTATTTCCTGGCCAGCTACAAGGCTTCCAATGTGAAAGTCAGCGGAGGAACTTTCGTGTCGGCCAAGAGAGAGGGGGATAAGCTGGCGGTGATCGTCAGGCTGAATCCCATTAAGGGAGAATACGACACGCCCAGGGACGCCTACTGGAATGAGAAGAACATGGGTGAGGCCAAATGGGAGAAGCCGGAGAACGGATCGGGCTATTACGAAGTCCAGCTTCTGCGGAACGAGAAGAATGTGTTCAAAGTCAGCAAGACATCGGCCACCAACTACAATTTTTATCCCTATATGACACAGACCGGCAGGTACACGTTTAAGATCCGGACCATTCCCGGGACGGATTTTCAGAAGTCCTATGGCAAGAGCAGCGACTGGCTGGAGTCCGGTGAGCTGCAGATTACGGAGCGGTATGTGTCCGACGGCAAGGGACAGCAGTCCTCGGATCCCAAGGCTGTAAAGGGAACGGAGGAGACCGTAGGCTGGATCAAGGAGGGGAATACGTGGAAATACCGTTTCCCCGACGGGAATTTCCGCACCGGCGGCTGGGAGGCCATAGACGGACTGTGGTATTATTTCGACGGAAGCGGCACCATGGTTACCGGCTGGCTTAAGCTGGGGGGAGAGTGGTTTTACCTTCACGGAAGCGGGCAGATGGCACTGGGCTGGGTGAGAGATAACGGCAAGTGGTATTATTTCCGGCCGGAGGGCGAGAACGGGCGGTCTCAGGGAAGCATGGTGACCTCCGGGTGGAGAGTCATCGGAGGATATTACTACTATTTTAATGACGACGGAAGCGCCTACACCGGCTGGCTTAAGAAAGACGGCAAGTGGTACTATATGAATACGCTGGACAACAGTCTTCAGGGAGCCATGTTTACAGGATGGATCCGAAGGGATGAGAGGACGTATTTTGCGGATACCAACGGCGAGATGGTGGAGGGGTGGTATCAGATTGACGACCACTGGTACTATTTCTACCCGGGATCCGGGGAGATGGCGTACAATACGGATGTTGACGGATTCCATCTGGATTCCGACGGAGTGTGGAGATAGGGAAAACAAGATTCGAGGTGAGTACATACATTATGAAAATACGGGACAGAGTGAGGAAGACAGCGTTTGGGCTGTGTGTCGGGATTTTGGCCGGAGTACTGTGGGGGGGAGGAAGCTCTTCGGCCTACGGTGCGGATTCCAGCGTGATCGAGAACGTATCGGTTGCCCTGAAAGCTGCCTACGGTGAGCCGGAGGAGATTCTGGAGCCGGCGATTACGGTGAGCGGCAGCGGCTGCTCTCTGGGGGAAGTGGTTTACAGGACGGATCCGGAGCGGTGGAAACCGGGGCAGAAGGTCCGGGTGGAGATCACCGTGCAGGCGGATGCGGGAAAGGTATTTCCCGTGTCTTTAAACCGTTCTCAGTGCAAAGTCTCCGGCGCGGATTATGTGTCGGCCAGGGCCGAAGGGGACGACAAGCTTGTGGTAAAGGCGGATTTCAAGCCGGTGATGGTACTGGGAAGCACTGCCTGGGCAGGCTGGAGCAGCGCGGATAACACCAAGGCTGTGTGGCAGTCCGTGGATTACGCGCCGGGGTATTCGGTGGTGGTCTACGGGGACAGCAAGTCGGTGAAAAAGCTGACGGTGAAGGGAACCAGTGCGGATCTGGGGCAGTACATGAAAGATGCCGATAAGACATACTCCTATGAGGTGAAGGCTATTCCCACCACCTCCGATGAGAAGAAATATCTGAAAGACGGTGTGTTTGTGGCTTCCATCGATGAGGACGATACACAGTTTAAGTGGAACGGCAACACGGACGACGGCGGTTCCATTAAAAACGGCAACTATGTGCTGCCGGACGGCCGCAAGGATGTCAATACATGGAAGAAGGTCTCCGAAAAGTGGTATTATTTTGACGGAAACGGCAATATGGCTAAAGGATGGCATTTTATCAACGGCTTCTGGTACTATATGAACCAGAACGGCATCATGCAGACCGGATGGATCAACCCATACGGAGACACATGGTTTTATTCCAACAGCAGCGGTCAGATGCAGACCGGATGGATTCAGCCCGTGCCGGGCCAGTGGTTCTATCTGGACGGCTCCGGTTATATGCAGAGAGGATGGTCTCTGATCAACGGAAAGTGGTATTATCTGGGAGAAGACGGGAGGATGCGGACCGGATGGATTAATCCGGGGGGAACCTGGTATTTTCTCTATAACGACGGGAGTATGGCGGCGGGTACGGTTCTGGACGGATGGACCATAGGCGCCAACGGAGCGGCATATCAGTAAGAAGTTCGAACAGCGAAAACAGTGAAAATGAGGAGAAGGCAGTATGAGTTTGGTGACATCGGCGGCAGCCGTCAATACAAGTGAGATCAGTACCCCCAACAAGCAGGCGGCTCAGACGGAGAAAGCCGGAGAAAGCTTCAGGGACGCGTTTAAAAGTGCCTCCTGGGGAAGCAGGGCGGAGAGCATGGACGATATATTTGAGGACGCTTCGGCCAGATACGGAGTCTCCGTGGATCTTTTAAGGGCTGTGGCCAAGGCGGAGTCCAATTTTAATCCCAATGCGGTGTCCAAAGCCGGGGCTATCGGCGTGATGCAGCTTATGCCTGCCACGGCCAGGTCGCTGGGAGTGTCGAATCCCTACGATGCGAGGCAGAACATCATGGGCGGCGCCAAGTACTTAAAGGAGAATCTGGAGCGGTTTAACGGCAATGTAAGTCTGGCGCTGGCCGCCTACAACGCAGGCCCCAACAGCGTTCAGAAGTACGGCGGCATCCCGCCCTACAAGGAGACGCAGAATTATGTGAAGACGGTAACCTCCTATCTCAACGGATCGCCTCTTTATGCCGGAAAGATGGTGGAGTCCGGCGGTATGTCGGGCTTATACGGAATGATGTCGGGCAGCAGCCTGGCAGGCCTTACGTCGGATCAGCTTTTAAGCCTGTACGGGGTTTCGGGCAGCAGCGTAGGCAGCATGCTCAGTGATTCAGGAAGTACATACGGCTCCTACGGGCAGTCGGCGGGTCTGTACGGCATGGGCAGCGGTCTCGGAGGAGGCCTCATGGGACTGAGCGGCATGGGAAGCTACTACGGAACCAGCACCAATGCCCTGAGTATGCTTCTGGGAACAGCCACGGTGGACGAAGGAGGGGATACGATCTCTCTCAATAAGGAAAGTTTTTCAAGTCTTATAGAGATTCTGCGGCTGCAGATGATGATGAATGCCAGCAAGTCGGCAGGATCGGTGGTTGTATAGAGCCAGGCAGGCGAAAAAGCATGCCAAAACTGAGTGAAGGAGGAAGACGGATACCATGAAGCTGAGAGACTGCGAGATGTGCCTGGTATACGGAACAGACAACAAACCCCTGTCCAGGGCCAGGGTGGAGAGCGACAGAAACGGAACCATCCATCTGTATTTCAGCAATTACAAACTGCGCAGCGTAAGGTTTCAGACTTACGTGGATTTTTACGATATACAGCAGGGCCTGATGCGCACGTGGTGCGAGCTGGTGATCCGCAAGAATTCCCAGAACAGTATGGGAGAACCGTGGATGGCCGATGTGGAGGTGCTGGAGGTGGTGGATGTGTTCCAGCGCCAGGCGGATCTGAGAGTCAGAGTACATATCTCTACGGAGTTTACCACCAGTGACGGTCAGTTTTTCACGGGAACCATCAAGAATATCAGCGCGGGCGGTATCTTCGTGGTGACTTCCCAGGCCATAGCGGTGGGCGTCAGGGCTTCGTTCAGCCATCGTTTCGACGGTGAGATGCTGAATCTCAGGGCAAAAATTCTCAGGGTGAAGAAGTCTGTGTCCGGCGGATTCGGGTACGGCTGTCAGTTTTTCGACCTGACGCCGGAGGCGGAGACCACCATAAGGAAGTTCGTGTTCTCCAAGCAGATGGAGAAGCTGAAAAAGCCGGAGGGTGCAAGGTGAAGATAAATCTGGTGATGATTGTGAAGAATGAGGAGCGGTCCTTAAGGCGCTGCCTTAAGGCGGCCCGGCCGCTGGTGGATGAGATTATCATAGCGGACACCGGCTCCTCGGACAGGACAAGAGAGATAGCCAGGGAGATGGGGGCACGGGTTGTGGAATTTGCGTGGGTCAACGACTTTTCCGCAGCCCGCAATTTCGCTCTGGAGCAGTCGGACGGAGACTGGAACCTGGTGCTGGACGCGGACGAGTACCTGAGACCCTGCAGCCGGAAGGGGCTGGAGAAGGTTCTGAAAGGGCGTCAGGGGATGTGGCTGGGAGGGATTATCCGGTACGACTCCTACAGGGATCAAGAGGGAATCAGCCAGAGTACTTCCGTGCTTCCCAGGCTGCTTCCCAGGGGTGTGAGATACACAGGGATGATCCATGAGCAGCCGGAGGGGCAGTATCCGTGTTATCAGGTGCCTCTTGCGGCAGACCATGACGGGTACATGGTGGCGGACAAGGGGGAGCGGAATCTGGTCTACCTGGAGGAGGCGGTGGCAAAGTATCCAAAGGACGGGTACTATCAGTTTCAGATGGCGTCTACCCTGCGGAATTTGAACAGGCTTAGGGACAGCCTGGAGTATTTTCGGGGCTTTTACCGCCTGGCAGAGGCCGACGGAGGGTACCGGGCCGGCGGTGTGGTGCTGTATCTGTATACACTGCTGGATCTGGGGACGGGGGAGTGCCTGGACGAGGCGGCAGGGATTGTGGAAAAAGAAGAGAGTGTGCTTGGGAACTGGTCGGACTTCTGTTTTGTGTGCGGCCTTTTTTATATGAAGAGGGTACTGTCGGACGTGGAGAAGTACATAGAGCTGCTGCCCAATATTGAGAAGTGCTGGCTGAAGTGCCTGAGACTGGGTGAGAGGCCGGAGATGGGAGGTGTGGTGGGGACAGGGTCCTTTAAGGCCGCCTATAACCTGGGGGCATGGTATGAGGTGTCCGGGCAGGAGGAACTGGCAGTGAAGTATTACCGGGAGGCGGCAAAGGAAGGATATGAGGCGGCGAAGGGGCGGCTTAGGGAGATGAGGAGGAAGTAACTCTGAATACGGTGTATTCTGTGATATCAGTGTAATGTTGATTGCGGTTTCGTTTACGATAACAGCACTTAATGACTTTACAGATAATGAGCTACAAGAGAAAGACAATTATCGGATTACAGAAGCGAATAGTTTGGAAATGGTATTAACCGCCTTTTTGCGGGTCAGATATATCAGTAGGAGAAAGAAAGAGATTTAAGTGATGAGCTGGCAAAATATCAATAGAGTAAAAAGAAGCCTGATACGGACTATCTGTTTCAGGCTTCTTTTGCGGTATGGTTTGTTCTCGGCTTATCATGCATTCGGAAATCAAGATAATTTTTTGCACTACAGAGCCTGTCCCAAATCCTTCCATACCTGTTTGATCGTTTTTGCAAATTCCTGAAACTGCTTTCTGTCCAGGGGAGCATATAATGCCTCCAGGAGACTTCCGGAATACGACAGGAAATCTGCGGCATATTTACTGTGTTTGTAGTCAGGTATGCGGCTTGTCACCAGTTCCTTCTCCAGCTGGTACAGGGAATAGCAGGGGTTGTCATACTGGGAGATCAGAAGGGACATGAACCCTGCTGCATCTGTCAGGAGATCAAACTCCAGTTCTTCGCGGTATTTTTGGAAAAGGCCCCGCCTTTCGTACTCATGGAGCTTTATCATCTGTATGGTGATCCAGTCGGTGTGGAAATCTACGTTCTTCGACAACGTGATGGAGTCGAGATTGACAAACCAATGGTACAGGGGGGATTCTATCACATACAGCTTCTTCGTGTAGATATGCAGCAGGGGAATCCAGAAGTTGTCCTCATAGACCAGATCTTCCGGAAAGAAGATGGCATGATCCGTGAGGAGTGTTTTGCGGATAAGTTTTCCACAAGGGGTTCTTCCCATGATTTTGTCTTTCATCAGGTGTTTTGTTAATTCTTCTGTATCGGCGATTATAAGGTGGTTCTCTTCTATATAGGAGCGGCTGTCTCTGTCAAAATAAGTCAGTGCTCCGGAGGGATCCCTCTTAAATCCGCAGAATACCACATCGCAGTCATACTGCTGCATAGGGCTATAAAGCTGTTCAAAACAGTCAGGTTCCAGCCAGTCGTCGGAATCCACGAAGGAGACCAGATCCGTGGAGGCATAGCTCAGGCCGATATTTCTGGCAGCGCCGGGCTTTCGGTTGGAATCCAGGGGGATGAGGATGATATTATCGGGGAAACGCTGTTCCCACGTCTGGAGACGGTGCAAGGTATCGTCTGTGGAGGCATCGTCGATACAGATGATTTCCAGATTCTCTATGCCTATGGTCTGGGTGGTGACGGAAGTCATGCAGCGGTCGATGAAAAGGGCGGTGTTATGGCAGGGAATGATGACGGTGATTTTGTTCATGGATAAAGACCTCGTAAATGTTTTTTTAAAAATAGCATGGCTGGGATAGAATGTCAAGGCAAAGACGTGACATCCAGGATATAAAAAAACCGCGTGTTTACTTTATGAACGGAAGATTATTGCCGATATAATAAGCAGAAACAAGATTGGATTGGAAAATGGCATCCGGCAGATTCGGGTTGGTTAGGATGCTGTGGCGTAGTTAAGGAAGGTGATTGCGGATCATGATTATACAGAACAATATAGCCGGTATTAATTCTTCCAGAAACCGGAGTATTACGAACGAAAAGATGAAGAAATCCTTGGAGAAGCTTTCGTCAGGATACCGTATTAACCGGGCGGGAGACGATGCGGCGGGGCTTACCATATCGGAACTGATGCGGACCCAGATCAGAGGACTGGATCAGGCCATGAGGAATGCGAACGACGGCATCGGACTGACTCAGACGGGAGACGGAGCTTTGGCTGAGGTGCATGCCATGCTGGAGAGGATGAAGACCCTGGCGACTCAGTCCGCCAACAGTACGTATACCAGCGCAGCCAGGCAGAATCTCGATTTTGAGCGGGAACAGCTTATCGACGAGATTAACCGAATCGGTGAAACTACCAATTTTGACGAGATTCCGCTGTTCGACAGTGGGAAGCCTCCGTTAGGCATAGAGCCGCCTAAACCGGCCGATATTGGGGATATTACCCTTCAGATTGGTCCCAGCTCTCCGGAGACACTGGATGTGCCCCGTTATTTCATGAGTGCTGAAGGACTGGAACTACAGGATATTAATATAAAGTCGCTGGATGCTGCCAACGATGCTATGAGGAATATTGACATTGCCATCGAAGCCGTGGCAGATATTCGGGCAGGATTCGGCGCGTCTCAGAATCACCTGGAACATACGTATCAGAATCTGAGTGTCACCTCTGAGAATATGACTGCAGCGGAGAGCCGTATCAGGGATACCGAGATGGCAGAAGAATTTACAAACCTTACGAGGGAGAATATTATGTTTCAGGCAGGAGCGTCCATGTGTGCTCAGGCCAATTCTCTTCCGGAACTGGTGATGAATCTGCTCCGGTAGTCAGGAGAGTAGGTCAGGTAAGCTGAGAAAAGAAAAACAAAAGGTGTTAGTCAAAAATTGTGTTGATATTGAATTAGGGTCTTGAAACCAAACATATGTTCCGATATAATATGAATATCTTAACAATTTATGAGGTGA
>JAAWHK010000108.1 GCA_022795805.1 Hungatella sp. | reverse complement strand
AGCACAATCCCCGCATCCTCAACCGTGTGGTGGGTATCCACCTCCAGATCCCCGGCCGCGTCCAGATCCAGGTCGAAGAGTCCGTGTCTGGCAAATCCATTAAGCATGTGGTCAAAAAATCCGATGCCCGTGCGGACATTTGCCTTTCCCGCTCCGTCCAGATTCAGCGTCAGGCGGATTCTGGTTTCGGCGGTCTCCCGGTCCACAATCCCTTCCCGGTTTAAATCCAGTCCCTCCATGTTCAGTCCTCCCCCTCAAATCTTACCCGTATGGAATTGGCGTGGGCAGTCAGATGCTCCGCCTGGGCAAATGCCATAATATCCTTATGTACCGGCTCCAGCGCCTCCCTGGAATAGTAGATAATGCTGGATTTCTTTATAAAATCATCCACCCCCAGAGGCGAAAAGAATTTGGCCGTCCCGTTGGTGGGAAGCACATGGTTGGGCCCTGCAAAATAGTCCCCCAGAGGCTCCGAACTGTACTCGCCGATGAAAATAGCCCCCGCGTTGCGGATCTTGGTCATCACCTCAAAAGGATTCTTCGTGACAATCTCCAGATGCTCCGATGCAATGGCATTGGCCGTCTCCACGGCGTCGTCCATGGAATCGGCCACCAGGATGTATCCGAAGTTATCCAGGGATTTTTCAAGGATCTCCTTTCTGGAAAGCTGCTTCACCAACTTGTCCACCTGCTCTGAGACCTTCACCGCCAGCTCCCTGCTGGTGGTTACCAGAATGGCCGAAGCCAGCTCGTCGTGCTCTGCCTGGGATAAAAGATCCGCTGCCACAAACCTTGGGTTAGCCGTCTCATCCGCCAGAACCAGTATCTCGCTGGGACCTGCAATGCTGTCAATGCTCACGTGCCCGTACACCGCCTTCTTGGCCAGCGCCACAAAAATATTGCCGGGCCCCACGATCTTGTTGACCCTGGGAATGGACTCCGTGCCGAAAGCCAGGGCGGCCACCGCCTGGGCGCCTCCCACCTTGTACACTTCCGTGGCGCCTGCCAGATGTGCCGCCGTCAGGGTCACCGGGTTCACCTTTCCGTCTTTTCCCGGCGGCGTCACCATGACGATCCTCTCCACCCCGGCAACCTCCGCCGGAATGATGTTCATCAGCACAGAGGACGGGTAGGCCGCCTTTCCACCCGGCACATACACGCCCACGCTTTCAAGGGCCGTCACCTTCTGCCCCAGAATGGTGCCGTCGGGCCTGCTGTCAAACCAGCTGTGCTGCACCTGCATCTGGTGATACTGCCGGATATTCTTCATGGCCTTTTTCATGACCTCCAAAAGTCCCGGCTCCACGGCCTCCATAGCCTCCCTGATCTCTCCGTCGGTTACCCGCACGCTTTCCCTGTCGATGTCCGCCCCGTCGAATTTCCTGGTGTAGGCAAACACCGCCTCATCCTTCTTCTCCTTCACCGCATCCACAATCTCCTGGACTGCGTCCCCGTAGCTGTCATAGTTGTTGGGATCCCGCTTCAGCAGATCCGACAGAATATTTTCCCTGGTGGTTTCGTCCAATGTTACGATTCTCATGCCAATCCCTCCTGCAAAACATCTTTTAAATCCCGGATCAGACCGGTTATCCGTGCATTCTCCCGTTTCATGCTCACCTGGTTTATAATGACTCTGGCGGACAGATCGCAGATCTCCTCCAGAACCGCAAGGCCGTTCTCCCGCAAAGTAGAGCCTGTCTCCACAATATCCACGATCACCTCCGACAGCCCCACAAGGGGCGCCAGCTCAATGGAGCCGTTAAGCTTGATGATCTCCACGGTCTGATGCTTCTTATTATAAAAATAATCCTTGGCAATGTTTGGATACTTGGTGGCCACCCGGATAAGCTGGTGGTGTTTCAGAAGCTCCCCGGCCTCTTTTGGCCCGCACACGCACATCCTGCATGTACCGAACCCCAGGTCAATGACCTCATAGAGCTTCCGCCCCTCCTCCAGTATGGTATCCTTGCCGCAGATGCCTATATCCGCCGCCCCGTACTCCACGTAGGTGGGCACATCATTGGCCTTGGCCAGAAAAAACCGCACTCCCAGCTCCTCATTGACAAAAATCAGCTTTCTGGAATTTTTGTCCTTCATCTCCTCACAGGTGATTCCCACCTTCTCCAAAAGTTCCAGCGTCCTGTATGCCAGCCGCCCCTTTGTCAGGGCAATGGTCAACTCACCCATATCTTCCTCCTGTATCTGTCTTTTGCTGTCTGCCCTCCGGCCCTAGTGTGCTGACACATTTAGCTGAAAATGAACGTGTCAGCACACTAGCCTCATCTCAGCGGCACAAGCGCATCCTCCGTTTCACTCACCCATGCCAAAACGCGAACCCCCTGGTCCAGGGCCTGCTTTCTGTATGCCTCCTCATCTTTGCAGGGAGATTTCCTTATAAGTACGGTTCCCTTTCCCTCTCCCCGAAGCCTGCACCCCAGGGCAATGGCCCGGTTTAAGCCTCCCTGCTCATACACGACCATGGTATGGACGGCCCCTGCATCCACTGAGATCTTCTGCCTGGACATGGCCATCATCAGCCGGTCAATGACAATGGCGAACCCAACCGCCGGAACATCCTTTCCAAACTGTTCCAGCAGCTTGTCGTACCGGCCCCCGTTTACGATATATTCTCCTGTCCCGTAGGTGTACGCCTTGAAGATGATTCCCGTGTAGTACCGATATTTGCTCAGCATCCCCAGATCATAGGATACATACTCCGCCAGGCCGTAAACCTCCAGAATAGCCTGTACCTTCTCCAGCCGCTCGATGGCAGCAAGGGAGCGGGGGTTGGTGACCATGGATTTCACCTGCCTGATCTGTTCCAGATCCCCGAACAGCTCCGGAAGCCTTAAAAACAGCGTCTTCAGAGACTCTGCCATGTTTCTCTCCAGGACCAGCTCCTCCACACCGAAGTAATTCTTATTCTCAATCAGCTCCCTCAGCGTCTCACAGGTCGTTTCGTCCATCCCCGCTTCCTCTGTCAGCCCCCTGAAAAATTCCACCTGGCCCACTTCCACCTGAAACTCCTTTAAGCCCGCCGCCTTCAGGGACTCAATGACCATGGCGATAACCTCCCCGTCGGCCCCGCTTTTATCATCCCCGATAAGCTCCACCCCTGTCTGGGTCACCTCTTTTAAGCGCCCCTGATAGCTGGTGTTGTTGGTGAAAGTCCTTTCCCTGTAGCACAGCCTCACAGGGCTGTCCGCCTCGGAAAAGTATTTGCCCACGCACCTGGCAATGGACGGCGTCACATCGGGTCGAAGCACCAGGGTATTGTTGTCCCTGTCAAAAAATTTAAACATCTCCTGGGACGTGACGCTGCCCCTCTCCTTGTTGAAAATATCGAAATACTCAAATGTAGGTGTCTCAATGTCCTCATACCCATACAGGTGAAACACTCTGCTGATCCTGTCCTGCACCGCCAGTTTTGCGGCGCATTCCCCGTTGTAAATATCCCGCACTCCCTCCGGAGTGTGCAGTAAACTCGCTGCCACCTTGTCTCCTCCAGTCGTCTCCTTGTTTAAATAGCCTTTATATTTTACTACACTTTCAGACATTATACAACAACAAGATTACCGTAGTAAAGCATCCCTAAAATCCCCACAAAGGGCGTGCCCCAATGTATATGTTAAAAAGAGGCTGCTGCCGCAGATTTATCACCTGCCTCGCAGCAACCTCTGTTAAATCATTATGTACAAGATGAGATTACATCTCGCCCAGGCCGGACTCGATCGCTTTGGAGATAGTATCCATAGCATCTGCCTCGTCCTCGCCGTCACAGATCAGAGTGATCTCGGTACCGCACTTGATGCCTGCAGCCATAACGTTCAGCACGCTCTTGGCAATAACCCTCTTCTCGCCGCACTCGATGATAACGTCACATTTAAACTTCATGGCTGTCTGGGATAAAACACCCGCCGGTCTTAAGTGGAGACCTGATGGATTTACTACTGTTAATGTCTTTGAAAGCATAATTTTGTTCTCCTTCTTATCCTTATTTTGGTACTACCCTCGTAAGTAAATTTTACGACAATTCACTACCGGTGTCAAGTACGAAATGCGCCTCAATGCCAAGATCCTCTCCGTTGGAGGCGATAACTTTTTTGTACCAGTAAAAGGACTGTTTGCGGTATCGGTTTAAGGTTCCCTCACCGGCATCGTTTCGGTCTACATAGATAAATCCGTACCGCTTGGACATCTGGCCGGAGCCGTTGGAGACCAGGTCAATGGGCCCCCACCATGCATAGCCGAACAGATCCACTCCGTTTCTGAGGGCCTTTTTCATCGCCAGAATGTGATCTCTTAAGTATTCCATCCGGTATGTGTCGTTGACTGTTCCATCTGTCAGCTCCTCCTTAACCCCCAGACCATTCTCCGCAATAAAAATGGGAATCTGATACCTGCCGTACAGATCAACCAGGGCAAGGTAAAGCCCGTCGGGGTCCACAGACCAGCCGGAGGGAGTCACTTTGAGATAGGGGTTTGTTATGCCTTTATTGACTATATTGGAATCGCCCCGGTAGGAGTTGTCCCCCTCCACCGCGCTGTCCGACTGGTTCGTCTCCTTCTGCACGGATTCAACATAGTCTTTGGACGCAATCCGGGAGCGGTAATACGTAAAACTCAGGAAATCAACCGGATACTTTTCAATCAGTTCCATATCCTCATCCGTATAAAAAATTTCAATCCCATTATCCTGAAAATATTCCCACGCATATCCCGGGTACACACCCCGAACCTGTACATCGGAGAAGAAATACCCTCTCTGCTTCTCCCCGCACACCACCAGGGAATCCTTAGGGTCGCAGCTCATTGGATACATGGTCTTGTACTCAATGACAGAACCTACCCTGGCCTGGCTGTCCCGCTCATGAATCGCCCTGACAGCCAGCGCGCTGGCCACAAACTGGTGGTGGGAAGCCTGATACACGTCCTGCAGCGTATCGTTTTCAGGGTCTATTCCGGCAGTCATCCACTCCATCTTATGAATATTGTTTCCTATCTCATTAAATGTAAGCCAGTATTTTACCACTCCTTTCCAGCGGTCGGCCATGGCCGTCACAAACCGGATATAGAAATCAATTATTCTCCGATCCTTCCATCCGCCGTACTTATCCGCCAGATTCAGCGGCATCTCATAGTGGGAAATGGTAATCAT
>JAAWHK010000107.1 GCA_022795805.1 Hungatella sp. | reverse complement strand
GGAAAAGTCAAGAGAGATAATAGATGAAGCATTAAAAACCGCAGAGACAAAAAAACGTGAAGCTCTCCTGGAAGCCAAGGAAGAGTCCCTACGGACTAAAAATGAACTGGAAAAAGAGACGAAGGAAAGAAGAGCAGAGCTTCAAAGGTATGAAAGACGTGTACTGAACAAAGAAGAGAACCTGGACAAGAAGTCCGAGACCCTGGAACGCAGAGAGACAAGCCTGACCGCCCGTGAGGAGAATGTGAGCAGGAAACTGGCAGCGGCAGACGAACTTTTGGACAAGCGGCAGCAGGAACTGGAGAGAATCTCCGGCCTGACTTCCGAGCAGGCCAAAGAGTATCTGTTGAAATCCGTGGAAGAGGATGTGAAGCATGATACGGCCAGAATGATCAAAGAGATGGAGAACAGGGCCAAGGAAGAGGCGGAGAAGAAAGCCAGAGAGTACGTAGTGACAGCGATTCAGAGGTGTGCTGCCGATCATGTGGCAGAAACGACGGTTTCTGTAGTGCAGCTTCCTAATGATGAGATGAAGGGGCGTATTATCGGCCGGGAAGGCCGCAACATCCGTACGCTGGAGACTATGACCGGCGTTGAGCTGATCATTGACGACACTCCGGAGGCGGTGGTATTATCGGGATTTGATCCGGTGAGAAGAGAAGTCGCGAGGATTGCTTTGGAGCGTCTGATTGTGGACGGGCGTATTCATCCGGCCAGAATCGAAGAGATGGTTGAGAAGGCACAGAGGGAAGTAGAGATTAATATGCGGGAGGATGGCGAGGCTGCCACACTTGAAGTCGGTATCCACGGTATCCATCCGGAGCTGGTAAAGCTTCTGGGTAAGATGAGGTTCCGTACCAGCTATGGGCAGAATGCGCTGAAGCATTCCATAGAGGTTGCCCAGTTGTCAGGCCTGCTGGCTGCGGAGGTCGGTGTTGACATCCGCATGGCAAAGCGCGCCGGATTATTACATGACATTGGTAAATCCATTGACCATGAGGTGGAAGGTTCCCATGTGAAACTGGGGGCAGAGCTGTGCAGAAAATATAAGGAATCTGCCACAGTTATCAATGCAGTGGAATCCCATCATGGCGATGTTGAGCCGGAGAGTCTGATTTCCTGTATCGTCCAGGCGGCAGATACCATATCCGCTGCAAGGCCGGGTGCAAGAAGGGAGACTTTGGAGACATATACAAACAGACTGAAACAGTTAGAGGAGATTACCGACTCCTTTAAGGGAGTAGATAAGTCATTTGCTATCCAGGCAGGACGTGAGGTCCGGGTTATGGTGGTTCCGGAACAGATCAATGACGATGACATGGTGCTGCTTGCCAGAGATATTTCCAAGAAAATTGAGGAATCCATGGAATATCCCGGGCAGATTCGTGTCAATGTTATCCGCGAATCGAGAGTTACCGATTATGCAAAATAAGAAAAGAGAGAGACTTTGCGTCATGCAGGGTCTCTTTTTAGTTTATACATTTGTTAAGAAAAAATTCGGTTGACAGAGAAGGTGGGAAGGGCTAGAGTTAAGTTATGTGAGGAAAGGACTGGTGCGGTATGAGGAGAAGGAAGAAAGTTTCCTGTCTGCTCCTGATTTTGGCGGCAGGATTGTTTCCGGGCAAAGCCCAGGCGGCGGAAATTACAGGCATAGAGCTGGAGTTTGACAGCAATCTGGCCATAGGCAGCGTCTGTAATGAGAATGACATTGAGATCACGGTTATAAAGGGAGACTGCTATGTGGGGGAGACCCAGATACTCAACAAAATTGAACGGTGGGAGAAGGGGACGGTCCCCAGGCTCAGTGTGTATCTGCACGCTGAGGACGGAAGTTATTTTTCTGTGAAGGGAAGCGATATTGTGATCGAGGGTGCCACCTATACCAACGGGCGCCAGGCCAGTCCCGGCATCGTGGAGCTCACCGTGACACTGCCGTCCATGACCGGAGTTCTGGGGACTTTTACGGAGCTGGGCTGGGATTCGGCCACACAGGGCAGATGGAGCAGGGTGGACAACACGGGGTACTATGAGGTCCGCCTGTTTTGCGACGGCAGGGCCGTGGGAGACATCGAGAGGACGAAAGAGTCTGTCATGGATTTTGGAAGCCGGATGCGGAGAGCAGGAACCTACAGTTACAGGGTGCGGGCAGTTAATATGAAAGACGAGAGGACAAAGAGTGAGTGGACAGAATGCGGGCAGGTCTCCGTCATTGATGAGAGTACGGCTCAGCAGATGAAGGACCGATACGGCAGTCTTATTCCCGACGGAGCACAGGAGCCCAGCCAGGTAAGACAGCTGAACTACAGGCCGGATCAGTACGGCTGGATCCGGGACAGCACGGGCTGGTGGTACCGCAACGGCGACGGAAGCTACACGGCGGCCGACTGGCAGCTTATAGACGACAAATGGTACTATTTTAATTCTTCGGGCTATATGGTTACGGGATGGATAGACTGGAACGAAAAGTCTTATTACTGTGATCCGGAGAACGGGGATATGCAGGTGAGCAGGATGATTCCCGATGGAAGCGGAAGACGGGTGGATTCGACGGGCGCCTGGATTCAATAGATTTCTTAACAAAAAGGCGGAGGAGTTAATGATATGGCAGACAGTGTGATTCGGTTAAACAGGGAACTGAAATATCAGGGGACAATTTTAAAGATTTACCAGGATACGGTCCTGGCCAACGGCCATGAGGCCCACTGGGATTTTATTCACCATGACGGAGCGGCCGCAGTGCTTCCCGTGGCGGACGACGGAAAGATTCTTATGGTGCGGCAGTACCGCAATGCTCTGAACAGGGAGACCCTGGAGATTCCGGCAGGGAAGCTGGATGCCCCTGACGAGCCGAAGATTGAATGCGCATACAGGGAGCTGGAGGAGGAGACCGGTTTCAGGACGGAGAAGCTGGAGTACCTTATTAGCGTAAACACCACAGTGGCATTTTGTGATGAGGCCATTGATATCTTTGTTGCGCGGAATCTGATTCCCTCCCATCAGCATCTGGATGAGGACGAGGTGATCGAAGTGGAGCCGTGGGAACTGAAGGATCTGCTGGATCTGATCTACAGCGGAAAGATAACCGACGGCAAGACTGTGGCGGCCATTACGGCTTATGCGGTAAAGTACGGCGCCGCAGAGCGGTGAACCGCGGGAATCAGGCATCCTGGTGTGAGCCGGGAAATCCGAATAAAAGACATACCTGCAGCGCATGTCAGCATATATTGTGATAATTGATTGCAGTTGGCCGCAGGGCGGCAAATACAGCGGGCAGGGGTGGCAGACATGAAGAGATGGAGAAGGATTCCTTTCCGGAATTTCTGGCTTATATCTGTTATGGGCGGTATTCTGGCGGGAACCATTGGGGCCAATCTGCTGAGCGGGGAACTGCTTAAGCAGATTGGCTATTTTGATGGGATTTTTTACGCCGGGAGAGAGATGAATGGGGAGGAACAGAAACAGCTGTGGCTGTATGTTCTGAGGCAGAGAGCATGGGAGGCTGGTTTCGGAGGGCTGCTGGCCATGACGCCGGCGGCGGCGGCAGCCTATCTGGTTTTGGCGTTTGCGGCGGGAGCGGCAGCAGCCATGGTCATAACCGTCTTTACGCTGGAAAAAGGCTGGATGGGGTTGGGATACTGGCTGGCATCCGTGCTGCCTCACGGGCTCTGCTACGGGGCAGTTTGGGTGATCTGGGCGGCGGCCGTGATGGAGCGGCAGGATATACGGAAGTTTAAGATATGGATTTTGGCAGGGCTGCTTGTAACAGGGGGAAGCCTTTTGGAGGTCTGGGTTAATCCATGGCTGCTGAAATTTATGTAATTGAGTGATTGTGGCCTGCCGTGGGGGTTATAAGCCGTAAAAAACAGCGAAAAATGGTCCGAAGTGGGAAAAATATGTTTGATTTTTAATAAATTAGTATATATAATGGTAGACAGAGACTAAAAAGGTGGTTTTTTGGATAAAGGGCGACAGTTCAGACAGGCCATGCATGTGCTGGGAGCAGCCAGAGGAGCGGATGATGGAAACAGAGATAAGGGAATTTATGGAGTATCTGTCTGAGGAAAGGCAGGTTTCCAAAAATACGCAGATGTCTTACGGCCGTGATTTGGGTCAGATGGAGGAGTATCTGAGAGGACAGGGGGTGGAAGTGCCGGGGAAGGTGACGAAAACCCTGTTGAATTCCTACATCCTTCATCTGGAAAAAGAGGGCAGAGCCGCTACTACCATATCCCGCATGCTGGCTTCCATGAAAGCGTTTTTTCACTACGAATTCAGCCGGGGCCATATACGCAGGGATCCGGCTGAATTTTTAAAAGCGCCTAAGGTGGAAAAGAAGGCGCCGACGATTCTGACGGTGGAGGAAGTGACCAGCCTGCTGAATCAGCCTGGGGGTTCTACACCTAAGGAGCTGCGGGATAAGGCCATGCTGGAACTTCTTTACGCTACGGGGATCCGGGTTTCCGAACTGATTGGTCTGAAGCTGGAGGAGGTGAATATTCCCATCGGCTTCATCACCTGCAGGGATGAGCACAGAGAGAGGACCATACCTTTTGGGAAGATTACCAGGCAGGCTCTGGAGATATATCTGAGGGAGGCCAGGGATATTCTTCTGAAGGGAAAGGAGTCGGAGCTTTTGTTCGTCAACTGCAGCGGTACGCCCATGAGCCGCCAGGGCTTCTGGAAGATCATCAAGCACTACGGAGCCATGGCCGGGATCACGGAGGATATTACGCCCCATACGCTGCGCCACTCTTTTGCCGCCCATCTCATCGGAGGAGGGGCGGATCTGCGGGCCGTGCAGACCATGATGGGCCACTCCGACATGGCCACGACTCAGGCGTACACGGCTTATGTACACAGGGAAGATACGGTGAGGACGGCATATAATACCGCTCATCCCAGACAGTAGAGAAAAAAGAAAGGTCCGGAGCACAGAGTTTCACATGTGCGTCCGGATCTTTTATCTTTATCTGTTAATAGGTATACCTTGTGGCACGAAGTGCCCCTACTCCAAAGGAGTGTGTCTTAAGGTATGTCATTTTGGCTGCTGGGCAAACAGCATCTCCACGTAAGCCAGAATCAGAGGAGCAACGCCTTTGGCATCGTTCTGCACGATGGGCTCCCTCATGTAGTAGTCAAAGGTTCCCTCCCGCATCTCCTTGTTGCCA
>JAAWHK010000106.1 GCA_022795805.1 Hungatella sp. | reverse complement strand
CGATGATGAGGGAGACCGCATCGCTGAGGAGATGTTCGAGGATTTCGAATCTTCCTATGAAGAATAATAGAAGGGAGTATCCATCATGCCAGAGACGAATGAAACTTACGAACCGTTGACATTTGATGCAATTAAGATTGGTCTGGCCTCTCCGGAGAAAATTTTGGAGTGGTCTCACGGCGAAGTGAAAAAGCCGGAGACGATTAACTACAGAACCTTAAAACCGGAGAAGGATGGCCTTTACTGTGAGAGAATCTTTGGCCCCAGCAAGGACTGGGAGTGCCATTGCGGTAAGTACAAGAAGATCAGATACAAAGGCGTCATCTGTGACCGATGCGGTGTGGAAGTTACCAAGTCCAGCGTACGCAGGGAGCGCACCGGACATATTGCCCTGGCGGCACCGGTGTCCCATATCTGGTATTTTAAGGGAATTCCAAGCCGTATGGGCCTAATCCTGGATATTTCTCCCAGAGTGCTGGAAAAGGTGCTGTATTTTGCTTCCTACATTGTTCTGGATCCGGGAACCACATCCCTCCAGTATAAGCAGGTTATGTCCGAGAAGGAGTACAGGGAAGAGCTTGACAAATACGGCTACGGCGCATTTCGGGTGGGAATGGGTGCGGAGGCCATAAAAGAACTGCTGGAAGCTATTGATCTGGAGAAGGATTCGGAGGAATTGAGAAAAGGTCTGAAGGACGCCACCGGACAGAAGCGGGCCAGGATCATCAAGCGGCTGGAAGTGGTGGACGCGTTCCGCAATTCCGGCAACCGTCCGGAGTGGATGATCATGACCGTGATTCCGGTGATTCCGCCGGATATCCGTCCCATGGTGCAGCTGGACGGCGGCCGTTTTGCGACGTCTGACTTAAATGATCTATATAGAAGAATTATCAACCGCAATAACCGTCTGGCAAGGCTTCTGGAACTGGGGGCTCCGGATATTATCGTCCGCAACGAGAAGCGCATGCTTCAGGAGGCCGTGGATGCCCTTATAGACAACGGGAGAAGAGGACGGCCTGTGACAGGACCCGGCAACCGGGCGCTGAAATCCCTGTCCGATATGCTTAAAGGCAAGCAGGGACGTTTTCGTCAGAACCTGCTGGGCAAGCGTGTAGACTATTCCGGCCGTTCCGTTATTGTGGTGGGACCTGAGCTTAAGATTTATCAGTGCGGCCTTCCCAAGGAGATGGCTATTGAGCTGTTCAAACCTTTCGTTATGAAAGAGCTGGTGGCTAACGGCACTGCCCACAATATTAAGAATGCCAAGAAGATGGTGGAGCGCCTTCAGATAGAGGTCTGGGATGTGCTGGAAGACGTTATTAAGGAGCATCCGGTTATGCTGAACCGTGCTCCAACACTTCACAGACTGGGGATTCAGGCATTTGAGCCCATTTTGGTGGAGGGCAAGGCTATCAAGCTGCATCCGTTGGTATGTACGGCGTTTAATGCCGATTTTGACGGAGATCAGATGGCTGTCCATCTTCCGCTTTCCGTGGAGGCACAGGCGGAGTGCCGGTTCCTCCTGCTGTCTCCCAACAACCTGCTGAAACCGTCTGACGGCGGCCCTGTGGCGGTTCCGTCACAGGATATGGTTCTGGGTATCTACTATCTGACCCAGGAGAGGCCGGGGGCCAAGGGTGAAGGCATGTGCTTTAAGAACCCCAACGAGGCGATTCTGGCGTATGAGAACGGAGCCGTAACCCTTCACTCAAAAGTGAAGGTGAGAGTGCAGAAGACGCTGGCGGACGGAACCGTAAAGAGCGGGATTATCGAATCCACGGTAGGCCGTTTCATTTTCAATGAGATTATCCCCCAGGATCTGGGATTTGTGGACAGAAGCATTCCGGGCAACGAACTGCTTCTGGAGGTTGATTTCCATGTGGGAAAGAAGCAGTGCAAACAGATTCTGGAGAAGGTTATTAATGTTCACGGGGCGACCCAGACGGCGGTGACGCTGGACGATATCAAGTCCATAGGCTACAAGTATTCTACGCGGGCTGCCATGACCGTATCCATCTCCGACATGACGGTTCCGCCCAGCAAGCCGCAGCTGATCGCGGATGCCCAGGCTACGGTGGATCGGATTGCCAAGAATTTCCGGAGAGGCCTTATTACGGAGGATGAGCGGTACAAAGAGGTGATCGAGACATGGAAGAATACGGACGACCAGCTGACCCATGATCTTCTTACGGGCCTTGATAAATACAATAATATTTTTATGATGGCCGATTCCGGAGCCCGTGGTTCCGATAAACAGATTAAGCAGCTGGCGGGCATGCGCGGACTGATGGCCGATACCACAGGACACACCATTGAGCTTCCCATAAAGTCTAATTTCCGTGAGGGACTGGATGTACTGGAGTACTTTATCTCCGCCCATGGAGCCCGGAAGGGTCTGTCCGATACGGCCCTTCGTACGGCGGACTCTGGTTACCTAACCAGACGTCTGGTGGACGTGTCTCAGGATGTGATTATCCGCGAGGTGGACTGCTGTGAGGGAAGAGATATTCCTTTCATGGAGATTAAGGCGTTCATGGACGGCCAGGAAAGTATCGAGAGCCTGGAGGAGAGACTGACAGGCCGGTACATCGCCGAGACAATTACAGATCCGGATACAGGGGAAGTGGTGGTGAAGGCCAATCACATGTGTACACCCAGACGTGCAAAGGCTGTAATCGAAGTGTTGCAGAAACTGGGGAGAGAGAGCGTCAAGATCCGTACCGTGCTCAGCTGTAAGTCCCATATCGGTGTGTGCGCCAAGTGTTACGGCTCCAACATGGCCACGGGACAGGCGGTTCAGGTGGGCGAGGCAGTGGGCATCATTGCCGCTCAGTCTATCGGTGAGCCGGGTACGCAGCTGACCATGCGTACCTTCCATACAGGCGGTGTTGCCGGCGGTGATATCACCCAGGGTCTTCCCCGTGTGGAGGAGCTGTTTGAGGCCCGTAAGCCCAAGGGTCTTGCGATTATCACGGAGTTTGGCGGAACGGTGACCATAAAGGATACCAAGAAGAAGAGAGAGATCATGGTAACCGACACGGAGACCGGGAACTCCAAGACATATCTGATTCCCTACGGTTCCCGGATCAAAGTGCAGGACGGACAGGTGCTGGAGGCAGGCGACGAGTTGACAGAGGGAAGCGTGAATCCCCATGATATCCTGAAGATCAAGGGAGTGCGCGCCGTTCAGGATTACATGATTCAGGAAGTGCAGAGAGTGTACCGTCTCCAGGGTGTTGAGATCAATGACAAGCATATTGAAGTCATTGTGCGTCAGATGTTAAAGAAGGTCAAAGTTGAGGAGAGCGGTGACAGCGATGTGCTTCCCGGAGTATCCATGAATGTGCTGGATTATAATGACATGAACGAGAAGCTTACGGCCGAGGGCAAGATTCCTGCAGAAGGGAAACAGGTTATGCTGGGTATTACCAAAGCCTCCCTGGCAACGGATTCCTTCCTCTCCGCAGCGTCCTTCCAGGAGACCACCAAAGTTCTGACCGAAGCAGCCATTAACGGAAAGATAGATCATCTGATCGGCCTCAAAGAGAATGTGCTTATCGGCAAGCTGATTCCGGCCGGTACCGGAATGAAGAGGTATCGTTCCGTGAAGCTGAACAGCGACATCTCCATGAACGATGAGATCATGTTCGAGGAGGATGAGGAGAACGACAGCATCATACTGCCCCAGGCGGAAGAGATGATGGAGGCGGAAGAGGTGCTGGAGCTGGACGACGGAAGCGAAGAGATATAGGCAAATTCTGAATATCAGGGCAGACAAAGCAGAGAAATGCTGTCAGGATCCGAAGGGGTTTTGGCAGCATTCTTTAAATTAAAGCAAGAAAATGAAAATCATTATCAAAATATTGACATAGAGTAAGAATACACGTATAATGAAGCGGAAGCAGATAAGTAAAGAGGAGAGACCGTGCACAGGTACGGCGGCGGAGAATGGGAGGACAGTATATATGGCAGATATATTAATAGCGGCAGTTGTCGGGATTGCCATGGGAGCAGTCATATGGAAAAAGATAAAGGACCACAGGGCGGGAAGAGGAGGCTGCGGATGCGGGTGCGGGAGCAGCTGCGGCGGTTGTGACGGATACAGCTGTCGTTCCTTTGAAAAACCAGGGCAAAAGCAGATAAAATTGTAACTTTTTCCTTGACAAGTTCCGATTATTTGTTATAATGATTAGGCGTGCAAAAACGTGTAGTGTTTTGGTACGCAAAACAGGCATAATACAGCAACCCAGACAATATCACAGGAGGTGAAAAGAATGCCAACATTTAACCAGTTAGTAAGAAAAGGAAGACAGACATCTGTTAAGAAGTCTACGGCTCCGGCTCTTCAGAAAGGCTACAACTCTTTGCAGAAGCGTGCGACCAACACCTCTTCTCCTCAGAAGAGAGGCGTATGTACCGCTGTTAAGACCGCTACTCCGAAGAAGCCTAACTCTGCTCTCAGAAAGATCGCCAGAGTACGTCTGTCTAACGGCATTGAAGTGACAAGCTACATTCCCGGTGAAGGTCATAATCTTCAGGAACATAGCGTTGTTCTGATCCGTGGCGGAAGAGTAAAAGACCTGCCAGGTACCAGATATCATATCGTAAGAGGTACTTTGGATACGGCAGGCGTTGCCAACAGAAGGCAGGCTCGTTCCAAGTACGGTGCTAAGAGACCGAAAGATAAGAAATAAGCATTTGTAAGATCAGATGTACCACAAACGGCAGTAAAATGTATATCAGTGCTGGATTGATTCGTGATATTGACCTGAGGGTTGCGGGATATAGAACAGAACAATACCAGGCATGGACACATTTTATGGAAACATGTGAGTACCGGTGAATTAATGTTCGCAGATGATAGGCAGGGAGAAAACAGGTCTCCTGCGTATTGAAAACTGCGAAGATGTTAAGGAGGGAAGTAACGTGCCACGTAAAGGACATACTCAGAAAAGAGACGTATTGGCAGACCCGATTTACAACAATAAAGTTGTGACCAAGCTGATCAACAATATGATGTTGGACGGCAAGAAGGGAATTGCCCAGAAGATTGTTTACGGCGCTTTTGAACGTGTCGCAGAGAAGACCGGCAAGGACGCTGTAGAAGTATTTGAGGAAGCGATGAACAACATCATGCCTGTACTGGAAGTAAAGGCAAAACGTATCGGCGGCGCTACCTATCAGGTGCCCATCGAGGTAAAACCGGAGAGAAGGCAGGCTCTGGCTCTTCGCTGGCTGACCATGTTTTCCCGCAAGAGAGGCGAGAAGACCCAGAAGGACAGACTG
>JAAWHK010000016.1 GCA_022795805.1 Hungatella sp. | reverse complement strand
GGAGGAGCTGCAATGTACAATTCAAAGTCCATGATGATGCATATGTGTATGGCAGACGGCATGATGGTCATGTGCCGTATGTTCATGTGCGTACAATTCAGTGGATTTGAAGGTCTTGTAGGGACGACAGAGCTTACCTTGCAGAGAACATACCCCCGGTGAACATACCGGAAGGTATTTTGTCTGAGCAGTGAAATGTCAGCCGTAGGTCTATAGGACTTACGGCTTTTTTTCGTAGGAGATTGGAGGATACTATGGAGCAGCCGATTATCCAGATATCACATCTGGGAAAAGAATTTCAGACGACGGAGGGAAAAGTCCGGGCCCTGGGCGACATCAATCTGGACATCTGCCAGGGCGAAATCTTCGGCATCATCGGCCTGAGCGGTGCCGGAAAGAGTACTTTGGTCCGCTGCATCAATTTTCTTGAGGTTCCCACAGAGGGGGACGTGCTGTTTGAGGGGAAAAGCCTGGGGAAGATGACTTCGCCGGAGCTGAGGAAAACCCGGCAGGCCATGGGGATGATCTTTCAGCAGTTTAACCTTCTGGCCCAGAGAACCGTGCTGCGCAACGTGTGCTTTCCCCTGGAGCTTGCAGGCACGCCGGGGGCACAGGCCAGGACCAGGGCCATGGAGCTTTTGAGGACCGTGGGCCTGGAGGACAAGGCGGGGGCTTACCCGGCTCAGCTGTCGGGAGGACAGAAGCAGAGAGTGGCCATCGCCAGAGCCCTGGCCACCAATCCCAAGGTTATCCTGTGCGACGAGGCCACCAGCGCCCTGGACCCCAACACCACCAAGTCCATTCTGGGGCTTTTGAAGGAGATCAACAAAGACCTGGGGGTTACGGTGATCGTGATCACCCACGAGATGGCGGTGATCGAGGCCATCTGCGACAGGGTGGCGATCATCGATCAGAGCCATATCGCGGAGGTGGGAAGGGTGTCCGATATTTTTTCGGAGCCCAAGTCAAAAATCGGCCGTCAGCTGATTCTGGGAGACGCTGCCAGACAGGTGAATTTCGGCAATTCCAGGCAGATACGGATCATCTTCGACGGCAGGGAGTCCACAGAACCGGTGATCTCCAACATGGTGCTGGCGTGCAAGACCGCGGTGAACATCATGTACGCCCAGACCAGGGACGTGGGCGGGAAGGCCATGGGGCAGATGATTGTCCAGCTTCCCGACGATGAGGCGGAGGCTGCCAGGGCTCTCCACTATTTAGAGACAGTTAAGATTCCATATGAGGAGGTAACGGGAGATGACATTTGATCCGGCGACTATACAGATGTTGAAGACGGGTATCTGGGAGACTTTTTACATGGTGTTTCTGTCCTCCCTGTTTGCCTATGTGATCGGACTTCCCCTTGGGATCGTTCTGGTCGTCACGGACACCGACGGCATCCACCCCATGCCCGTGCTGCAGAAGGTGCTGGGTACGGTGATCAACCTGCTTCGGTCCGTGCCCTTTCTGATTCTTTTGTTCATTGTCCTGCCCCTGTCAAAGATGGTCATCGGAACCCGCATCGGCTCCCCGGCCATGGTGATTCCCCTGACCATCGCGGCAGGCCCCTATGTGGCCAGGGTGGTGGAGTCCTCCCTGCGTGAGATTGACGGCGGCGTCATCGAGGCCGCCAAGTCCATGGGGGCTTCGGACTGGCAGATCATATGGAAAGTGCTTCTGCCGGAGTGCCGGCCGTCCCTTCTGGTGGGCGGGGCCCTGGCGGTCACCACCATTTTAAGCTACTCCGCCATGGCAGGGTTTGTAGGCGGAGGCGGCGTGGGAGCCATTGCCATCAACTACGGCTACTATCGGTATGAGGCGGGGCTCATGTGGGTGTCCGTGGTGCTTCTGGTGGTGATGGTGCAGATCATCCAGGAAGCGGGCATGCGGATGTCCAGAAAAGGGGATAAACGGATACGCTGAATGCATTAAGCTCAGACGGAAAGGATTCGCCCCGGAAGCGGAGAGATTATAAAGGCTATAATGCTTTTGTAATAAATATAAAAAAGAGGAGAGAACGATTATGAGAAAAACAATATGTGTGCTGGCAGCCGCGGCGCTGCTGACGGGAAGTCTCACAGGCTGTTCAGGAAACGGAAAGACTGAGACTACAGCGGCTCAGACCACGGCGGCCGGCGGGGAGACCACGGCGGCCCAGGCGGAGACAAAAGAGGTGACCAATACGGCGCCGGCGGCCTCAGGGGAAGTGAAGAAGATTATCATCGGCGCCAGCCCGGCGCCCCACGCGGAGATTCTGAGAGCGGCAGGGGATGTTCTGGCCGCCAAAGGGTATGAGCTGGACATCAAGGAGTATGTCGACTATATTCAGCCCAACCTGGCCCTGGAGTCGGGGGATCTGGATGCCAACTATTTCCAGCATCTTCCCTACCTGGAGTCCTTCAATGAGGAGAACGGCACCAAGCTGGTATCCGCGGCTTCCATCCACTATGAGCCCTTCGGCATCTACGCCGGGAAGACCAAATCTTTGGAGGAGCTGGCCGACGGCGCCACGGTAGCGGTTCCCAACGACACCAGCAACGAGGCCAGAGCCCTTCTGCTTCTTGAGGCTCAGGGTCTTATTAAGCTGAAGGAAGGCGCAGGGCTTACCGCCACCAAGAACGACATTGTGGAGAATCCCAAGAATATCAAACTGTACGAGGTTGAGGCTGCCCAGATCCCCAGATCCATTGACGACGTGGATGTGGCTGTCATTAACGGAAACTATGCCATTGACGCCGGATTCAAAGTGTCCGACGCCCTGGCTGTGGAGGACTCCCAGTCCATCGCCGCCACCACCTACGGCAACGTGATTGCGGTGCAGGAGGGCAGGGAGAACGAAGAGGCGATCAAGGCGCTGATTGAGGCGCTGGAGAGCGATGAGGTGAAGGCGTTTATTGAAACCACCTACGAGGGAGCTGTGGTTCCGCTGTATTAAGATCAGGATTATGCAGGAATCTTCTGTTTACGGAAGGTTCCTGTTTGATGTATAACGGGCTGTGTCTTTCGGGGCCCCTGCCTGAAGCCCGGGGCAAAATATGGGGCATAGGACAGGGAAAAATCCGCATAGGCTATACCAAAAGCCAGTGAGGATTTACGGTGAGGATTTCCGAGTTAAAACAGAAAGAAGTGATCAATGCGGAGGACTGCAAGCGGCTTGGATTTGTGGGGGATGTGGATTTCGATATGGACAGCGGCTGTATGGTGGCCATAATCGTGCCCGGCCCCGGCTGTTTCTGCGGCTTTCTGGGCCGGGAGAAGGAGTTTGTCATTCCCTTTAAAGATATCTGCCAGGTGGGGGATGATATCATCCTCGTGGACGTGAAAAAAAAGGACGTGGAGGGCCCGTGCAAGCTGTAGCTCTCCGCGGCACAAATTGCCCCGTTCACCGGGCGTCCGTGAGCCATAAATTCGTAAGAAAAATGTAAGGAAATCCAATATTTTCTTGCGTATTTTCAGATAATGAAGTAAAATGGAAGGGACTGGGAGAGAACTGACCAGGAAATAATCCGGGAGGGGATACCAATGAAATGTCCTTACTGCAATGAAGACGAAACAAAGGTGATTGATTCGAGACCCGCCGACGACAACTGCTCCATCCGCAGGCGGCGCCAGTGCGAAAGATGCCAAAAAAGGTTCACCACGTACGAAAAGCTGGAGACCATGCCCCTTATGGTAATCAAAAAAGACAATTCCAGGGAAACCTTTGACCGGTCCAAGATTGAATCCGGGGTCATCCGTTCATGTCATAAACGGCCTGTGTCCACACAGCAGATCGATTCCATGATCGACGATATTGAGAACCGGATTTTCAATCTGGAGGAGCGTGAAGTTTCCGCCGCCGTTATCGGAGAGCTGGTGATGGAGAGCTTAAAGGAACTGGATGAAGTGGCCTATGTAAGGTTCGCGTCCGTGTACCGGGAATTTAAGGACGTGAACACGTTTATGGAAGAGCTTGGAAAATTATTGAAAAAGTAGGTGGCTGTATGCTGGAACAATTTTATCCCAGGCTTTATGTGCGCTCCGCCTATGGAATTCCCTACAGAGAGTTATATGAAAAAGGGATCCGGGGCGTTATCTTCGATGTGGATAACACCCTGGTTCCCCACGATGCGCCTGCCGATAAAAGGGCTGTAAAGCTGTTTGAGGAGTTTCGCGCCATGGGGATGGAGACATGTCTGCTCTCCAACAACCGTGAACCCAGGGTGGCGGCCTTTGCAGGCGCCGTGGGCACGAAGTATATTTATAAAGCCGGCAAACCTTCGGTGAAAGGCTACGCAAAAGCCATGGAGGTGATGGGCACAAATCGTGACACCACAATTTTTGTGGGGGATCAGCTGTTTACGGACGTATGGGGCGCCAACCGGGCGGGGATCGTCAGTTTCCTGACAGAGCCCATAGACCCAAAGGAGGAGATCCAGATCGTCCTGAAGCGGTATCCGGAGAAGCTGATTCTCTGGTTTTACAGAAGAAGCCTTCGGGGCAGGAGGCAAAAAGCAGGACGCAAAGAGAGCTAAAACGACGCAGAAAGAAGGAATGACGCGATGATAAGTGCAAAGGCGAAAGTCTGCGGTGTGATGGCATACCCGGTGGAGCATTCCCTGTCCCCTCTGATGCATAATTTTTTTGCCGGGGAGATGGGGATTGATTTTGTGTATGTACCTTTTAAGGTTCAAACGGAGTGTGTGGAGGATGCCGTGAAAGGGGCATTCGCCCTGAATCTGGCGGGAATGAACGTGACGGTCCCCCACAAGCAGCGGGTTATCCCGTGGGTGAAGGAGATGGATCCGGCGGCAAAGGCCATCGGCGCGGTGAACACGCTGGTGAGGACGGAGGACGGATTTAAAGGATACAATACGGATGCAGGCGGGCTTTCAAGGGCCATGGGGGAATTCGGCATGACCATAGAGGGGAAAGACTGGATCCTGATAGGAGCCGGAGGCGCAGCCAAGGCGGCGGCTTATGTCCTGGGAAGCCGGGACGCCAACACCGTGGTCATACTGAACCGGGACGAATATAAGGCCAGGGAACTGGCCGATGAGACCAACAGGCGTTTCGGAAGGGAGTTTGTCACCGCAGCCGCTCTCAATGACTGGAGAAAGCTGCCGGACAGGGAATGGCAGGCCATACAGACCACCAGCGTGGGCATGTATCCCCACGGGGGACAGGCTCCTGTGGAGGATCCGGCGTTTTACCGGAATATAAGCCGTGCCATGGACGTGATCTATACGCCTGCCAGGACCCGGTTTGCCCTGCTGGTGGAAGAGGCGGGGGGACAGGCGGCAGGCGGCCTGGACATGCTGATCTATCAGGGAGCGGAAGCCTTCCAGCTGTGGAACCCCGGGACAGTGATTCCGGAAGAGGTCATCAAAAAGGCCAGGATCCTGATGAGAGAGACTCTTGAAAGGCAGAAGGGCACATGAGACATATTATTCTAATCGGATTCATGGGAGCAGGCAAGACTACTGTGGGCAGGGTGCTGGCCCGGGACCGGGGATACGCGTTTTTCGACACGGATCGGCTCATAGAGGAGAAGACGGGCATGAAGGTCAGCCGGATTTTCGCCGAGATGGGGGAGGAGACGTTTCGCAGCCTTGAGACGGAGATCCTGGGAGGAGACTGGACCAGGGAGGAGAACTGGATTCTGTCCGTCGGCGGAGGACTTCCCCTGCGTGAGGAGAACCGCACCCTTTTAAAAGCCATCGGTACGGTGGTGTATCTCCGTGTGAGGCCGGATACGGTGATAGACAGGCTCAGGGGCGATACTTCCCGCCCTCTTCTTGCGGGAGACCATGTGAAGGAGCGGGTGGAGGAGCTTATGGCATACAGGAGCCCTCTGTATGAGAAAGCCGCGGATTTTGCGGTGGATGCGGACGGGAAGCGGCCAAAGGACATAGCCAAAGAGATACTTGGACGGGAAACCGCCGGGAAACCGGAGGATGCCGTCCACACCATGGCCAGTCACTCTGCAGAAAAAAACGGTTGAAATTACACAATATATAGTATAGAATAGAAACGATTAATGCGAAATACAAGGAGGAATATCATTTATGATATCAGCGGGCGATTTTAGAAACGGCGTTACCTTAGAGATTGAGGGCAATGTATATCAGATCATGGAGTTTCAGCATGTAAAACCGGGCAAGGGCGCCGCTTTCGTCAGAACCAAGATTAAGAACGTCATCAGCGGCGGCGTGGTGGAGAAGACATTCCGCCCCACGGAGAAGTTTCCGGCAGCCAGAATCGACCGGGTGGACATGCAGTACCTCTACGCAGACGGCGATCTGTACAACTTTATGGACGCCAACACCTACGAGCAGATGGCCCTCAGCAAGGAGACCATCGGAGATGCGTTAAAGTTTGTGAAGGAGAACGAAGTGTGCAAGGTGTGCTCCTACAACGGAAAGGTCTTTTCCGTGGAACCTCCGCTGTTTGTGGAGCTGGAGATCACGGACACCGAGCCGGGATTCAAGGGAGATACAGCTACCGGAGCGACCAAGCCCGCAGTTGTGGAGACCGGGGCTACGGTGTATGTTCCCCTGTTTGTGGACAGAGGCGACAAGATTAAGATTGATACCCGAACAGGAGAGTATCTGTCCAGAGTATAGGAAGAGATGGCAGAAAGAGGCATCCGGCTTATGGCAAGCCGGACTCTTTGTTTCAGATTCCGATTCCGACGGAAGGCGCAAAAGCCTGACCGGAATAGATAAATAACAAAAAGGAGAGAACAGGTATGTATGGAAAAGGATGCAAGAGAATTCTGGCTCTGGCCGGAGCTGCCGTAGTGATGACGGCCGCCTTTCTGCAGGGATGCGGCGGGAAGGCGGACAGCACCGGCAATCAGGACGCCAAGGTTACCGAGGCTCAGGAAAAGGATGCCGAAGAGGCCGCTCCTGAGGAGACAAAAGATCTGACGGGGGACATGAAGGAATTTACCACAGGGGACGGTTCCGTGTCCATCAAACTGAACAGCGCGTGGTCCACAGAGGATCTGGGCGTGGATTTCTGGCTGGGAGCCGGAAGCAGCGACGGAGCGGAAGCCGTGCTGGTGATGCAGTTCCCCAAGGGAGGAACCATGCTGCCGGCTGACAGCATGGAGACGGTGAAGGCGCTGGTGGTGGAGAGCTACGGGATCCAGGGTGAGTCCGACACGGATGCCCCCGAAATTCCCGGCATGACCGATTTGAAAGCCAGCCTCTGCACCATCAGTTCCGAGGGCGAAAGCGCCGAAGCCTATGTGGTCTACGGCGAGACGGATTACGCATTCTACTCTCTGATGTACGTGGCCGAGAAGATGGGCGAGGAGCAGATCGCTTCCATGAAGGCTTCCTGCGGCACCTTTGCCGAGACCCCTATCGAGGCGGAGGACAACTCCACCATCGAGGTTTCCGATACCGTGAAATGGTTTAATGCGTCCTATGCCGTGCTGACCAAGTTAAACGGCTGGGATTACAACCGGTTCGGCGGCCTGCCGGTCAATGAGGAAAGCAAGACCGTGGTTCAGCAGATGCTGGAGAGCTGGTGGGATGTGAAGGACCGGGCATCGGCGGACGAGACTTTGAACTGGATCCTGACCGAAGGTCACAGAACTCAGTTTGTCACCGAAATGAAGGATCTGGAGTCTGCAGGCATCGGCAGCGTGGGAGCGGAGGAGAGAGCCGCATTCGTCCTGGGCGTTTATGAGATGGATGAAGCGACCGCACAGTTCTACGCAGACTGCTATGGCGCCTACGAGACCATGGGTGAGAAGGCCATCGACGGCTGGGATTACTGCCGCGCACTGAATCTTCTGGGATACTACTACACCGCGGGCTACTACACCGATGCTGAGGCCCTGGACAAATCCCTGGAGATCGCACAGACCGTGCAGGCGGAGTTCGGCTCATGGGATGAGCTGATTGACAGCTACATGGTAGGCTATGAATACTGGGCTGAGGAGAGCAGCGACGAGCGCCGCGGTGTCTACGAAGAGTTAAAGTCCAAGGACGACAATCCCTATGCCATCGACTTTAAGATGACTCTGGAGAAGACCTGGTAATCCGAAACGGGATACAAAAACAAAAACTCTCCCCAAAGGAGAGTATAAAGGAAATGTTAAAAAACGTCCTGGAAGTGAAGAACCTGCTTTCAGGACGAATTTACGTTTCAGGAGGGAAAGTAAGACTCCGACATAAGTCAGGGAGGTCCGCCTGAACTATAGATGAAAAAATGGAGAGAACAAGTATGTATGGAATGAAATGGAGCAAGGTTCTGGCGGCGGCCGGAATTGCCGTGATTCTGGGTGCTTTTGCGTTACAGGGCTGCGGGAGTAAGGAAAGCAGCTCTGAAAGCAGCCAGGAGACGAATGCGAAAAAAGAGGATGGCGTCGGGGAAAACGACGGTGCAAAAGACTTAACTGAGGACATGAAAGAATTTACTTCCAAAGACGGATCCGTGTCCATCATGCTGGATAAGAGCTGGGTTTCATCGGATGCAGGCCTGGACTCATGGATGATGATTGGAAGCCCGGTAACAAACGACGGTCTGGTTCTGATGCAGTTTCTCAAAGACAGCAGTCTTTTTTCCATTACCGGCATTGAAGACATGAAGAGCAGCGCCACAAGCCAGGAAGAGGCCAGCAATGTAAAAGATACAGATGCGCCGTCGATTCCCGGTATGAGGAGCCTGGAAGCCCAGACATTTACGCTTACTCAAAACGGACAAAGTGCAGAAGTCTTTGCTATCTACGGTGAGACGGATTATGCTTATTATTCCCTGATGTATACGGTAGAAGAGCTGGACGATGATACCATGGCGTTTATAAACGCATCCTCTGCAACATTTAAAGACATTCCTGTGGAGGTTACGGATAATTCCGTTGTGGAAGTTACGGACACCGTGAGGTGGTTTAATGCTTCCTGTGCCATTTTGACGGCCTTAAATGGATGGGATTTAAGCCGTTTCGGAGGACTTCCTCTCAACGATACAAGCGCGATCGTGGCTCAGAATACCCTTTCCGATTCCTGGGGAGTTACGGACAAGGCTTCTGCAGATGAAAACCTTGACTGGATCATTACAGAAGGCCACAGGGCGGATTTCATTTCCTCCATGAAGAGCATAGAAGAAAGCGGAATGGCAGGTCAGTCAGAAGATGCCCGGACTCAGTTCCTTATGGAAACGTTCGGCCTGAATGAAGATGAGGCCAAGATTTATTCGGATGCATATAAGTTCTATGAAACCAAGGGAGAGAAGGCTATTGATGGGTGGGATTACTGCCGCGCCTTAAGTTTGTTAGGTTTGTATTATGTTGGGGGATATTATACAGATACAGAAGCGCTGGACAAGTCTTTGGAAATTGCCAAAATCATGCAGGAAAAGTTTGAGTCATGGGACGAGGTGACAGACAGCTATCTGGCCGGATACGAGTTCTGGGCAGAGGTGAGCAGCCAGGAACGCCGGCAGATATATGAGGAGTTAAAGGCTATGGAAGCAGGTCCATACACGGTGGACTTTAAGATGACATTGGAGAAAACCTGGTAATTTACAGGACAGGGAAAACCATTGATTTCAGTCTGAAAATCTAGTATAATTAAAAACCACCAAAGCCTGGGAGGCGGCGGTTCCACAGCTAAAAACAGACAAAAATGAGGAGTAAACAATCATGAAAAAGATTCTTGACTGTATTGCACAGGCCATAATGCCCGCATTTACAGCCTGCGGATACGATGGCAGCTATGCCAGGGTCACCCTGTCCAACCGGCCGGACCTGTGTGAGTACCAGTGCAACGGAGCCATGGCTGCGGCCAAGACGTATAAAAAGAAACCCATTGACATTGCAGCGGATGTGGTGAAGCAGGTTGAGGAGAGCCCACAGAGGGAGATGTTCTCCCAGATCACCGCGGTGATGCCGGGATTTATCAATATCCGGCTCAGTGAAGAGTACCTGGCGGAGTACATGAATTCCATGGACAGGGAGCCCAAGTACGGTCTGGAGGAGACCGGGAAGGGCGAGACGGTGATCGTGGACTACGGCGGCGCCAATGTGGCCAAGCCGCTCCATGTGGGCCACCTGCGGTCAGCCATCATCGGTGAGAGCATCAAGCGGCTGGGGCGGTTTCTGGGCTACAATATGATCGGCGATGTGCATCTGGGAGACTGGGGGCTGCAGATGGGGCTGATTATCGAGGAGCTGAGGGAGAGAAAGCCGGACCTTCCATACTTTGACGATTCCTGGAACGGCCCTTACCCCGACGAGGCGCCCTTTACCATCAGTGAACTGGAGGACATCTACCCTGCGGCCAGCGCCAGGTCAAAGGAGGATGAGGACTTCAAGGCCAGGGCCCAGGAGGCCACCTTCCGCTTACAGAACGGATATGAGCCTTTCAGGGCTATCTGGCGCCATATCATGAACGTGTCCCTGACCGACCTTAAAAAGAACTATGGCAACCTGGGAGTTACCTTTGATCTGTGGAAGGGTGAGAGCGACGCTCAGGAGTACATCCCGGGCCTTATTGAGGATCTACGGAAGAAAGGGCTGGCCTATGAGAGCCAGGGTGCTCTGGTGGTGGACATTGCAAAGGAGACGGATTCCAAGGAACTTCCCCCCTGTATTATCCGAAAGTCCGACGGGGCCGCGCTGTACGCCACCTCCGATCTGGGAACCATCCTGGACAGGGAGAAAAAATATGCTCCCTCCAGATACGTCTACATTACGGACAAGCGGCAGGAGCTGCACTTTATCCAGGTGTTCCGGGTGGCCAAGATGGCGGGATACGTCAAGGAGGATACTCCCATGGTCCATCTGATGTTCGGCACCATGAACGGAAGGGACGGGAAGCCCTTTAAGACCAGGGAAGGGGGCGTCATGCGGCTGGAGAGCCTAATGGAGGAGATCAACGGGGCAGTATACGACAGGATCATGGAGAACCGCACCGTATCCTGTGAGGAGGCCAGGAAGACAGCCGGGATCATCGGGCTGGCGGCCCTCAAATACGGCGATCTGTCCAACCAGGCATCCAAAGATTACGTCTTTGACATGGAGCGGTTCATCTCCTTCGAGGGCAATACCGGCCCTTATATCCTGTACACCATCGTGCGGATTAAGTCCATTCTGTCCAGGTACAATGAGATGGGCGGGACCCTTCCCCCGGACGCAACGATCCTGAAAGCCGTGTCCGACGGGGAGAAAAATCTGATGCTGCAGCTGACAAAATATAGGGAGGCCGTGGAGAACAGCTTTGCCGAGACGGCGCCCCACAAGATCTGCCAGTTTATCTATGAACTGTCAGATGTGTTCAATAAATTTTACAACAGCACCATGATCCTGAAGGAGGAGAATCAGGACCGCCGGACAAGCTATATAAAACTGATCACCCTGACAAAAGGCGTGCTGGAGACCTGTATTGATCTGTTGGGATTTGAAGCACCGGAGAGGATGTAGCCGATGGAGATAACCAGAATGCAGACAAAAGCCTTCTGGAAAAGCGAGGTCGGAATCAGCGGCCAGGTGAGAGACGGTGAGAAGCTATATGATGTAAAACTGGAGGTCAAGGGCAGCTATGTCAACAGCTGCTCTTGTTCCTGTACACGGGGAATTTCCTACAAAGAGATGTGTCCTCATGAGAAGGCGCTCCTTCGCCACTATCAGGACCAGGCGTCCCGGCAGACGGCCCCTCCCGTGTCCACATCATCCCAGGTGCGGACCATGATACGGGAGTACACCAACATGGAGGTAGCCGGAATTCTGGGGGAGGAGGGGGAGCAGTCCGTACGGTTCGTGCCGCATATTCTCTTCGGGCGGCAGGGAATCCGGGCGGAGTTCTGTCTGGTTAGCGGGCGGAAGTATGTCATAAAAGATCTGACGGCATTTGCCCGGACCGTGGAGCAGGGGGCCTACGGAGAGTACGGGAAACATCTGGCCTTTCACCACACCATGGCGGCGTTCTCCCCGGAGTGCCGAAAGCTTCTCGGTCTGGTTCTGGAGATGGTGGGAACCTATGAGGAGCACTATGAGCAGTTTCGCAAGAGCGTCTACGCGTCCGTGTCCTCCCTGAGGGAGCTGGACATCAGCCGCAGCAGCCGGGACCGCTTTTTCGCGCTTTTGGCGGGACAAACCATAGAGGGGGAGGACCCCCATGGCACGCGGCAGCAGATCCGGGTGGTCAGCCAAAACCCCGAAAAGGCGGTCACCGTCAGGAGCACCGGCAGAAACGGGGTCAGATTGACCGTCGACCGGGAGATTTTTACCTTTTCCGGGGAGAAGAACCTGTATGTTCTCAGGGGCAGCTGCCTGTATATCTGCGATGAGAAGCTCAGCAGAGACGGCGACGTGTTTTTCCGCCATATGACCCAGGGGTACGGAGCCCCCTATGAGGCGACGGTCAGCGAAAAGGATATGCCTCTGTTCTATGAGAGGATCTTAAGAAAGCTGGAGGCCTGCGCCCTTCTGGACACGGGAGATCTGGACCTGGAAAAGTACCGGCCTCTGGAGCTTAAAGCCAGATTTGAGCTGGAGAATCCTGCACCGGGGCAGGTGATCCTCCACCCGACCCTGAGTTACGGAGACTATTCGTTTCATCCTGTGGACGACGGAAACGTGCCGGGGAGTATCTGCCGGGATGTGCCCCGTGAATTTTATATCAGCCAGATTCTCACCCGGTATTTTAAATATAAGGATCCGGTCACCGACGACCTGATGATCCGGGACGACGAGGAGGCGCTGTTTCTGTTTCTGTCCCAGGGGATCGATAAGCTTAAGGAGGTGGGGGATGTCTGCCTTCCGGAAGGGGAAAACGCCCTCAGGATCCTTCCGCCGCCCAGGGTGTCCGTGGGAGTTCAGGTGACGGACCAGTGGCTGGATCTGACGGTTGACGCGGGGGAGATGAGCAGCCGGGAGATGACGGGGATTCTGGAAGCCTACCGCCGTAAGAAACCCTATTACCGGCTGAAAAGCGGGGAGTTTCTCAGGCTGGAGGACAGCGGCCTTCTGGCTGTGGCCCGGATGGTGGACGGATTGTCCCTCTCCAAAAAGGAGCAGACTCTTAAATCAATCCGCGTTCCCAGATACAGAGCCCTGTATCTGGATGCCCTGTGCAGGGGAAGACCGGATATTCTCTTCACCAGGGATCACACCTACAGGGCGATTATCCGGGGGATGAAGCTGGCCGGGGACAGTGATTATGCGGTGCCAAAGGAGATGTCAGACGTGCTGAGAGACTACCAAAAGAACGGGTTCGGATGGCTGAAAACCCTGGACGCCTGGGGATTCGGGGGACTTCTGGCGGACGATATGGGGCTGGGAAAGACAATCCAGATCATCAGCCTTCTGCTGGATGCGTCCGGCAAGAAGGAGGAGAAAAGTCTGTCCCTGGTGGTGTGTCCGGCGTCGCTGATCTACAATTGGGAGAGTGAGATCGAGACCTTTGCCCCCTCCTTAAGGGTTCTGACCGTGACGGGTACATCCCAGGAGAGGGAGCTGCTGCTGAAAAACGCCGGGGACTTTGATGTGGTGGTGACCTCCTACGATCTGCTGCGGAGGGATCTGCCCCGCTATGAGGAATACCGTTTTCGGTTCCAGATCATTGACGAGGCCCAGTACATCAAGAATCCCGGCACGCAGAACGCCAGAGCCGTGAAGGCGGTCCGGTCTGTCACCCGGTATGCCCTGACCGGGACTCCGGTGGAGAACCGGCTCAGCGAGCTGTGGAGCATCTTCGACTATCTGATGCCTGGGTTTCTGTATACTTACCAGAAGTTTAGGCGGGAGTTTGAGGGGCCCATCGTGAAGGAGAAGGATGAGCGGGCCCTCGAAAGGCTCCGGCAGATGACGTCCCCCTTTATTCTTCGGCGGCTGAAAAAGGATGTTCTGAAGGAACTTCCGGGGAAGATGGAGTCCGTGGTGTACTCCCGCATGGAGGGGGAGCAGAAGAAGCTTTACAGAGCTACTGCGTGGCAGCTTAGAAAACAGCTGGCAGGCCAGAACCGGATTCAGATTCTGGCAGGCCTTACCAGAGCCCGCCAGGTGTGCTGCGACCCGCGACTGATATACGACGATTACGGCGGGGGCTGCGCCAAGCTGGAGACCTGCATGGAGCTGGTGCTGTCCGGGATCGGAGCAGGCCACAAGATCCTTGTGTTCTCTCAGTTCGCCTCCATGCTGCGCCTTATCGGGAAGCGCATGGCAGGGGAGGGAATCGCCTTTCACATGCTCACGGGGGAGACGTCCAAGGAGGAGCGCATCTCCATGGTCAACGCGTTTCACCAGGATGATGTGCCCGTGTTTCTCATCTCTTTGAAGGCGGGAGGGACGGGGCTGAACCTGACAAGGGCCGATATGGTGATCCACTATGACCCCTGGTGGAATGTGGCGGCCCAGAACCAGGCCACGGACAGGGCCCACCGCATCGGGCAGGATAAGCAGGTGATGGTGTTTAAGCTGATCACCAGGGATACCATCGAGGAGAATATACTGAAACTGCAGAAGGCCAAGGAGAACCTGGCCGGCCAGGTGGTGACAGAGGGAATGGTGTCCCTTGGGGAGCTGACTCCCAAGGAACTTATGGGACTGCTGGGATAGGAAGAGGAGATTTTCGGTGAAGCTTACGTACGATACGGTTCTGACGGCGGCCGAGAGGGTGCACGTTCATCTGCTTCGGCTTCTGACGCGGCTTCTGACGGCTGTTATGTGTCTTATGGCCGTGTGCGCGGCTGCGCTGTGGATACGGTGGACCAGGTATGGGTTCGGGGCCGCCATCATAGGGATTTTATTTCTGTCGGGCCTGCTGTATGCGTGTTTTTGGGGCCTGATGGTGTGGCTGTGCCTGATGTGCAGGCGGCTGCGCATAGCCAGGCGGGTCCTGGTGTGGACCCTTTTGTGGATTCCGGGAGTGAACCTGGGGCTGGCCCTCTATGTGAAAGGGCTGGCGCGGCAGGAGATCGACCACACACTGTACAGGATACGGCTGGACGGGGTGCGCGCCGAGAGGAGGATCTGCGGCACCCGATATCCTCTGATGCTGGTCCACGGGGTGGGATTTCGGGATTTTCACTATTTTAATTACTGGGGAAGGATTCCCAGGGAGCTGGTCCGCAACGGGGCCAGAGTGTATTACGGTCACCAGGAGGCCTGGGGCACCATAGAGGACAACGCCCGGATTCTTAAGGATAAGATCCGTGAGATAAAGCGTGAAACCGGATGCCGGAAGGTGAACATTATCGCCCACTCCAAGGGCGGGCTGGATGCCCGGTATCTCATAAGCGGCCTTCACATGGAGGAGTCTGTGGCATCCCTGACCACCATCAGCACGCCCCACAGGGGATCTGCCCTGGTGGATCTTCTGGAGAGACTGCCGGACCATGTGTACCGGGCGGTCTGCAGCCTGATTGACAGGTATTTCGCCAGGCTGGGGGATACAAAACCCGACGCTTATCACGCCAGCAGGCAGCTGTCCCAGGCTTTTGCAAAAACGTTTAACGCCGCATACCGCGACCGGGAGGGCGTCTTTTATCAGAGCTACGCCAGCCTTATGAGGTCGGGATTTTCCAGCAAGCTTCTGTGTGTCCCCTACTGGATTCTGAAACGGCTGGACGGGCCCAACGACGGCCTGGTGACGGAGGAGTCGGCCCGGTGGGGGGATTTCAGAGGCACGATGACAAACCGGCGGCTTCGGGGAATCTCCCACGGGGACATGATCGATCTGACCCGGGAGGACTATGAGGGGTTTGACGTGAAGGAATTCTACATAGAGCTGGCAGCCGATCTGAAAAAAAGGGGGTTCTGACCGGTTTTTCGGGGGACGGCTGCAGGGGACGGCACCCCCGTGGCCGGGGGAAATCAGCCGCAAAGTCAGGTTCGGGACAGATTCCCCACGTACATCACAATCTGAGGGAGGATCCGGATGGGTACATGGAACAGCCGGGGCCTTCGGGGCTCCACGCTGGAGGATATGATCAATCACAGCAATGAGGTGTACCGGGAGAGAAAGCTGGCGCTGATCCAGAAAGTACCGACTCCCATCACGCCCATTGCCATCGACAAGGAGACCAGGCATATTACCCTGGCATATTTTGACCAGAAGAGCACCGTGGACTATATCGGTGCGGTTCAGGGGATTCCCGTGTGTTTTGACGCCAAGGAGTGTGCGGCCACCACATTTCCCCTGCACAACGTACATGAACACCAGGTACGGTTTATGAAGGAATTTGAGGAGCAGGGAGGCATCTCGTTTATCGTGCTCCACTGGACGGGGAAGGATGAAATTTACTATATCCCCTTTGACCGGCTCTTCCGGTTCTGGAACCGGATGGAGCAGGGAGGCAGAAAAAGCTTTACCTACGATGAGATGGACAAATCCTGGAGGATCGGCCGCCAGAGGGATGTGCTGGTCCACTATCTGGAGATGCTCCAAAGAGATCTGGAGAGACGGTGAATCCCTTAACGGAAAAACTACTTGTAAGAAGCGGGAAAATATGATATTCTAAAAAAGTTACGGGACAGAAAAGGGCAGTTTGCAAGGAGGTTCGGTGTTATGAAAATCGGTATACAGGAGCTTCTGGTGGTTTTTGTTGTGGCACTGATCGTCCTGGGGCCGGACAAGCTCCCGCTTTACGCGCGGAAGTTCGGGGAGGCTTTAAGGGAGTTCCGCAAGTTTTCCTCAGAAGCCACCAAGGATATCAGGGAGAGTATTGTGGAGCCCCTGGAGGAAGCCCAGCGGCCTCTCAAGGAGGCTTTGGAACCTATCACAGAGCTGGAGAAGGAAGTCCGGAGCGATATGGAGGGAATCCAAAAGTCGTTTTCAGACATCGGAAAGCCGGTGAAGGCGGAGAAGGAAGGCCGGGCAGAGGCTTTAAGCCGCAAAGATGTTTCCGATTCCCATACAGGGACAGAGGCCGTCCACGAGACGGAAAAAACGGCGGCTCATGAAGCGGAAACGACGGCTGCCCATGAGACGGAAAAAACGGCGGCTCATGAAGCAGAACAAACGGATCTCCCTGCGGCAGAGCCGGAGATTCCCCGTGAGCCACAGTCGGCAGTTTCCGTGGGATGAAGCTGTATCAGCCCATTTTCCATATCTAAATATTACGTCAGGAGGATCTATTATGAAGATCGGAACCCAGGAATTACTCATTATTTTAGTTATCGCCATCTTAATTTTTGGCCCCACCCAGATCCCTAAGCTGAGCAAGATCGTAGGCAAGAGCATCAAGAATTTCCGCTCAGGCATGTCTGACGGGGAGGAAGATAAAGATACAGCCGAACCGTGATGAGAGACAAGAAAACAAAAGGAAAAAAACGTAAAAAACAAAAACAGGAGAGCATGACCCTCACCGGTCATCTGCGGGAACTGCGTAACAGGCTGGTAGTCTGTATCGTATGCCTTGTAGTTTCATCCCTGCTGGGCCTGCATTTTGCGCCGAAACTGGTGGAGGCTCTGACGGATATCGGGAAAGGCTACGGCTACTCCTACGTGTTTATCGCGCCCCAGGAGCTTTTGATGCAGTATTTCTCAATCGCCCTTCTGGCGGGAGTCTGCATCACCTTTCCCATGATCCTCTATCAGATATGGGCCTTTGTACAGCCCGGCCTGCAGAAAAACGAGAATGTTCTTTTTCTGTGCGCCATGTTTTTCGGGCTGCTCTGTTTTGGAATCGGGATTCTGTTTGCCTACCGGATCATGCTGCCGTTTATGCTCCGCTTCCTCATCGGCATAAGCGCGGGAAGCGAGATTGTGGCCACCATCAGCGTGCAGAACTACATTACGTTCCTGCTTACTATCTTTATGATATTCGGCATTGTGTTTGAGCTGCCGGTTATTTCCGTTCTGCTCACCCAGATGCGGCTTCTGAAAGTCGAGTGGATGAAAAAGGGCAGAAGGGTGATTATGATTGTTATCTTTGTGGTGGCAGCCCTGATCACGCCTCCGGATATCGTGTCCCAGATCATGGTGGCCATCCCCATGATCGGCCTGTATGAGATAAGCATTGTTATCTGTTCCATCCTGATGAAGTTCAGGAAAAAGGAAAAGAAAGAAGCGGATGGGGAAGACGGCGAAGAGGCAGAATAATGCGTCGCAAAAAACCAGAGAAACGGTCTGCTCTGTGGAACACGGTGGTTCTATAGGGCAGGCTTAACTTTTTTGCGGCCGCCAATGCCGCGGCCCATGAGCTTACATGGAGTTTATGTGAAGGATAAAATTTAAGGAGGATATACGGACATGAAAAAGCCTGTGATCGGGATTGTCCCGCTGGTGGATATAGAGAGGAACAGCTACTGGATGCTGCCCGGGTACATGAAAGGGATTGAGGAGGCGGGGGGAATCCCCGTGATGCTGCCGCTGACGTCGGACAGGGAGGCTCTGGGACAGATGGTCAGACTCTTTGACGGGTTTCTGTTTTCCGGCGGTCACGACGTGTCGCCTTCTGTTTACGGCCAGACCCCGTCGGGAAAGTGCGAGACCTGCTGCGCAGAGCGGGATGAGATGGAAAAGATACTGCTGGAACTGGCCTGGGAGGAGGATAAATCCATTTTGGGCATCTGCAGGGGGCTTCAGTTTATCAATGCTGCCATGGGCGGCACCCTGTACCAGGATCTGGAAGAGGAGCATCCGTCATCCATAAGCCACCGCCAGAGTCCGCCCTATGATAAACCCAGCCACAGTGTGTCCGTTGACGGGGACACGCCCCTTTATGATATGCTGGGTACCCCCAGTCTTATGGTAAACAGCTGCCATCATCAGGCGGTGAGGGAGCTTGCGCCGGCACTGAGAGTCATGGCTGTTTCCGACGACGGACTGGCGGAAGCCGTCTACGCCCCTGAAAAGACGTTCGTCTGGGGCGTGCAGTGGCATCCGGAATTCTCCCATCCGGTTGACGAAAACAGCAGGAAGATTTTTAAACGGTTCGTGGACAGCGCTGCTCCTGACAGCAGAAACGGAGACTGAGTATGAACAGAAAGATCCTATTTTTTGATATCGACGGGACGATTTTCTGCACCCAAATCGGCCGGGTCACCGACAGAGTCAGAGAGAGTATCGCAGAGGCCAGAAGGCGGGGGCATCTTTGTTTCATTGCCAGCGGCAGGCCATGGGCCTTCATAGCGGAAAACATCAAGAGGCTGGAATTTGACGGGTATGTGCTGGCCAACGGAGCCAACATCAAATACCGGGGCAGGGACGCGGGGACCCGGTACCTGAACCGTGAAGATGTGGGGGAGCTGTGCCGGGCCTTTCGCCGGGGCAATATCCAGTACATACTGTCAACGCCGGAGCACTCATACATTGACCGGAAGTTCACGGGGCTATTGGACTTTTACAGGAAGTGCAACATAGATTTTGAGAACCTTGTCCATGTGTTCGAGGAGGATGACATAGTCGGCCGGACCCTGAAAATAGAGGCCTGGGCCGACACGAAGGAGGATGTGGAATACGCGGCAGGCTGCTGCCGGAAATTCGCCAGCGAGGTTCACGGGCCGGGGGAGACCATAGAGATATACAGCAGACAGGTGTCAAAGGCCACAGGCATCAGACAGGTTCTGGAGATGATGGACGTGCCTGTGGAGGACAGCTTTTGCTTCGGGGACGGGCCCAATGACGTGGAGATGTTTAAGACCGTGGGGAACGGTTTTGCCATGGAAAACGGGGTGGATGCCGTGAAAAAGCTGGCAACGGCCGTATGTCCCGGTGTGGAACAGGACGGAGTGGCTCTTAAGCTGGAGGAGCTGTTTGAGAAGAATGTGCTGTAGAAGGAGCTGTGTATGGGATATGTGACCATTTATCTGATCCGCCATGGCAGGCAGAGCAGCCGTCTGTGCAACGTGAATGTGGGGCTGTGCCATGAGGGATTTTGCCAGGCAGCCCTTGTGGGAGAGCGCCTGGCAGAGCAGAAGATTCAGAAGGTGTACTCCAGCTCCCTCATCCGGGCCGTTGAGACGGCCCGGGCGGCCAACCTTTACTGGATGGCGGAGTATGAGGAGGAACCGGATCTCAGGGAGATCGATTTCGGGCAGATGGAGGGCCTCAGTGACCGTGACATCGCAGTCCGGTTCGGTGATTACAAGCGGGAAATGGAAAAGATGGAGGCGGATCTGCCCTACCCGAAAGGGGAGTGCGCAAAAGATGTTATAGCCAGAGCCCTGCCGGTTCTTGAACGAATAGCCGGGAGGCCGGAGGACAGGGTGGCGGTGGTGACCCACGGAGGGGTAATCCGCAGCCTGACCGCCCACATCCTGGGTATGGAACCGGGAAGGTACAGGCTTTTGGGAAAGGATCTGGAAAACTGCAGCATCACGGAGATACGGGCGGACAGAGACAGCCGCCGCTTTACGCTGGAGAGGTTTAACGACTACGCCCACATGGAGAAAACGCCTGATCTCTTGAGAAGGAGATGGTGATACAGGAAAAATCCGTACGGAAAGAAGCAGGTACTGCTATGGCAAAGGGAAGAAGGAGCTTGACTATCCGGGAACTGACTGTGGGAGGATTGTTCGCCGCACTGATCGGCGCAGGTGCTTTTTTGAAGATTACGCTGCCTCTCCAGCCGGTGCCCATGCACATTACCCTCCAATGGTTTTTTGTGCTGCTGGCAGGGCTTCTTTTGGATAAGCGGCTGGCGGGAATGAGCGTGGGCGTGTACCTGGCCCTGGGGCTTGTGGGAGTGCCGGTGTTCGCCTCCGGCGGCGGCCCCTCCTACCTTTTAAGGCCCACCTTCGGGTATCTCCTGGGTTTCGGCGCCGCCGCCTACGCCATGGCCTGGCTGTGCGAGTCCTTTCAGGTGTCCCGGTTTGGCGGACTCTTAAAGGTATCCGCGGCAGGGCTCTTTATCTACTACGGCATCGGGGTGGTGTACTACTATCTGATCTGCCGTCTCCTGATCCGTCAGGAGGTGACGTGGCAGATTCTTTTGTTTAACTGTTTCCTTCTCACCGCTGAGGCGGATTTCGGCCTGTGTCTGGCAGCCGCCAGCGCGGCTGTAAAGCTGCGCCCGGCAGTCATGAGGATCTTGGACGGCCGGGGCTGAAGCAGGGCGGGACATGTGCCCGCGAAGACATACGTAAAAGGATGAATCCCGGGACCCGGTTTTTACGAAAAGGCTGCCGCATATCACTGCGGCAGCCTTTTTGGATCAGCTGCTGTCTGCTCACGGTCTTCTCCCCTTACGAGAAGATCGTCAGTATCCGTGAGATTCAAAAACGGTCCGCGCTCTTTTTCACCAGATGGAACTGGAAGGCGGAATATTCCGGAACCTCCCGGTTGATTGGGATTCCGGCGTTCATCAGGGCTGAGCCGGAGCGGGCCTGTCCGTCGCCGTTTATGGTGTACATGGCATCCGGGTCCAGGCCTTTGGCCCGTATGTACTCCTGGGGGCCGTTGCAGGTCAGGTTTGTGACCACAACGCTCAGCAGTGATTCGCTTCTGTCCTTGGTCACGTGCTGCCATGCGGTCATATTGCCCGGCCTGAATGGGTCGGTCAGACGGTAAAAGTCGCCTGTGAACGTAATATGGTAGTATCTGCGGAACAGTTCGCTTTGCTTTCGGCAGATTTCCTGCTCCTCTTCGGACAGGTGGGTGGCGTCCAGCTCGTACCCGAACGTACCGCACATGGCCACCACAGCCTTTGTCTCCAGAGGAACGAATCTGCCGCTGTCGGAGATGTGGGCGCCCATGGTGCAGGTGGGGTAGACGAAGGAGGTTCCGTAGTGAAGCTTTAACCGGTCAATGGGGTTGTTGTTGTCGCTGACCCAGTACTGAGGGTAGTAGGAGAGCATGGCCGGGTCGTAACGGCCTCCGCCTCCGCTGCACCCCTCAAAGAGGATGTCCGGATGGGTCAGGATGATTTCATCCATGACCCGGTACAGCCCTAGGATATAGCGGTGGTAAACTTCTCCCTGCTTTTCGGCAGGCAGGCTGTTGGACCAGATGTCCGCCAGGGAGCGGTTGATGTCCCACTTTACATAGTAAATGTCGGCGTCGTCCAGAATGGCGTTTATTCTCTCGATCAGGTAGTCCTGTACCTCCCTGCGGCTCATGTCCAGGGCTATCTGGTTGCGGCTGCGGACGGCGTGTCTGCCGGGAATCTCCATGGCCCAGTCGGGGTGGGCACGGTAGAGGTCGCTGTCCTCCGATACCATCTCCGGCTCAAACCAGATTCCGAATTTCATGCCCAGTCCGTTGATCTGCTCCACCAGCTTGTGAAGGCCGCACCGGATTTTATTCTCGTTGACATACCAGTCTCCCAGACCGCTGTTGTCGTCGTCCCGCTTGCCGAACCATCCGTCATCCATGACCAGGAGATCCACCCCCATATTTTTGGCGGCTTTGGCGATCTCAACCAGCTTCACGTCGTCGAAGTCCATGAACGCGGCCTCCCAGCTGTTTATGAGCACAGGGCGTTCCACCCCGCTGATAAATTTGCTGCGGCATAAGTTGGTGCGGTAAAAGTCGTGGTAGAGATGACTCAGCCCTGTAAAGCCCCGGTCCGAAAATGCCATGACCGCTTCGGGGCCCTCAAAGCTTTCCCCGGGTTTCAGCTCATAGAGAAACTGCCTGGGATTGATTCCCATCACAAGGCGCAGCTGATCGTACTGGTCCAGTTCTGCCTCAGCCAGAAAATTGCCGCTGTACATCAGGGAGAATCCGTAGCACCGGCCGTAATCCTCGGTGGCATCCCGGTCACAGAGGATCACGAAGGGGTTCTGCTGGTGGCTGGAGGAGCCGCGGACACTGCCGATGGTGTGAATGTGGTGGGTCATGGGCTGGCGCTCAACCTGCCGCTCCTGGCCGTAACGCCCGGGAAGGCTTAACAGGTCAAAGTCGGCCCCGTTTAAAAAGTCCAGACACACGGACATAATCTTCTTTATATGGATGGGCCTGTCTCCGCTGTTGACCACTTTCACGGCCCTGGTGATGATATCCGCCTCCTCAAATACGCCATACAGAAGAATCACCTTCACATGGCTTATACGGTCAAGAAGGGTTACTTCCAGGGTGTCGGCAGCATCGCCTTTGCGGGCGAACACTGTGGGAAGGGTGTTCAGCCGGTATTTGCCTCTGGAGATCTTATAGTCCGCGGCCTTGCCGTGGAAGGAGTAGCTTCCGTCACTGTTGACCACTTCTATGGAGGACGTTCTGAAATCCCCCTGCTGCTGGGTGGAGAATTCCTGGGGCTGGGCGTCCAGGGAGAAGGTCCGCGCATTGCGAGACTCGTAGGGATTGCCCGAAAATCCCCGATCATACTGCATGATCTGATAGCTCATGTCTTCGTCCCGTATGGACGGGCCGTAGTAGAGGTGCAGCAAATAGTCCAGATTGCCGATCTTCATCTGGTAGGATGTGTTGTTTGTTTGAAGTGTAAACGTTTTTGTCTGTTTGTTGAAAATGATAGCCATATGACGCTCCTTTTGTGTTCCGGCCGGGGATGGCTCTCCTTTGGGGACACGAAACTATTTTATTTTCCGTAAAGCAAGTTTACCATATTTTTGAAATTTTTCAATTATCCAAATCAATGATAAAACAGGAAAAATGATGGGTGAGCGCTTGACCCAGCCGGCCGGGGTGTGATAAAATCTGCCTGAACTTACAGACGGGAGGAAGGGGCTTATGAATCTTGCGGGAAACAGGGTGATTATCCGCAGGGCCGGAAAGCGGGATGAGGAGATGCTCCGGCACCTGATCGACGATCCTAAAACCGTGAAAGTGACCGGCAAATATCCACGCCCCATGAGCTACAACCATCAGATACACTGGTTTTGCGGTTCCGCCGGTGATGTGCGGGGCATTATCGCCCAAAAGGAACGCCCGGAAGCGGGGCTGGGCATAATCCTTCTGTCCCATGTAGATCCCACAGAAAAGACGGCGGAGATCTACATCAAACTGACGCGGCCGGCCAGGGGGAAAGGGTACGGCCGGGATGCGGTCACGGTGCTGGTCTCCCACGCGTTTTTCGGAATGGGGCTGAACCATATCCGCGCGAGGATTCTTAAGAACAACCAGGCATCCATAAGACTGTTCGAAACATGCGGGTTTAAGGAGGAGAGCGCCTGTGGGTGCGCGGGTTCTGGGGACGGGGAGAACCGGACCGTGTGCGTGTACGGCATATCTTTGCCGGATGGGGAGTGAATGGGTATTTTTTTCGGTTTGTGGTAAAAGCTACTGAACAGGGAAGGATAAATCATGTATAATGCGGACTATGTAAAACATACACATGCCACTCTGCACAGAGTGAGACGACAAACAAAGGAGAGGCAGGTTCGCTATGATTCAGACAGGTTTTGGCTTTATATCGTTTGTACTGTTCTTTACGGCAGTGGTGCTGGCAGTAACCAACAAGTATCCCCTTAAGTTCTACAAGTTTATACCTCCGGTTATCATGATCTACATCGGGGCCATGGTCATGTTTACCTGCGGTGTGTGGGAGATGAACGAGAGCGTGTCCGGTACCCGCAACGCGTTTATAAACAACCTGGTGCCGGTGATGATCTTTCTCATGTGCCTTCGATGCAACTTAAGAGAAATCGTGAAGCTTGGCCCCAGGCTTACCCTCACATTTTTCGCGGCCACATGTTCCATTGCGGCGGGATTTGTGCTGTCTTTTCTTATCTTCAGAGGATTCTTCGAGAGCGACACCCACCTGGCCTTCTCCGCCATGGCGGCGGGGTGGATGGGCGGGACCCAGAATTTCCTGGCGGTGAAGAGCGCCCTGGGGGTGAGCGACGAGTCCATGACCTACACCCTTCTCATGGGCAACATTAACTACTCCATCCTGATCATGTTCCTGGTTGCCATCGGAGGGTTTGCCTCCAGGTTTAACGCATGGACCAAAACGGATGTAAGCCCCATTGAGAAAATATGCAGCAGACTGGGGGAGAGCGCCGCCAGCGAGGGGAAAACCACCTACCTGGACCTGATGCTGATCCTGGGAATGAGCATGATGGTATCCACGATCTCCCAGTATCTCTCAACCGTGCTGCCGGTTGTGGGATTCATAGATGCCAGCATCTGGAAGATACTCCTGGCAACCTTTATAGGCATCGGCTTTGCTCTGACAGACGTGGGAAAGCTTCGGGGGATCGACGAGATCTCCAATATTTCCCTGTATCTGATCCTTATTCTCACCGCATCCAATGTGAATCTGGCCGCGCTGATAAACGCTCCCGTTTACATTCTGGCCGGTTTCGTGATTCTTCTGATACACGCCGCCCTCATGCTCCTGATGGCCAGGGTTTTCAGGCTGGATCTGTACACCTGCGGAATTGCGTCCATCGCCAATGTGGGCGGTGTGGCCTCGGCCCCCATTATCGCGGCTACCTATGACAGGAATCTGGTGTCCGTTTCCGTCCTTATGTCCCTTCTCGGGGACATATCCGGCACATTTATCGCGCTGGGAATGGCACAGATGCTGATCAAAATCATAGGTTAGAGAAGGTTCTGAGAAGAAAGGTGAGATTTATATGCGATATACCGTAGTTCCTGAAAATGTGTGTCCTACCTCCATCTCCTTTAACCTGGAGGGGAACGTGGTGACGGACGTATCCTTTGTCCGCGGATGCGACGGGAATCTCAAGGCTCTTTCCAGGCTGGTGGAGGGAATGACCGTGGAGCAGATCGAGGAGTACTTAAAGGGGAATACCTGCAAGAAGAGAGGTACCTCCTGCGCCGACCAGCTGGCCCGGGCCGTGCGGGAAAAGTATGAGGAGAGCAAAAGGGACGTAAAAGAGATATGAACGACAGACATCGGATGATCCTGGAAGAATTAAAAAGCAAAAGCATCATCTCCATAGGCGGGACGGAGGCGGTCAGCGTGGCCTACTCCGCCGCCTATGCCAGGCAGCGGGCCGGCGGGGCATTAAGACGGATACAGATCACCGTGGACTCCACCATTTTCAAGAACGGTCTCAATGTGAGCATTCCCGGCTGTGATGAGAAAGGCCTGGATTTTGCGGCTGCCCTGGGCTATGTGTGCGGCAGCACGGATCGGCGGCTGATGCTTTTGTCCGACTATGGGCCTGACGACGTGCTGGAGGCCAAAAGGCTCCTGGCCCACGGGATGGTGTCCATCCTTATCAAGGACGACTGCGACAAGCTTTATATAGAGACTATTCTGGAAAATGAACAGAATGTGGTTCGGGTTCTGGTGCTGGACCATCACCTCAACGTCATATCCGATGAGGTAGCCGACTGTATGGAGAATTTGGGGAATCTCCATAAGCCGCTGGCTCTCGACTTTATAAGGAGCAAAAATCTGGGGCTGGAGGATTTTCTGGACTTTGTAAATCATGTGGATACCGAGGCTCTTTCGTTTATCAGGGACGGCCTGAGGTACAATCTGGCGCTTGCAGAGTACGGAAGCCGGGACGGAATGGCGGACTCCTTCACAAGGGCCATGGACCGGTACGGGGTGGCACAGGACATGGTAACCTACACCCAGCATCTGTGCGTCCGGGCCTGCGAAGCCAGGATACGGGGCGTCTCCCTGCCTGTGATGACCGCCGCCGGCAGCGCCAACTACGGGCTGGCCATTTATCTGGCAGGTTACGGGGTGGGAAGCTGTCTTCATTCGGACGAGGAGCGGATCCTTAAGGCCGTTGCCTTGTCCAATCTCATGAGCCTGTGCGTCAATTCCTATGTAGGCTCCGTCTCCTCTGTCTGTGACTGCGGCCTGGCCGTCGGCGTGGGAACGGCGGTGGGCTGTGTCTATCTGCTGGGCGGCGACTGCGGAGCCATGGTTCGGTCGGTGAAAAACATGCTGAGCAGCGTCACCGGGATCATCTGTGAGGGAAGCCGCATGAGCTGTGCCTGGAAGGTGGGTCTTTCCGTGGCCTGGGCCATAAAATCCGCCATCCTCGCCATGGAATATGAGGAGACGGATGAAGAGGGGTTCTGGGCAGACAATCTGGACAGGCTTCTGGAAAATATCGCGCAGATTTACAGGCCTCTTTCCCATACCATCAACCAGAGAATCGTGGACATTATTACAGGAAGAGAGAGGGAACGTTGAAAGATTTGATCCGCGGATGTTCCACCCAGATCCAGGTTCCCAAGGGACAGATCATCCACGTGGCGGGAACGAAAGACAGCAGCCTCTACTATATCGCCAGGGGGTCCGTCCGGTTCGTCTGCAACAGTGCGGACGGGAATGAAAAAATACTGTACATTCTGGGCCAGGGACATTTTTTTAATGAGGAGATCTTGTTCCACCCACAGGAGATCGCCATGGACGCCGTGTGCAATGAGGACTGCTGCCTGTGGAAGATAGATTCCTATGTCCATGGGGAGCTGTTGGGGAACCGGGAATTTCTTCAGGAGATCTGCAGGGAAGTCATCCGGAAAAAGGAGATTCTCAAGCAGGAGATCGAGGACATCTCCTTTATGTCCTGCAAACAGAGGATTCTGCAGATCCTGGCCAGGGAGTGCGACCGTGAGCAGGTCTTTGAACAGGACTGGTACGATATAAAGCGCAGATACACCCACCAGGAGATTGCCAGCATGATCGGCGCCAACCGGGTAACCGTGTCGAAACTGATCGCCGAGCTGTACGAGGAGAAAAAACTGCGAAGCGTCGGGAGACGGGTTTTGGTGCACCGGGGCGTGGCAGATGGCGCCTTATGAAGATCAGACTGGCGCAGGATTCTTTTTTATCACACGCGAAACCGGAACCATCGGCGGATGGTTCCGGTTTCGCACGTAAATCTGTCATGGAGACAACAGGGCTCGAACCTGCGACCCTTTACACGTCAAGCAAATGCTCTCCCAGCTGAGCTATGTCTCCGTTGTCTCTATTTTATCACGTAATCCCATATAGTCAAGAAGGTTTTTTAGGTTTGAGGACGATATACAGACATTTTGCTATATCTTTTGCATTGTCTGCTGAAAAACCATGGTAAAATTCTACGATTTATGTTATATTTAGAAAGCTTATTACAATCATAAGGGAAAGCAATCCGGGATGAATGACGTTATTGGTCCCGGCAACTATATGGAGGTCAGATTTATGGGGTATTCAAACAAGCTTTTTGCACCGGCCGAAACAGCCGTACAGGAGGCCGTGGGAAGTCAGCACCCTAGCGACATGGAAAGCGTTCAGAATCTGGAGGCTGTCATCAATGAAGGGCTCCGCGCCGCCCTTCTGGAGGAGACTCCCGATGAGTCCCTCAATGTGCTGTTGGAACACCTTGGAAAAGCGCTCAGTGGGGAACGGACCTACATATTCGAGAAAAACGAGTCCGGTGGCAACGACAACACGTACGAGTGGGTGGCAGAAGGTGTGAAGCCGGAGAAGGAGAGCCTTCAGAACGTCCCACAGGAGGTGTGCGCCATCTGGTACCGGAATTTCAGCACAGGCAGGTATATTATCATCAGGGACCTGGAGGAGACCCGTGAGGACGATCCGCTCATGTATGAGACCCTGAAACGGCAGAACATCCGCTCTCTCGTGGTGGTCCCCCTGTATGACAACGAAAAACCGGTGGGCTTTTTCGGCGTGGACAATCCGCCTGTGAAGTCGCTGGAATACACGTCCAATATGCTGCAGACCACGGCCTACTTTATCGTGTCCTCCCTGAGACGGCGCAACCTGGTGCGTGAGCTTGAAAAGCGGAGCCACAATGTCCTCCACGCCCTCAGCGTGGACTATCTGGGCATCTATCAGGTGAACTTTGACACGGGAGAGTGTGAGATATACCGGGACAACGAGCGGCTGCGGATGGATTGGGCCGTCAACTTTGAGGACGGGTATGAGACGGCCATGGAGCGGTATATTTCCCGGTACGTGATCCCCCGGGACCAGAAACGGCTGTACGCCGTGACCCGAAAGGAGTATGTACTGGATCAGCTTAAGACGAAGAAGAAGTTCTATGTCCGTTATCAGGTAAACGACAATTCCTACGGACTGAAATACCTGGAGATCCATTTCTCCGCCACAGGCAGGACGGGGGAGGAGAACCAGGCGATCTTTGCCCAGCGGGATGTGAACGCCGTGGTGGAGCAGGAGGAGAAATACAAGCTGGAGGCCAGGCAGAGCCTGGAGGACATCCTGGAGGGCGCCAGAACCGGTATCTGGACCATCGAGCTAGAGGAGGGGTGTCAGCCCAGGATGTACGCGGACCGGACCATGCGGATACTCCTGGGAGTTCCGGAGGAGACAGGGCCGGAGGAGTGCTTCCGCTGCTGGTTTGAAAATATTGAGCCGGACTATGTCGCCATGGTGCAGGAGTCCGTGAAAGAAATGCTGGAAAACGGGTGCAGCGAGGTGATCTACCCCTGGAATCACCCTGAGCTGGGGAGGATCTATGTGCGCTGCGGAGGTGTGCCCGACAGAAAGTTCAAGAAACCGGGCGCCTGCCTCAACGGGTATCATCAGGACATCACAGAGACCATGATGACCCGGAAGAAGCAGGAGCAGGCCATCATGGAACTTCTGGAGAGGGTGAGACGGGCCAACTCAGCCAAGAGCGAATTCCTCTCCCACATGTCCCATGATCTGCGCACCCCCATCAACGGGATCCTGGGGATGCTGTCCATTATGGAGAAAAGTGTGGATGACCCAGGCCGCCAGAGCGACTGCCGGGAGAAAATCCGTGTGTCGGCCAAACACCTTTTATCCCTGGTCAATGACGTTCTGGAGATCAGCAAGCTGGAAAGCGGAAGACCTATTGCGGAGGATGAGCCTTTTGACCTTCGCGACACGCTGAAGGACTGCATCACGATCCTGTCTGCCCAGGCACAGCAGGCGGATATACAGCTGACGTTTGAGGAGGTTGATGTGCAGCACACCAGGCTCCTGGGAAATCCGCTACACATAAAGCAGATCCTGATGAATGTCATAGACAACGGGATCAAGTACAACCTCTCCGGCGGATCGGTGAGGATTCAGGTTACGGAGTCCGCCTGCAAAAACGGAATCGCGGACTACCGGTTCGTGATCGAGGATACCGGAATCGGGATCGGGGAAGACTTTAAGAAACACATTTTTGAACCCTTTACCCAGGAACATCAGGGCGCCAGAACCCATTACAACGGTGTAGGCCTTGGCATGTTTATCGTAAAGAAGCTCATCGACCAGATGAAGGGAACCATTGTGGTGGACAGCCGGGACGGCGGCGGAAGCGCAGTCCGGATCACCCTGCCGGTTCGGATCGACGGAGCCTGGAGCGGGCAGACAGAGGATGAAAAACAGCATGTGCAGGACGATCTCGGGGGGATGCAGGTCCTTCTGGTGGAGGACAATGAGATTAACTGTGAGATCGTGGAGTTTATGCTGGGACAGGCAGGCGCCGGCGTGGTCACTGCCAACGACGGAAAAGAGGCCGTTGACGCGTTTGCGGCGTCGTCCCCGGGAACCTTTGACTGTGTTCTCATGGATCTGATGATGCCGGTCATGAGCGGATATGAGGCGGCCCGGGTGATCCGCGGCATGGACCGTCCTGACGCAAAAACCGTGCCCATCATAGCCCTGTCAGCCAACGCGTTTGAGGAGGATGTGGCCATGGCCAAGGCCGCCGGTATGAACGATCATCTGGCAAAGCCCATTGACATCAACCGGATGTTCAGCGTCATGGGCAGGTTCAGGCCTGGCAACAGGTAATGGGGGTGACAAACCGTGTTTACAAAAGAGGTAATGGAAAGTTTTACGGAACTTGATTTTGCGGTTTACGACTGTATTGTAAAATCAAAAAAACAGATCGGTAAACTAACCATCAAGGAATTAGCCGCCATGGCCCACGTCTCCACGGCCACGGTTCTGCGGTTCTGCAAAAAATGCGGAGCCCAGGGGTACAGTGAGTTTAAGCTCAGGTATAAAGAATATCTTGAAGGGCAGCAGGAGATATTTAAAGACGATGAAGAAACCCAGCTGCAGAGTTTCATCTCCAGGATCCGCTGCCAGGACTTTCAGGAAAGCCTCGACAAAGCACTCAGCTATCTTGTCAGGGCAAAGTGCATCCTGTTCATCGGCATAGGCACCTCCGGAATGCTGGGGAAATACGGTGCAAGGTATTTTTCCAATGTAGGATATTTCAGCCTGTTTATCGACGATCCGTGGCTGCCCATCCTTCAGAATCCGTCCGAAGACACGGTTTTGATCGTCCTGTCAGAATCGGGAACCACCAGGCAGACGCTCTACATCGCATCCCATCTCCAGCAGAGAGGCTGCCCCCTCATATCCGTTACCAACAACGCCAACTCCGTCCTCGCCAAAATGTCTGACTGCAACATTTCCTATCATGTCACCGCAAAGATGGTCAACGAGCGAAACGTGACCACCCAGGTCCCTGTGCTCTATATTATCGAAACACTGGCAAAAAAACTGTACTTAAAGATCACACCGTAATCCCCGCTCCCCGGCAGCAGGGACAATCGTGCATACTCATGAATCTGGCCGGCCTTGCGCCGCCAAGCACCGGAAACCATCACCCAGAAAATGGAGGTATCCCATGCCTGTTTTCTCCTATGAACAGCTCAGGAACATGAATCCCGGCGAATTCAGGGTTTACAATTTTATTGTGTCCCACCTGGAAGCCGTGCCGGCAATGAATATCCGGCAGATTGCGGGAAGCGTGGGGGTATCCACCACAACCGTCCTCCGGTTCTGTGAAAAAGCCGGATGTTCCGGCTATACCGAACTGAAATACCGGATTCGTCAGGAACTTGCCAGTCCCACCCGAACCGGAAGCCTTGATGCCGAACCGGCCATACAGTACATGAAAACATCCCCAAAGGACGGCGTATTTGCAGAGAAAATGGCACAGGCCGCAAAGATTTGTGCGGATGCAGGCCAGATCATCCTTTCGGGGAACAGGGAGAGCAAACCCCTGATCCGCTACGGGGCATATTTATTTTCCGGCATCGGCAAACCGGCTTTCACCGCGGAGGACGGATGGGGAATCGTCTCTCCTAAAGAAGATTCCCGGACAGCGCTTCTTATTCTCTCCACCTGGGGAGGCGGTGAAGATATCCTTTTCCTGATCAATCGCTACAAGAAAGCAGGCGCCCCCCTGATCAGCGTGACAAATACCGGCCATTGTCCCGCGGCACAGATGTCTGATGTGAATTTTTCCTGCTATATGCCGGAAATTTCCAGGACTTCCGGACATGGACATATTGAACTGGTTTCCCAGATCCCCGTGGTATATCTGCTGGAAACGCTGACCGGCGAAATTCAGAGATTCCAAACTCAATAAGAAACCGACCCAACAGACAGGGCTCCTGTCTGTTTTTTTTATGTAACAAATGAGATTTTCTTTACTATGTGTCAAAAACAGGCAAAACAATTGAAATACAAAAGCGATGTGATATGATGAGTCTAACATATGAGCGCTCATGTGGAATCGAACAGACAATTAAAAGGAGATTAGGAGGTATGGAAAAGAGAAAAGTTCCACATGATTTTCTGTGGGGCGGTGCAGTTGCGGCCCATCAGCTTGAGGGAGGTTATGACAAAGGCGGAAAGGGAATTTCCATCGCCGATGTAATGACTGCCGGAGCCAATGGGAAAGACCGCGATATCACCAAAGGCATACTGCCAAACCACTATTATCCAAACCATGAAGCCATTGACTTCTACACAAGATACAAAGAGGACATCCGATTATTTGCCGAGATGGGGTTTCGGTGTTTTCGGACATCCATCGCATGGACGCGAATCTTTCCCCATGGCGACGAAGACAAGCCAAACGAGGAAGGGCTTCAGTTCTATGACGATCTGTTTGATGAACTGCTGAAATACCACATAGAACCGGTTATTACATTAAGCCATTTTGAAATGCCCTTTTACCTTGTGGAACAGTACGGGGGATGGAGGAACCGGAAACTGATCGACTTTTTCGTTAAATTTGCCGAAACCGTTATGTACCGGTATAAGGATAAAGTCAAATACTGGATGACGTTTAACGAAATTAATAATCAGGCCAGCGTTCAAAATCCATGGAGCGGATGGACAAACTCAGGAATCCTTTACCGGACGGATGAGGATGTGCAGACGGTCCTCCAGCAAGCCGTACACTATGAATTGACCGCAAGCGCCATGGTTGTAAAGGCAGGCCGCCGGATCAATCCGCAGTTTCGGATTGGCTGTATGCTTGCAATGGTTCCTTTTTATCCCAGGACCTGTTCTCCCCAGGATCAGCTTGCCGCCCAGACAGCCATGGAACACCGCCTGTATTCCTATGGCGATGTCCATGTCTTCGGGGAATATCCGGCCTATATGGAAGCATTCCGCAAAGAACGGGGCATCTGCCTGGATATAACGGACCGGGACCGGGAAGTGTTAAAAGACGGATGTGTGGATTATATCGGTATCAGCTACTATATGAGCAGTTCCGTCAGCAGCACAGAAACCGAAGACAGTATCCGGGTGGCAGACGGAATCTATTTGGCGCGCAACCCCTATGTGGCCAAAAATGACTGGGGATGGCAGATTGATCCTCAGGGGCTCCGCTACTGCCTGAACCTGCTCCATCAAAGGTATCGCAAACCCATATTTATTGTGGAAAACGGATTAGGGGCTTATGATAAACCGGAAAACGGAACCGTCCATGACACCTACCGGATCGATTACCTCAGGCAGCACATCCTGGAAATGAAAAAAGCAATGTTCCTGGACGGAGTGCCGGTCATGGGCTATACGCCCTGGGGATGTATTGATCTGGTAAGCGCAGGCAGCGGCGAGATGGAGAAGCGCTACGGGTTTATCTATGTGGATAAGGATAACCGTGGAAACGGAACCCTGGAGAGAACGAAAAAGGATTCATTTGCATGGTATAAGAGGGTAATTGAGAGCGGCGGAGAAATCGAATCAATGTAACCGTCAGGAAGAAGGAGGTAAAACATGTTAAAAATCAGACTGTTTTGTGCAAACGGAATGTCAACAAGCCTGCTTGTGAAAAAGATGGAGGAGGCGGCAAACGAAAAGGGAAAAGAAGTGGATATCAAAGCCTATCCCATCCTTGACATGGAAAGGCTCATCGGAGAAGCCGACGTGGCCCTATTAGGGCCCCAGGTAGGGTATCAGCTTTCCAAGGCAAAGGAAATATGCGGCGCGAAAGGCGTTCCTGTGGATGTTATCCCCATGGCCGACTACGGGATGTGCAATGGGATGAGCGTCCTGCGGTTTGCTTTTAAACTGGCAACAGGCAAATAAGGAATAACCAGTGTCAGAAAGGAAATGAGAGATGAAACAATTAATAAATGATAAAATAATCCCCAGGATTATGGCGTTTGTTAATACCAAGGGGATACAGGCGATTAAGGACGGTATGGTCTATTCGATGCCGCTTCTGATCGTAGGTTCCGTATTCCTGATCATTACCAACTTCCCGATTCCGGCGGTTGTAACCGTACTGGAACAGACAGGCATCAAAGCCGTGCTGGAACAGGCAAACGGCGCAACATTTAATGTCAGTGCGATGATAGCTGTTCTGGGCATCGCCTATAACTACATCAAATTAGAGGGGCAGGAGCCTTTAAGCGGGGCGATCGTTGCGCTTGGCGTCTTCATTATGATGACGCCGGCGTCGATTGTGACAGAAGGCGGAGCTGTAGTGGGGGGTATTATAGATAAAAGCTGGACAGCCGGAAAAGGCATGGTCGGCGCAATTATTGTAGGTCTGATCGTTGCCTATGTCTACTGCTGGTTCCTGAAGAGGAATATCAAAATCAAGATGCCGGCAGGTGTTCCGGAGGGTGTGTCCAACGCATTTTCAGCGCTGGTTCCCGGAGCTGTCATTGTAACCGGAGCCACCGTCGTCCACGGAATCTTTTCCATGGGATTCCATATGACGGCTATGGAGGGAATCTACAATGTTATTCAGACGCCTCTCCAGAGCATGACCGACTCCATCGGCGGAGCCGTCCTGATGTGTTTCCTGACGCCCTTTTTATGGTTCTTCGGCGTACACGGTTCGACCATCGTCGGAGGCATTATGACCGGCATCCTTCAGGCCAACGGACTTGAAAACCAGGCGCTTCTGGATCAGGGGATCGAACTGACGGTAAAAAACGGCGGCCACATTGTGACCATGCAGTTTTTGGATCAGTTCATCAACACAACCGGTGCGGGCATTACCATCGGCCTTGTTATCTATATGTTCTTCCTTGCAAAATCAAAGCAGCTGAAGACGCTGGGAAGGCTGGAACTGGTGCCGGCACTGTTCAATATTAATGAACCCATATTGTTCGGCATCCCCATTGTGATGAATCCCATGCTTGCATTCCCGTTTATCGCCATGCCTGTGATCGCCTGTGTACTGCAGTACGCGGCGCTCTATACGGGACTCTGCCCGCTTTACGGCGCCATCCAGGTTCCCTGGACCTGCCCGCCGATTATTTCGGGATTCCTGATCGGAGGCTGGCGGACAGCGCTATTACAGACGGTGATTCTCACCTTGTCGTTTCTTATCTACCTTCCTTTTATACGAAGAGTCGATAAGCAAAGCCTGGTTGAGGAAGCCAAAGCAGAAAAAGACGCACAGGACGATGAATGGTAAAAGGAGGAGGACAAAATGACCCCGGAATTTGAAACAGCGTGTTTTGGAATTATTACATATGTGGGAACTGCAAGATCGTGTTTTATCAATGCCGTACAGTGCGCAAAAAAGGGTGATTTTCAGGGGGCGGAAGCACTGATTATACAGGGTGACGAAGCCTACACCCAGGGCCATCACATCCATGGGGATCTTCTGACGCTGGACGCAAACGGAAAGCTGGGAAATTCCGGCCTGATCCTGATGCACGCGGAAGACCAGCTTATGAGCGCCGAAACCTTCCGCGTTATGGCAGAAGAGTTCATCGACATCTACAAACGGATGACGCCGTAGTGTAACCTCCTTCTGACAGAAAATATTAGTTTGCTAACCTGTCGTTCTGTGGTAGAATAGGGACAAACAACCCGGTTAAGGAGGACAGCGAATGAAGCGTGTAAGTTGGGGAAGCAGCGGACAGAACGTGTCGGCTATCGCAGTGGGATGTATGAGAATCAACCGTGTTTCTCTGGAACAGGCGGCAAAGCTTGTGGACACGGCCATGGAAAAAGGTGTGAATTTCTTTGACCATGCGGATATCTACGGGGGAGGGGAATGTGAAACCATATTTGCCCGGGCCCGGGAGCTCTGCGGCCGAAAGCGGGAGGATATGTTTATACAGTCCAAATGCGGGATCGTGCCCGGCAGGATGTATGATTTTTCCAAAAAGCATATACTGGAATCCGTGGACGGATCTCTGAAACGATTGAAGACCGATTATCTGGACGCGCTGCTGCTGCACAGGCCCGACGCGCTCTGTGAGCCGGAGGAGGTTGCAGAAGCCTTTGATCACCTAAAGCAGAGCGGGAAGGTGCGCTATTTCGGCGTATCCAACCACACGCCCTTTCAGATTGAACTGCTGAAAAAATGGGTAAACCAGCCCATCATGGCCAATCAGATGCAGTTTGGCCCGGCCCATGCCTCCATGATCCGCAGCGGCCTGGAAGCCAATATGATGAGTGACGGCGCGGTGGACCGGGACGGAGGAGTCTTAGACTACTGCCGCCTGCATGATATCACCATACAGGCCTGGTCGCCGTTTCAGTACGGCATGTTTGAAGGGGTATTCCTGAACAGCGAAAAGTATACGGCCCTCAATGAAACGCTCCGCAAACTTGCCAAAAAGTATGAAGTGTCGGATACGGTGATCACTGTCGCCTGGATTCTGCGTCATCCCGCCAATATGCAGGTATTGTCGGGAACCATGACCCTGTCCAGATTCGAAGATATCTGCCGCGCTTCGGACATAGGCCTCACGCGTGAAGAGTGGTACGAAATCTATCTGGCTGCGGGCAATATTCTGCCGTAAGATAAAGAGAGACCATATAAATTCTCAATGATTGTTCTATATACTGCTGCCAGCCCCATGGGTGAAACATGGGACTGGCAGACAGTCATATCTGCATAACAATTTTCCTGATTATGATGAATTCCCCCCATTGCTGGCTGTCTGTCAATCCCCAACTGCTCATTGGCACCATTGATTTTCTTCTGTCAGACTGACATGGGACAGGGATGGCGGGAAATCTCTGCCCCATTCATCCTCCCTTCCGGCGGCATGGACGCATTTTGCGGGGGACGCTCAGCCATATATTCACTCAGCCCGTCCCAGTCTATGCCATCCGGCAGATAATAGTATTGGACGTTTGCCTTGCCGTACAGGGGAACCAGCTTTAAAAATCTGTCTGACAGGGTAACGGCCAGCACGCCCTCCGGGGTGTCAAATATCAGGAACAGGGACCTCCCCTCCGGGGCAAACGAGTAGTTCCCCGAAATATGTTCCATGGGCAGGGAGGATAAATAGCGGTGCAGGGCCGTCTCATCGGTACAGACCAAATC
>JAAWHK010000105.1 GCA_022795805.1 Hungatella sp. | reverse complement strand
CGGAGATCTGGAATCTGCAACAACAACTCTATAGAAAGGAGCTTTCTTATGTCCCATTCTTCTTAATCTCATCTTTACTGCCATGTCTGTCTCACCTCCCTCATATCATGGTATGGCCGCCGTCCGCCTTAAGGCCGGAGGGCTGTCCTCTATAGACAAAAACAGAGTTTCTCTGCTTTGCTAACATAGTTAAACGTATCTAAAAAGGCATCCTAAACTTGCCCAGCATGCCGCCCAGACCGCCTCTGCGCTTTCCGCCCATCATGCCGGGAAGCTGCTTCATCATCTTCTTCATCTGGTCGAACTGTTTCACGATGCGGTTCACTTCCTGGATCCCCACGCCTGCGCCCTTCGCGATGCGCTGCTTTCTGGAAGGATTCAATATGGAAGGATTGGCTCTCTCCTCCTTGGTCATGGAGAGGATGATGGCCTCCACACGGTTCATGGCCGAATCGTCGATCTCCATATCGCCCTTCATCTGGGGCATCCCCGGCATCATGCTCATGATGCTGGCCATACCGCCCATCTTCTTGATCTGATTCATCTGGTCCAGGAAATCGTTGAAATCAAACTCAGCCTTCTTAAGCTTCTGAGTCAGCTCCTTCGCCTTCTCCTGATCCACCTCCATCTCGGCTTTCTCGATCAGGGAGAGGATATCACCCATTCCCAGGATCCTGGAAGCCATACGGTCGGGATAGAACTGTTCCAGATCGGAGAGCTTCTCCCCCATGCCGATGTAGAGAATCGGCTTGCCTGTGACAGCCTTGATGGACAGAGCCGCACCGCCTCTGGTGTCGCCGTCCAGCTTGGTCAGGACAACGCCGTCGATCCCTATCTTATTCTCAAAACTCTCCGCCACATTGACCGCATCCTGTCCGGTCATGGCATCCACGATCAGCAGCGTCTGGTCAACCTTCAGTGCTTCCTTGATGCGGACCAGCTCCTCCATCATGTCCTCGTCCACATGAAGCCGGCCGGCCGTATCCAGAATCACCACATTGTAACCGTTCTTCTGGGCGTGTTCCACGGCTGCCCTGGCGATATTCACCGGGTCCTGGCGATCGCCCATGGAGAATACGGGAACTCCCTGCTTCTCGCCGTTGATCTTAAGCTGCTCAATAGCCGCAGGCCGGTACACATCGCAGGCCGCCAGAAGAGGTTTTCTGCCTCTGGACTTTAACTTCCCCGCAATCTTGGCCGTGGTCGTAGTCTTGCCTGCGCCCTGGAGCCCCGCCATCATAAGGATCGTGATCTCATTAGAAGGCTTCAGGGCAATCTCGGTGGTCTCGGACCCCATAAGTGTTATGAGCTCCTCATGAACGATCTTCACCACCATCTGGCCCGGAGTCAGGCTGTTAAGCACATCCTGGCCGATGGCCCGCCCCTGAACGGAACCGATGAACTGCTTCACCACTTTAAAGCTTACATCCGCCTCCAGAAGAGCCATCTTCACTTCTTTCAAGGCGGCCTTTACATCCGCCTCGCTTAAGCGTCCCTTGCCCCGCAGGTTCTTGAACACATTCTGTAATTTATCCGATAAACTCTCAAAGGCCATAGTCCCCCATATCCCTCCTGCCCTGCTGCAGCCGGCGGTCCGCCGCCTTAACCGGCATCCGGCAACCGTCGCCCTTCTCTCCCGAAAACGGCGCCCGGTCATGCCCTGCATCCCGCCACCTGTGCTATCATACACGAAAAACGAATGGCTGTCAAGTATTTTCTCTTTACCCCCCAAACATTTCGTTTTTCCCCAAATTCTATATCCGGTTACAGCTCCGCTATCTGCCGTGCCGCCCTTTTTGCCTCCTTGAGAAGGCCCCTGTCCCTCCCGGTTTCGTACCGGTCCAGCATCTCTTCGATCCGCCCTGCCAGCTCCTTGGTCCGCTGAAATTTCTCTACCAGGTGCAGCTTCCCCTCATATCCCTCCAGGATCCGGTCGCATCGTTTTACCAGATCGTGGACTCCCTGGCGGGTGATGCCCTGTTCCAGCGCGATCTCGCTGAGGGACAGGTCATTAAACACCACATCCTCGTATACCTGCCTCTGATGCTTTGTCAGAAGTTCACCGTAAAAATCGTACAAAAGTCCCTGCCAAACAATTCTCTCCATATCCGTCCTCTGCCTTCTATGTATCCTTTTCCCCAAGGCCTGTCCGCCGGCTGATGATGTAGCGGGGTCTGGCTTTCGTCTCCAGGTATATCTTTCCGATATACTCTCCCAGAACCCCCATACACACCAGCTACACCCCTCCGATGAAACAGATGATGCGGATAGGCCGGATGCTGAGGCTGGTGATGCCGTCGAACGCCAGGGCCGCCATCCCTGTTCCCGCTATCCCGCCGTCCAGACACATATAGTATACAAAAGATGCTGCTGCCGTCAGAAAGCACAGCAGCATGCAGACATACAAATTCTTATCCCCTGTTCGTTTCAAATTGCCACTCCCCTAGACTATCCTTTATTATCTCAAATCTTCAAGAACCTCCTGCCCGCCGTCGATGCGCTGTGCGATAAACCGCTCCACATCGGCCGCCGGGATCTCCAGTGGGATGGACAGCTCCCGATACAGGTTGTCCTTAGCCTTTTTCAGGTACCTCTCATCCACCTCCGTCAGCCTCTTTCCCCGGGCCAGGCGGTCCTTCTTGCGGACATAGAGCGTCTTTATGATGCCCACCCACTCCCTGCAGTCGCAGGTCTTCAGCGCCTCCTTGTACCTGGATTCCCTCTGTTTATCGTCCGTGATCCGAAGCTGAGCCACCTCACGAATGTCGTCGATAAGCCTGTAGGCCTCCTCCCTTGACAAAACAGGCCGCAGAACACTTTTATTGCCCTCCACCGGGGTCATAATTCTGCTTCCGGCCACCCCCACAGGTTCCAGAACGTAGTACAGTTTCTCCTGACCGCTTCCGTCTGCGGTCATAGCCGTGATATCCCTGACCTGACATACCCCTGTTGTGCCGTAAACAATATACTCGCCTTTGCCGAACATTTTCTCATCCTTTCTTCCAGTCAGTCAATGAAGCCGTTAACAGGATATGAATTGCATTGCTGTCGTATCTTTTTGACGCAATATAACAAAACGCTTCTAATTCTAATTATACCTATAGTTTAGCACATTAATCAGAAAAATGTCAGTATCTTTTAAAAATATCATTCAATTATATGGTCTCCCAGGAGGATCTCTTCCAGTTCCTCCACCGTGGCCGCAATCCTTTTGGCGCCGGCCTCCTCCAGCTCCTGTCTGCTTCCGTATCCGAACAGGACGCCCACACAGTCCATGGAGTTCTGGGCGGCGCCCAGGATATCATGCTCTCTGTCCCCGACCATAACCGCCTCCTTTGCATCTTTTATGCCGGCCGTCTCCATGGCATACGCGATCACATCACCCTTTTTCACCCTCTTCTCATCCATGCTGGCTCCGCACACCCAGTCGAAATACCGCGCCAGATGAAAATGTTCCAGGATCTGCACCGCAAACGCCTCCGGCTTGGAGGTGGCCACCAGAAGAGTCCTTTTGTCCTCTTTCAGCTTTTTAAGCATCTCTGTGATGCCGTCGTACACACGGTTCTCAAAGATGCCGGTAACCGCAAAATATTCCCGGTATCTGCCAATGGCCTCCTGAGCCTGTTCCTCCGGAAAGTCGTAATACTTCATAAAGCTGTCTTTTAACGGCGGCCCGATAAAGGGACAGAGGTCTTTAAGATCCTCCACCTCGATCCCGTAGGCCCTCAGCGCGTGCTGCACCGACCTGGTGATACCCACCATGGGATCCGTCAGGGTTCCGTCCAGATCAAACAGTATGTATGGTCTTCTCACTGCCTCCTCCGTTTCTGTCTGCCAAAAGGACGCAGCTGTTGCTGCGTCCCCCTGATTTGCCCATCTATCGGTTAATTCAGTTCGGATACCACTTTCTCCAGAGCTGCCAGTGCGTCGTCTGGAAGCTTATCGTACCCCTCTTTTGCCGTTGCAAACTCTTTGATCTCATTGACACGGTCATTCATACGTGCCTTCAGCTGACCTACATACTCAGGATCGTTCATATCCGGTACAAAGCCCTCCCAGTCAAGGATCTCGATATCCGTAAACGGACCCCACTGATGGAAGTTTGCTGTGCCTTCCACGATGGCTTCCAGGATTCCCAGAGTGTCCGCCGGTTTTACCTTCTTGCCCATGAAGTCTCCCGTGTTGACGATGTAGCAGTCCACGTTCTTCTCCTCAACCAGCTTTTTGAACTTCTCATAGTCATTGGCCAGAGGATACGTCCTGAACGGGTTGGCGTAGGGAACCACAACCAGCTTGTTGGGATCCACGCCGGGAGCCAGACGCTCTGCGGAGGACCGCTTGGTAGCCAGGGTCGCACCCATTACCGATGCCAGGGAAGCGCCTTTTAACTTCACTACCGGCGGAATGGTGGGATCCTTCATGATCCAGAAGATGGCGTTAACCGGAGCGTCGATCTTGTCAACCCGGTTGGGAGACCACAGTTTGGACTTGATAGCGCGGCCGTTGCCGTTGCGGATGTCCTCGGTTACCAGCTGGATCTTGCCGTCCTCGTCCAGGGTTGCGGAGCAGTTCTGAGCGGTGAGAAGATACTGGTTGTCCGGGCATCCTGTGGGATAGTCCGCCGTCTTGTCGAAGTAGGTGGGCTCCAGTGCAATGGATGCGCAGGTATCCGTGTTGATGATAAACGCATCGTCGTGAAGAACCTTGATCTCATACTTGCCGCCGTGCTTTGCGTGGGTCAGAGTGGACTTGCCGGAGCCTGACAGACCGTACACGGATGCCACATACTTTCTTCCGTCGGAGAGAAGGTACTCTTTCTGTCCGCCGTGGCAGGATGCGTAGCCGTTGCGGTTGGCAATAGCCCATGCCATGGTCAGAGTGCCCTTCTTGTGCTCGCCGAAGTATCTCATACCCAGGATGCATGCGCAGTTGGTCTCTGTGTTAAAGTAGCACAGAGTCTTCTTCTGCGGGTCAGACAGGCAGTCCAGAGATACGTTCGGACGATCGGAACCTGTCCACTGGGGATCCGAGAAGATAAAGATGTCCGCTTCCTTTCCGTCGCCAACAGGCTTGGAATTCTTGTACATCTTCACGTACTCGTCGGACATGTACTGGAAGTTCAGCATCCAGTTGTACATGATATTCTCCTCGCCTTCCGGAATCAGAAGGTGGGCTTTCACCATGAACTCGGGATCAAGGCCTACAAAAACCTCTGCGTGGTACATGGTTTTCCAGCGTGACTCGTACACGGCGTCCATGGCCACTCTGTCCAGAGCCGCACAGTTAACTCCTGGCTCACCGGAGATCCGGCGGGCAGTTGCATAGCGTCCGGTGATGGCTCCGTCGTTAAACAGAAGAACCTTGGCGTCCTTCTCAAGGCCGAACTCCTCACCTCTATATACAGGCATATCCGTAACAACCGTTCCCGGAGAATTCTTTGCT
>JAAWHK010000015.1 GCA_022795805.1 Hungatella sp. | reverse complement strand
AAAATCGTACAGCCGGCAATACCGGAATTTTTAAGTTCAAAGTAGTTAAGGAATGCCGGGAACGGCTTCACAACAACCTGCTGTTCGCCCACAAGTTCATCCACAAACAGGCAGAAAGAGCGGTCGCTGGTCTCCACCCACAAAAGAATACCGTCCTGCAGCTCCGTCACTTCGGTGTCAATGTTGAAGAACTGATGGAGCCGTACCACCGGGTAGAAGCTTCCCATGCGCTCGATCATCTCGTTATCGTTCTCGTCGCGGATAATCTCCTCGGGAAGAATCTTAAAGGACTGGCGGATATTGGCGATGGGGATGGTGAAAATGGAGTTGCCCACAGTCACCTTCATGCCGTCTACAATGGCCATGGTCAGCGGAATCTTCATGGTAAAGGTGGTTCCTTTTCCGTATTCGCTTGAAAGGGACACCACGCCCCCTACGGATTCCACGTTCTTCTTTACGACATCCATGCCGACGCCGCGGCCGGAGAACTCCGTAACCGTCTGGTTGGTGGAGAAGCCGGGCAGCATGACGAGGGACAGGGCCTCTTTGGTGGAGTAGTCGCTCTCGGGTTTTACGAGAAGCCCCTTATCTCTGGCCTTGGCCAGGAGCTTGGCGGGATCCATGCCCTTGCCGTCGTCGGCGATGGTAATGACCACTTCGCTGCTGGTGTGGGTAGCGGACAGGATAATCTCACCCTGACTGTTCTTGCCGGCGGCGATACGCTCCTGAACCGTGTCCTCGATGCCGTGATCCATGGCGTTGCGGACCATGTGCATAATGGGGTCCTGGATGCTGTCGACGATGGTCTTATCAACCTCCGTGTCCTCACCGATAAGGGTAAGACGCACGTCCTTATTAAGTTTCTGCTTCATATCCCGCACGATACGGCTCATCTTCTGGAACACACCGGAGATGGGAACCATACGCAGGGACATGGAGATATCCTGCAGATCGTCGGTCAGCTTGCGCAGCTGACGGGCCGACTTCATGAAATTATCGTAGGCGTCCCGGGTCAGCTGGTTAAGCTCCGGGGAGGAGGTGACCATGGATTCGGTGATAACGATCTCGCCCACGATGTTCTGCAGACTGTCAAGCTTCATCAGACTTACGCTGATAAGGCTCTGCTTAACAGGTGCGTTGGGTGCGGCAGGTTTCGGCGCAGCCGGTTTCTGAGCCGCAGGCTTGGGTGCGGCAGGCGCCTTCGGCGCATCTGCCTGGGCCGGCTCGGCGGGAGCAGGCGCAGATACTTCGGGCTCGGGCTCGGGAACCGCAGCCAGTTCATAGGAACGTATGTAGTTCTGCGTGCGCAGAACACCCTCCGCCTTCTGGGCATCCTCTTCGGAACGGAATGCCATAAAGAAACCTTCCTCTATAATAGAAGAAGCGGTGGAGGAGTCGGATTCCATGTGTTCCGGGTAATAATGGAGGTCAATGCCGCACTCCTGCACGGCGTTGACGATCATGTAGGCCCGCAGGTTCTCCATTCCAATGCCTTCCTCCAGGAAAATGTGAAGGAAACAGGATGCGTCCTTGTCATCGGGAAGATTGTCAGCCGATGGCGCAGAAGCTGTCGCCTGCGGCTGTGCGGGGGCTGCCCCGGGGGCGCTGCCTGCCGGGGATTCCTGAGCCGCTTCCCCGGTTATCTTCTTAAGGAAATTATTAATATCGGCAGCAAAGGAATCGATATCCGTATCGAGAGCCTCCCCGCTTTCCACTTTCTCCACCTGGCCTCTCAGGAAATCTTCCGAACGGAACATCAGGTTGAAAAGTTCCTTTTTGTGCTGGGGATCAAGCGTATCAATGCCCTTGTCACGGATATAGAAGAACATGTCCTCTATATGATGGGCAATTTCCGCCAGCGCACTGAACTCCATCATGGCAGAGGAGCCCTTGATGGTGTGCATGATGCGGAAGATCTCGTTGACGTCATCCGTAGAAAAATCACCGATCTTCTCATCAGCCACCAGCATCTCATCCAGCCGGTCTAAAAGGGAGTTTGTTTCGAAAAGATATGTGTCCAGCATACCTTCCATACCATTATCCATTCTGTTGCACCACCTATCTTTTTAAATTATGCATAAAAATCAAACAGTCTGTGGCAAAATGCAGCAGACCGCAATACACTATTCTTATTTATCGGCAAAAAAAGCGGATACATAAGTTATTATAAAAAAAATCTTAAAGATATATTATTAAATTAAAAAAAATGCCGATGTAGTATAAAAGAATATGCGATGACGACAGTTCCGCCCCTGCCGGCGGAGCACTTCATCTCAAATCAAAAAGGGCTCAACCAAGGAGGAGCAACGAATGAAGAATTTAAAAGTGGGCAAAAAGTTTCTGGTGTCATTCGGCATAATTCTGGTGATGTTTCTCGTATCAGTAATTGCCGCCAGCACAGGAATAGCCAAATCCAAGAAGAGTTACGAAAGTTTCTACGAGGAGGATTATAAGGCGGTTACCACTGTCTATGAGATGCAGCTGAAACTTCAGGAGGGCTTGAAGGAGCTGATGCTGGCGGTGGTGGAGACCGACCCTGCGGAGACCAACCGGCGGGTGCAGGTTGTGAACCAGAACATGGAAGATGTGAAGAGTATGCTTCAGGACATCTACGCGAGTTACAGCGGGGATGTATCCCTTCTGAAAGAGTTCGAGACCGGACTGGTGGGCAATAAGGATACGAGAATGTATATCATCGAGTGTGCCACCAGAGGGACGCCGGAGGGGAATGCAGAGGCCCAGGAGGTTATTCTCACGGAGTATAATCCCCAGGTTGAAGGATTTGTGGGTACTTTGGAGAGTGCCTTTGACAAGATGGAGGCAGAAAGCAGAGCCCAGTACGACGAGGCCATGCTGCTGGATAACGCACTTCTGGCGGCGGCGGTGGTTATAGCTGCCATTGCCTTCCTGTTTACCTGCTTTATCGCCCTGAATCTTACAGGCAACATCCTGACTCCTCTCAAGAGGATCGAGGAGGCCATGAAGGAGGTTGTCAAGGGGAACCTTTCCGTGAAGGTGGACTATCAGGCCAGGGACGAGTTCGGCGAGATGGCAGAGTACATGCATGAGATGACCACCGGGGTGGGGACGATCATCAGAGATATTGAGAGAATCCTGACGGCCATGGCCGGAGGTGACTTTGCGGCCAGATCCAAAGACCGGAGTATGTACATCGGTGATTACCAGAAGATACTTCAGGCTATGATCGGAATCAAGAGCAGCCTTAACAGCACCATGACCACGCTGAATCAGTCGGCAGAGCAGGTGGCTTCCGGTTCGGATCAGGTATCCTCCGGAGCCCAGGCGCTTTCGCAGGGCGCTACGGAACAGGCATCCTCCGTTGAGGAGCTTGCTGCATCCATCAACGATATCTCCACCCGGATCAACGAAAACGCCGAGGGTGCCCAGGAGGCCAGCAGAAAGTCCGTTATGGTCAGTGAGGTGGCCGGCGAGGGCAACCGGAAGATGCATGATATGCTGGCGGCCATGGCTGACATTAACGCTTCCTCCAGCGAGATCGGAAAGATCATAAAGACCATCGAGGATATTGCATTCCAGACCAACATCCTGGCTCTGAACGCGGCCGTTGAAGCTGCCAGGGCAGGTGCGGCAGGCAAGGGCTTTGCGGTTGTGGCGGATGAGGTGCGCAACCTGGCCAGCAAGTCGTCTGAGGCTTCCAAGAACACGGCGGTGCTCATCGAGAATTCTCTGACGGCGGTTGAGAACGGCAAGAAGATCGCGGATGAGACGGCCAGTTCCCTGGAGAAAGTTATGTCGGGCATCCAGGAAGCTACGGATATGATGGATTCCATTGCCAGGGCGTCCAAAGAACAGGCTGAGGCCATCACCCAGATAACCCTGGGAATCGATCAGATCTCCAGTGTTGTTCAGACCAACTCCGCCACTTCGGAGCAGAGCGCGGCGGCCAGCGAGGAGCTGTCCAGTCAGGCTCAGATTATGAAGGAGCTGGTGAGAAAGTTTAAGCTGGATAAGGATCTGGGAGGACCGGCTCCGGCCGCGGTACAGTACGATTCCGGCAGCAGTGCAGGATATGATATGCCGTCAGCTCCGTCTTATTCGACTCAGCAGATGAGCTATGGAGACGACAAATACTAAATATACGGCAGGAGAGTTTCACATTTTAACAGCGGCGTCGGTGTAGGGAGGCTGAGAATGCCTCCGTACGCCGGTGTTCCTTTGCTTGTAATAGCATTATGAAATTGATATAAGGAGAAAATATAATGAAGCAGAGTATTAAACAACAGGTGCTGATAAGGATTGCTCTTATATTTCTTGTGGTGATCGTCAGCGGTGTCCTGACTATCAGCGGTATGGCGAAGGTGAGAAAGTACAGTGAGTCTACGGAAAGGTCCACAGCCATTCATTCCCTGGTTTTGACGGCTGAGAAAGCCCACTACAGCTGGGTTGAGAATTTGTGTTCGGCGGTGTCTTTGGGAACGGAGTTTACAGGCAGTACAGATTATAAGGGATGTGTTTTGGGCAAGTGGATGTACGGAACGGATATGGCTTTGGTGGAGGATGCCAATATTCTCAGGCTGGTGGAGGAGATGAAACCGATTCATCAGGCGATTCACGAGTCGGCGGAGAAAATCCTGACCACAAACGCCACAGACCCGGAACAGGCTCATGAGATGTATCTTAACGATACCAAGGTCAACGTCAATAAGCTGGTGGCTATTCTGGATCAGGTTGCCGCCATTACGGAGGAACAAGTCGCTGAGAACCAGGCAGGCCTGGGAAGCTGGGTTACGAAGACGGAATATATGTCCGTTTTCACCATTGTGGTGATTCTTGTTGTCAGCATTCTTCTGGTTATGTATGTGATCAGCAAGATCGTGAAGCCTATCGAAGTTATCACGGAATCCAGCAGAAGCCTTTCCGAAGGTAAGCTGGACTTCCAGATTGACATCAAGAGCAAGGACGAGATCGGTGTGCTGGCAGACAGCCTCAATAAGTCCGTGCAGAATCTGAAGCTTTATATATCCGATATAGCCAGTATATTGCAGGATATGGCATCGGGCAACCTGGCCAGCACCAGCTCCATTGATTACATCGGTGATTTTGTGCAGATTCAGAAGGCCATTGATACCATCAGCCGGGAGCAGAGCAACATTATGCAGCAGATTCATGCCTCTGCCAGCCAGGTGGATTCAGGGGCCAATCAGGTGGCCACAGGTGCTCAGAGTCTGGCACAGGGATCCACGGAGCAGGCATCGGAGGTGGATAACCTTCTGCACATGATTGAGAAGGTTACGGAGCAGATCAACGGCAACGCCGAGAGCGCAGCCATCACCACAGAAGAAGCGGACAACGTAGGCGAGAAGATAGCCGTGTGCAACGGGCAGATGCAGGAGATGGCGGAAGCTATGCAGCAGATCAGCGCATGCTCCGGCGAGATTCAGCATATTATTAAGACGATTGACGACATCGCATTCCAGACCAATATTCTGGCTCTGAACGCGGCTGTGGAGGCGGCCAGGGCAGGAAGCGCAGGAAAGGGCTTTGCGGTTGTGGCCGACGAGGTGCGCAATCTGGCGGCCAAGAGTGCGGATGCGGTTAAGGATACAACCGAGCTGATTGAGAAAACCCTCCACATGGTGGAGACCGGTTCAAAGCTGACAGATGTAACCCAGGAGTCACTCCACTCCGTGGTGGATGGCGCGGGAGTAGTAACCAGCCAGATCAAGGTGATCTCCGCTGCTTCCAAGGAGCAGGAAACGGCTATCAACCACATCAAGGACAGTATTTACCAGATCTCTACGGTAATCCAGTCCAATTCCGCTACGTCGGAGGAGAGTGCGGCAGCCAGTCAGGAGCTGGCAGGTCAGGCTCAGGTCCTCAAGTCATTAATAGGAAAATTCCGTCTGAGGAATATTTAAGTACAAATATACAAAAGAGCCAAAGGCCGCAAAGGCATTAAGATGCAATGAAAGGTAACGAAGGGAGAAAGTCATGTCAGAAACTATTAAGAATTTAAAAATCGGCATTAAGCTGTACATCATGGTAGGTATAGCGCTGGCCGGCATGATTGTGCTGTGCGCAATCTCGATTATGTTAATGGGCAACATCAACAGCGAGGGCAACCTCATTGCGGTGAAGTGGATGCCCAGCTGTACCTTATCCAACCAGATGAATACCGCTCTCGCAGACACCATGCTCAGCGAGGAGAGAGCCGTAACCGCGCAGACAGTAGAGAAGGCTCAGGCCAATACATCCGCAGTTACGGATGGGATCAGCAAGATGGACTCCTATGTTGCCTCCTATGGGGAGTATGTCAGCACCACGGAGGGGCGGGGACTTTATGAGACGCTGCAGTCCGCGTGGACCAAGTATAAGGAGATGGACAGCCAGGTTATGAATCTGGTGAAGAACGGACAGCTGGAGGATGCCAGGGAGCTTCTGGAGGGCGATGAGGTTGCTGCCGCTTACAATGCGGTTACATCTGCTTTAAATAATCTGTCCGATTTTAACACCAGAGGAAGCGAAGAGGCTTACAATGAGAGCAATTCCACTTACACCAGAGCCATAGCGATTCAGCTGGCTGTTATGGGTATTGTTGTAGTGATCGGAGTTATCTTCTCTATCATTATTATCAAGGGTATCCGCCTTCCTGTGGCGGAGCTGGAGCAGGTTGCCATCCAGATGGCACAGGGCAATTTGGATGTGTCTGTATCCTATCACTCCAAGGATGAGCTGGGTGTTCTGGCAGACCAGTTCAGGGAGGTTATAAGAAAACTTCAGGCTATTGTGGGCGACGAGAATCAGTTCCTGGCCAAGATGGCGGCAGGAGATCTGACCGTGGATTCTATCTGCGAGCAGGAGTACATAGGAAGTTTCCGTCAGGTACTTACATCCTTCAGGGCGATTGCGGCACAGATGAACGATGCCATGAAGCGGATCAGCGAAAGCAGCGAGCAGGTTTCCACCAGCGCGGAGCAGGTTTCCAGCGGTGCGCAGGCTTTGTCACAGGGTGCCACGGAGCAGGCAAGTTCCATTGAGGAGCTGGCAGCTACCATCTCCGACATCTCCGATCGAATCAAGGAGAATGCAGAGAACGCCAATGATGCCAACAAGAAGGTCAATGCCGTGGGCGACGATATGAATCTCAGCAACGCCAAGATGCAGGATATGATCCAGGCTATGAGCGATATTAACGACAGCTCCAGCGAGATCGGAAAGATTATCAAGACCATCGAGGACATCGCGTTCCAGACCAATATTCTGGCACTTAATGCGGCCGTGGAGGCAGCGCGGGCCGGAAGTGCAGGAAAGGGCTTTGCGGTTGTGGCTGACGAAGTGCGAAATCTTGCCAGCAAGAGTTCCGAGGCCTCCAAGAATACGGCAGCGCTTATCGAGAACTCCATCAAGGCCGTACAGAACGGTACAGCCATTGCCAGCGAGACGGCTAAAACCCTTATTCAGGCTGTTGAGGGCGCCAAGGAGGTTACCAGGCTTGTGGATAAGATTTCCGAGGCCAGTACAACCCAGTCGGCGGCCATCTCCCAGATTACCCTTGGAATCGATCAGATTTCCAGTGTTATCCAGACTAACTCCGCCACAGCCCAGGAGAGTGCGGCGGCCAGTGAAGAACTGTCCAGCCAGGCTCAGCTGATGAGGGAGCAGGTGAGCAAATTCCGCTTAAAGGGCGGGAGCTCCAGTGCTGCGGTTGTGTCCTCAGGCAGTTATCAGCCGGCCAAGGAGTATTCCGGCTATGAGGATATGTCCTATTCCGGAAACGACAAGTATTGATTTGACAGCTATTAAATTTAAAAAATACAGACAGATAGTACGGATGTCACAGGAAATGGTGTAGAAGAGGCTCCGGAACGTTTGGTTCCGGAGCCTCTTTCAGTCAGATACAGAGATTACCATTATTGAATGGGGAAGAGAGGAAGCAACAGTGAGACAGTTTTTTGGTATGAGCCAGCGGGGGGATCTGCGGGAGGCGGTGCGGGGATTGGCAAATCCCCAGTTTATTATGCTGATGTCCAACAGCAGTCAGTTTGAGCAACATGTGAGGGAGCTGGAGGAGCTTTACCCTCAGGTGCCCAGTATCGGATGCATCGGAATGAGTTACGATACGAGGGTTGTGGAGAACGGCGTGGGTGTGGCGGCTTTTCTTGACGGAGTCAGTGCCGCGGCCAATGTGCTTGAGCAGGTGAGCGTTATGCCCATAAAGTATATCAGACGCCTGGAGGAGGATTTGAGAAAGGTCAATGCCTCACGGGAGGATACCATATGCATTGATTTCTGCTCCGGCAATGATGCCTGTGTGCTGACCACCGTACATACGGCTTTAAGGCACAGGGAGATTTCGCTGGTAGGAGGTACCGGCGACGGGGGAAAGGTGTCCGCCAACGGCAGGATTTACGAGGATTCGGTGGCCTACGGCATCATAAAGAATCAGGGCGGCAGGATCAAGGCATACAAGGAGAACATTTATCGGAGGATGGAGGATTATCGCTTTATTGCCTCCGATACGGATAAGGCAAAATACATTATGGGGTCTCTCAACGGGAGGCCGGCCCGGCAGGTCTACCAGGATATCCTTCATGTGTCGGAGCAGCAGATACAGACACAGACATTCAGGAATCCCTTTGGGAAGATCAACGGGAAGGATACCTGTATCATCTCCATCAAGGAAGTAAGCGGCAACGCGCTGGCATGCTTCAGACAGGTCAATGATTCGGATGTGCTGATGCTTCTGGAGCTTGGGGACTACAAGGCGATTGTGAAGGATACCATCGGAAAGATCTGCCGCGATTTCCCCAGACGTTCGGCGGTGTTTTCCGTTAACTGCCTGTTTAGATACAAACTGTTCAGTGAAAACGGCTATATGCAGGAATACCTGGGCGAAATGGGCACACTGGGAAGCCATGCGGGGCTTGTAGGATATGGAGAGCACTATAACAATCAGTTTGTCAACCAGTCCATGACATGTGTTGTATTTGCATAAAGAGGGGGAAAAAGAGACATGCTGTTTCACAGGAATAAAAAACAGAGAGAGGGAAAGAAGCAGGACGGAGTAAAAGATCTGTATCCGGTTCTGTATGTGATGGACAGTCTGAAGCAGTACCACACGGATCTGGTGAACAAGGAAGTGGCGTCTCTTCAGGAGCTGAGTCTGGTGGGCAGTTCTTTTAACGACGTTCTGGGAGATGCGGCTCATTTTCAGGAAAGGCTGGAGGATATGGGCCAGAACTTTCTCAGTGTCAATGAGGCTTCGGAGCAGTTTGTCACCGTCCGGAACGATATTGCAGAGTCCGTAGGTCAGGCGCAGAACGAGGTGGAGGTCCTTAAGAACAGTTCCCTGGAAGTGGAGACCCATTTCGGAGAGATGGGAAGCACCTTTGAGGCGCTTCAGGAGTCTGTGGAGCAGATTAAGCAGAGGATGAGTCGGATCGTGTCCATCGCGGATCAGACCAATATCCTGGCTATCAACGCATCCATCGAGGCGGCCAGGGCCGGGGAGAAGGGCAAGGGCTTTGCGGTGGTGGCCGTTGAGGTGAAGAAACTGGCGGACGAGATCAAGGATCTGGCGGCCGAGGTGGATTCAGGCATCAAGGATGTGGAGCAGGGAACCGACAAGCTGAGCGAGAGCATCGATACCTCCAGACAGGCTCTGAGCAACAGCCTGGACAAAGTGCAGGAGACCTATGAGATGTTCGACAAGATCACCCAGGCGGCGGAGGGCGCCACATCGGTGCAGGCGCAGATATCCGGTGTTATCGGGCAGTCCAGGTCAGCTCTTGAGAGCCTGTGCGGTTTTTTTGACAAGATACGGGGACAGTACCAGGAGGTTGTGAAGCATATCAGCCGGGCCAGCAGCCTGGGAACCACCAAGAGCGCCATGTTTGAGGATATCGACAACCTGATGGCGCAGGTGGGACCGATTGTGAAGGAATAGAAAGCGGGAAAACGATATGTATAAGAACATTGAGAAGCAGGCAAAGCTGAGATTGAAAGATCTGGTGGAGTATCAGGACGGTCAGGTGGTCAGCAGGACGCTGGTGCAGAATGATAAGGTAAGCATGACGGTGTTTTCGTTTGACAAAGGGGAGGAGATCTCTACCCACGCGGCAGGGGGAGACGCCATGGTGACGGTTGTGGAGGGCACGGGGCAGTTTACCGTGGACGGGCGGGAGTTTGTGCTCACGGAGGGCGAAACCTTGATTATGCCCAAAGATATCCCCCATGGGGTGTATGGAAAAGAGCGGTTTAAAATGGTTCTGGTGATTTCATACTGAATTTCAAACTGAACATGCCCAAAGGACAGTTCCGCGAAATATGGCGGGGCTGTTTTCTGTTTTAAGGGAAAAGGGGTTCTGTGAGACCGAAATGTTCCGCAGGATTATGCGGAAATGAAAGAAAAAAGCCGTAAAAAACGGAATTTTCGGCACTGAAAAAAATTTTTTTGCTAAAATCCGCGGTTGACATACAAATGTTGCTGGACAAAAGGACTTTCTTGTGTTATAATCGAAACACTTTATTTGACTAAATTGTTAAATAAAGGGCTCCGATGCAAGGCGGAGCCAACAAGAAAAGGAGGAACAAGTAATGAAAAAAAGATTACTTAGCCTGACACTGGCAGCAGCTATGACACTTTCACTGGCAGGATGCCGTTCAGCGGCGCCGGCTGAGACCACCGCGGCGGCTGAGAGCACCACTGGGACAGCGGCAGCCGAGACGACCACTGCGGCGGCAGGGGATGCTCAGACGGAGGCACCGGCGGAGACGGAAGCTCCCGCGGGAAACTTTAAGATCGGTATCATCACCGGTACGGCGTCCCAGGGCGATGAAGAGATCACTCAGGCCGGCAAGATGAAGGAGAAGTACGGCGACATGATCGTTACTTCTACATATCCGGATAACTTTACCACAGAGACCGAGACGGTTATTTCCAACGCCGTGGCTATGGCGTCTGATCCGGATTTGAAGGCAATTATCTGGTGCCAGGCGATTCCCGGAACGGCAGCGGCCATTGACAAGGTTCGTGAGACACGTCCGGACATGATCTTCATCGTAGGTACACCGGGCGAGGATCCGGGCGTTATCAATCCCAAGGCTGACATCGTTCTCCAGGTAGATGAGCCGGGATGCGGTATTGTGCTTCCGCCTCAGGCGGCCAAGCAGGGCGCGAAGACCATGATCCATTACTCTTTCCCGCGCCACATGAGCTATGCGCTCATCGTTGCCCGTCACGAGAATTTCAAGAAGTACTGTGCAGAGAACAACATCGAGCTGGTTGACGTTACGGCTCCGGACCCCACAGGCGATTCCGGTATCACAGGCGCTCAGCAGTTCATTCTGGAAGACGTTCCGCGTCAGATTGAGAAGTACGGAAAAGATACCGTGTTCTTCACCACCAACTGCGGTATGCAGGAGCCCCTTATCCGTTCCGTATTCGAGAACGGCGCTATCTACAGCCTGCAGTGCTGCCCGTCCCCGTTCCACGCTTTCCCGGCTGCCCTGAACATCGACATGGCAGGTCATGAGGCGGATGTGAACTATATGATGGAACAGCTTCAGGCAAAGGTTACGGAGTACGAAATGGGCGGCCGCGTTTCCACATGGGGCGTTCCCTGCAACATGCTGTTTATCAGCGCCGGTGTTGAGTATGCCAAGAAGGTTCTGGAAGGTCAGACAAGCGGTACTCTCGACGAGCAGGTACTGAGAGACACCATCCAGACATGCGCGGAAGAGTTCACACCGGATGCCAAGATGACGGTTGACTACTACGTAGACGACAACGGCAACGCCAAGGATAATCATTTCCTGGTAATGTCTGATTTCGTTACATTTGAGTAATCAGAAAAAAACATTAAATTTAGATGAATCTGGAGTTCTGCCAACGGGGGTCTTTAGGGCATCGGTTGGCAGAACTCTCCTGTTTTCAGGAAAGACGTGTTTGTTCAGCAATCAGGATTCTTTCGAAAGTCTCATCAGCTTTTGAGAGAAATTCGGCGGACTTTGGTTCGTCCGCCCTGTAAAGGGGCATGTATGTACCGACAGTGTGCGCTGTGCGCATGAAAGCCGTCAGCTTCGCGGCTGAGGGCAAAATATGAATGTGGAAAGAGGTTGGTAACTTGGAGAAAGCAAAAGAAACCTATGTCCTGAAAATGGACAACATCGCCAAGGAGTACTATGGCAACCGGGTTCTCAAGGGGGTAAACCTCCATATCCGCCCGGGCGAGATTCACGCTCTCATGGGTGAGAACGGAGCCGGAAAGTCTACACTGATGAACATTCTCTTTGGAATGCCTGTGATTCATACTACAGGGGGCTATGAGGGAAGCATCGAGGTTAACGGCAGTCCCGTTAATATTGACACCCCCTTAAAGGCCATGGAGCTGGGAATCGGGATGGTGCACCAGGAGTTTATGCTGATTCCCGGATTCACCGTGACAGAGAACATCAAGGTGGGGCGTGAGAAGACGATGCCTAACCTGGTAAGCCGTCTGTTCGGGCCGTCCATGGAGTCTCTGGATCTGAAGGCCATGCGCAGGGATGCCAGAAAGGCCTTGAAGACCATCGGGCTGCAGATCGAGGAGTATGTGAAGGTGGCAGGGCTTCCCGTAGGGTATATGCAGTTTATCGAGATTGCCAGGGAGCTTGACAAGACCGGGATCCAGATTCTGGTGTTCGACGAGCCCACGGCGGTTCTTACGGAGTCGGAGGCGGAGAGGCTTTTAGAGGCCATGCGGGTCATCTCCTCCCAGGGCATCGCGATTATCTTTATCACCCATCGTCTGGATGAGGTGATGGCAGTGGCGGACTCCATGACCATTCTAAGGGACGGGGAGTTTGTGGCCAGAAAGGAGATCAAGGACACTAACGTGGTGGAGATCGCAGAGCTGATGATTGGCCGGAAGATGGAGAAGCTGGTGGACAATTCCAGTAAGGACACCAGAACCATCGACGACAGCCAGATCGCGGTGAGCCTTAGAAACTACAGGGTGAACATGCCCGGTGAGCGGGTGAAGGGCATTGACCTTGACATCAAAAAGGGCGAGATATTCGGAATCGGCGGCCTGGCAGGACAGGGCAAGCTGGGAATCCCCAACGGGATCATGGGGCTTTATAAGGCTGAGGGCCAGGTGAAGATAAACGGTAGGGAGCTTAATCTGGCGAAGCTGGGGGATGCCCTTGACCACAAGGTGGCTTTCGTGTCCGAGGACAGAAGGGGCGTGGGACTTCTTCTAGACGAGAGTATTGAGGAGAATATTATCTTTTCCGCCATGCAGACCAACGGAAAGTTTTTAAAGAAGATCGGCTGGATGCGGCTCTACGACGGGGCGGCAGGCAAGAGCCATGCGGAGGACATGGTGAAGACCCTGGATATCAGATGCACAGGGATCAGACAGCCGGCGGGAGCGCTTTCAGGCGGCAATCAGCAGAAGGTGTGTCTGGCCCGGGCTCTGACTCTGGAGCCGGATATTCTGTTTGTATCGGAGCCTACCCGGGGTATTGACATCGGCGCCAAGAAGCTGGTGCTGGAGTATCTGGCAAAGCTTAACAGGGAGCAGGGTATGACGGTGATTATCGTGTCTTCGGAGCTGATGGAGCTTCGGTCCGTGGCTGACCGGATCGGGATCGTGTCCGACGGAAAGCTGGCGTGTATCCTGAAACCGGATGATTCGGATGCGGACTTCGGCCTGGCCATGTCCGGAGCCTGGAAAGGAGAAAGAAAAGATGCGTAATCCATTGAAACCGCTGGTGGAGAAATTTGGTCTTCCCCGGGTTATTATTGTTTCGTTTTTCCTGTTTCTAATTGCGGCGGCAGGTATGTTCCATATGAACCTGATGCAGCTGTTAAGCGACTGTATAAGGCGGTGGGGCATGTACGGCATACTGGCTCTGGCCATGGTGCCGGCGGTGCAGTGCGGAATCGGCCTGAACTTCGGTATCTCCATGGGGATTGTGGGAGGACTGCTGGGAGGCATTATCGTGATCCAGTTCAGGGTGGCGGAGATGCCGTCACTGGTTGCCGTCCATCCCCTGTTTGCCATGTGGGTGGCGGTTCTCATAGCCATAGCCATCGGTGTTATCCTGGCTACGGGTATTGGTTATCTCTATGGTCTTCTCCTAAACCGGGTTAAGGGGTCGGAGATGACGGTTACCACCTATGTGGGATTCTCCATCATCGCTTTTATGAACATGATGTGGATGCTGCTTCCCTTTACGGACGGTGAACTTATCTGGCCCAACGCGGGAAAAGGACTTCGAAACACCATCTCCCTGGCAGCCTCCTTCAGCAATGTTATGAATAAAACCCTGGCATTTACCGTAGCGGGGATTACGGTACCCACCGGGCTTCTCCTGTTCTTCTTCCTCATGTGCTTTCTGGTGTGGCTGTTTATGCGGTCAAAGACAGGTATGGCCATGAGTGCGGCGGGAGCCAATCCCATGTTCGCCACGGCGGCAGGGATCAATGTGAACAAGATGCGCATTATCGGTACGGTGCTGTCCACGGTTCTGGCAGCGGTGGGAATCCTGGTGTACGCCCAGGGATTCGGATTTATCCAGCTGTACAACGGCCCCATGATGATGGGTTTCACCTCCGTGGCGGCAGTTCTGATCGGAGGAGCCAGCCCAAGAAAGGCCAGGATCGCCCATGTGCTTATCGGGACGTTCCTGTTCCAGGGGATTATGGCGCTGGGACTTCCGGTGGCCAATCAGTTTATACCGGAGTCCAACCTTTCGGAGGTTGCCCGTCTGGTTATCTCTAACGGCATTATTATCTACGCTTTGAGCCAGGTGAAAGGGGGGAGCGGACGTGAATAGGAAGTCAAAGATCAATGTGCGGGATTTTGTGTTTCATAATAAAGTTGTGCTCATGTTTCTGGTGCTGTGTGTAGGAGCAACCATCGCTTCCAAGCAGCCGCTTACCTTTGTGATTCCGGAACTTTTTACACGAATTGCCAGAAACTCTTTTATCGTATTATCCCTGATCATTCCGGTTATTGCCGGTATGGGCCTGAATTTTGGTATTGTAATCGGCGCCATGGCGGCTCAGGTGGCCATATTTCTGACCACGTACTGGGGGCTGACAGGGGTCGGCGGGTTTGCGGCCACGGTGGCCTTGTCCACGCCAATCGCGGTCTTCTTCGGATTCCTGGTAGGCAGGCTCTTTAATTATATGAAGGGCAATGAGATGATCGGCGGCCTGGTGCTGGGGTATTTTGCGGAGGGCCTTTATCAGCTGCTTTTCCTGTTTATTTTCGGCGGCGTTATTAAACTGCACAATACGAACCTGATGATTCCCACGGGCATTGGCGTGAAGAACACCATCGACCTTAAGGATACGGTAAAGTACGCGCTGGATACGGTTCCCATGCTGACCATTGTCGAGGTGGGATTTTATCTGGTTCTGATCGTGCTGGTGTGTTCCACAGCTTTTAAGCTGGTGAAAAAGCAGGAGATAAACTGGAAATCGGTGGTTATGAAGGCTGTGGCTGCGGCAGTGATTTATGGGCTGACATTCATAAAGCCGGTGGAGCAGTTTTTGTCCGCGGACCGTCTGCTTCTTCTGTCAGCGGTGGAGATCGGGTGTCTGCTCACGGTTCTGTGGCAGGCCTTCCTGTTTATCCGGTGGAAGGTGCAGGCCAGGAGAGCGGATGAGGACACCATAGAGGAACCCTTTAATATGCAGAAAGCGGTAGCTTATGTGGTTCTGGCGGCCGTGGTGTACGGGCTGACGTATATCCCCACGCTGTTTAACGTACTGATCGCCGTAAAGCTTCCGGTTATGACCTATCTGTGCATCGGCGCCCTGTGCGGTTTCAACAACATCCTTATGAGGACCCGGCTGGGGCAGAACATGAGGACGGTGGGACAGAGCCGTACCGTGGCCAATGCGGCGGGCATCAATGTGGACAAAACCCGTGTGATTGCCATGATTTTCTCCACGGTGCTGGCCAGCTGGGGGCAGCTGATCTTTCTGCAGAATGTGGGAACTCTGTCCACCTACGGCGCTCACACCCAGGTAGGACAGTTTGCCATCGCGGCCCTTCTGGTAGGCGGCGCTTCGGTGCAGAACGCCACCAACAAGCAGGCCCTTCTGGGAATCGTGCTGTTCCACACCCTGTTTATCGTGTCACCGCTGGCAGGCAAGGAGCTGTTCGGCGATCCGGTGATCGGCGAGTACTTCCGGGTGTTCGTGTCTTACGGGGTTATTGCCATGTCTTTGGCTATGCATGCCTGGAAGAAAGCGTCCAAGCCCAAAGTTGAGGGCGAGGGAAGCGCGGAGGCTGCGTAAAGAGTTTCTATATTAAAAGTATTGGCCCGGTCAGCGGCAATGAGTGCTGGCCGGGCCTTTTTGTTCTGTCAGGAGTCTTTTCAGAGGGCGGTATCCGCCACGACGACCTGATTCCCGTTTTTGAGGAAGGCCTGACGGTACGCGTTAGGCACTTCCTCGTCGGTGAGAAGATAGTGGATCCGCTCCGTGGGAATATGGGTCAGAAGGGAGGATACGCCGATCTTTTTGTGGTCTGCCAGAAGAAACACCTGCTGTGCATATTCGGAGGCAGTGCTTTTTATAAAACATTCCAGAGGCGCCGAGTTGGTGGCGCCGTTTTCCAGGGAAAAACCGGTGCTGGACATGAAGGCTTTCCTGAAATTAAGGTTTTTTAAATATTCTGTGGAACTGATATCCACGAAAGAGTAGGTGCGGGAATAGAAGACTCCCGGCAGAGTGATGAGCGTGATGTTGGATCTGGGGACACACGCTTCTATAATATGGCAGGAGTGAGTGATGACCGTGCAGTGAAGGGAATCGGGGATGTAATGGGGGATCTGCTTGGTGGTGGTGCCTGAATCGATAAAAACGATGTCGTTCTCTTCAATGTAAGATGCGGCCAGACGGGCGATCCTGTCTTTTCCATCGGGGCTGGCCACTGTCCGGTCGTGGTCAGAGTAAAATATGCAGGCGGAATTGTCCAGCCGCACGCCGCCGTACATCTTGACGATGTACGGTTTTTTCGCCAGTTCATCCACATATTTGCGCACTGTGTTCATACAGATGCCAAAATGGCTGCTCAATTCTTTTAAAGTGACGGACTGTTTGTTGACAATGTAGTTTTCAATATCCTGAAGTCTGTTATTTTTCATGGGGATCTCCGTATTTTCAATGGGTTTCATATATTAAAGATATCATAGATAACAGGAAAGTTCAACTGTTACAGTGGAAATATAGCAAAATTGAGATATGGGCAAATATAAAATGGTAAATATTAGGAAATATGTAATAAATTATTGTTAATAAATCTAAATATACCAAAATTAATGGTTGAAAAATACCAAATATATGATATAATGAGATTGAAAGTTACCAAATATACCAATTTTTAAAAGACAAATCGGCTGTAGCCTTAACGAGAGGACATTGCCTGTGGACAGTAACTCGTTTTGGCTGACAGCAGCGCGAAGAGAAAGGAGAGGACCATGAAGATTGTCGGTATTACCGCATGTCCCACCGGGATTGCCCACACCTACATTACCAGAGAAAAACTGATGGAAGCTGCCAGGGGAAGAGGACATGAGTGCAAAGTGGAAACCCAGGGAAGCATCGGCACGGAGAACGAATTGACAGCAAAGGACATAAGGGAGGCAGATGTGGTGATTCTGGCTGTGGATGTAAAAATTTCAGGGGAGGAGCGGTTTAAAGGGAAGCCTCTGGTAAAAGTACCTACAGAGACGGTTATGCAGAATGCTTCAGGCCTTGTGGAAGTGGTGGAGCGGAAGCTGAAAAGCGCAGGAAAGATTTGAGAAGGGGGTTTACCATGAATAATATTACAACGATCAAAAAGCATGTGATGACAGGCGTTTCGTTTATGATTCCTCTGGTGGTGGGTTCGGGACTGTGTATGGCTATCGGCGTGATTCTGGGAGGCCCTAATATCAAGGAGGCGGAGGGCGCATTTTTGAATTTTGTCTACAACGTGGGGAGCCGGGGACTGGGGATTGTGGTTCCGGTTATTTGCGCAGCTATCGCCTACTCCATAGCGGATAAACCGGGAATCGCCCCGGCGCTGATCGTGGGATATATTGCAGGCGATATTAAGGCCGGATTTTTGGGCGGCATCGCAGGCGGATTTTTTGTCGGATATTTTGTCAACTGGCTGAAAAAAGTATTGAGAAATGTACCGGCGGCCTTGAAAGGCCTTGTTCCCATTCTGCTCATTCCGCTGACGGCCACGTTTGTATGCACGATTGTTATGAGATACGTTATCGGCGTTCCCATTGCCGGTTTTATGGATATACTGACGACCTTCCTGACCAACATGCAGGGGGGAAGTAAATTTTTGTTCGGGGTGATTCTGGGAGGATTTACAGGAACGGATTTTGGAGGACCTATAAACAAAACAGCCAGTCTGGTGGCTAACGGCTTCATGGTGGACGGTATCTGTGAGCCGGAAGCTGTGAAACTTCTGGGATGTATGATTCCGCCTATGGGAATCATAGCGGCATACCTGTTTGGAAAGAAGAAGTTTACCATGGCAGAGCGGGAAGCTGTGAAAGCCTGTCTCCCCATGGGGATCTGCATGATCACCGAATGTGTGATTCCGTTGGCGATGAACGATCTGTGGAGGGTGGTTCTCTCCAGCGTGGTGGGATGCGGCATCGCCGGGGGAATCAGTATGGTGATGGGAATCCAGGCCTACGTTCCCCATGGAGGATGGTTTATTATTCCCACAATGAACAAACCGCTGGCCTATGTCATGTGCATGGCTATAGGGGCATTGATCATGGGAGCTCTTCTGGCGGCGCTTAAAAAGCCGCTGCCGGAGGGAGGAGAAGGGGTGGAGCCGGATATGGGAATCGATGAGTCGTCTTTTGGAAAAATTTCCTCTTCATTGGAGGATATTGACATCATGAATCTATAGATAGGGGCGAATGGAATATGTTGATGAGTTTGAAGGAAATATTGGCTGTGGCCGAGGAACATGATTTTACGGTGGGCGCCTTTAATGTCACGGAGAGCAGTATGTTCCGCGCTGTCGTGGAGACAGCGGAGAAGAACGAATCGCCTGCTATCATCGCGGCCGCTACCAATGAATTTGCTTTTGCAGGCCGGGAGTTTTATGCTTACGTGGTCAGCAGGCTGGAGAAAAGCAGGCTTCCCTTTGCGCTTCATCTGGATCACGGACACAGCCTTGAGGATTGTGTGCGGGCCGTTCAGGCGGGGTTCACCAGCGTGATGATTGACGGGTCACTGCTGCCTTATGAGGAGAATGTGGCTTTGACCAGAAAGGCAGTGGAGCTAGGCCGCGGGGCAGGTGTGTCTGTGGAGGGGGAGATCGGAACCATCGGGATTAACGCAGGGGCTGAGGAGGGAGGCGTGGAAGGCATTGTCTACACGGACCCGGATACGGTTTTGGACTTTATAGAGAGGACTGGGGTGGATGCTCTGGCGGTTGCCATCGGCACAGCCCACGGCCAGTACCCAAAGGGATTTAAGCCCCATCTCAGGCTGGATATTCTGCAGGATATACGGAGTCTGACAGATGTACCTCTGGTTCTCCACGGCGGTTCTGACAACCCGGATGAGGAGATCGAAGAGGGGTGCAGAATGGGGATTCGCAAGGTAAATATTTCCAGCGATTTTAAGGTGGCGTACTATGAAGGAATACGAAAGCACCTGAATGAGACAGACGACTTTTATCCGGCGAAAGTTCTTCCCTTTGGGATGGCGCAGGTGGAGCGGGTGGTCGCCCACAAAATGAAATTGTTTCACAGCATAGGAGCTTCCCGATTTTACTAAGCCCCTTTTTCTATAAATTAAGATAAACCCGGAAATCGCGCCCATTGAAACAAAAACCATCCGCGGGGCCGGCAATCGAATAGACGGTGGGGAAACGGGTATACTCTTAGGGAATTGAAGAAAGGAGTGTACCTGTTATTATGTCAAAGAAAAAGAATGATAAGCCCTTTGATCCGGCCAGCCTTAAGACACCGGAGGAGCTTTTGAAGTTTGAGATAGCCACGGAGCTGGGGCTGGACGGAAAGGTCATGGAGAACGGATGGCGCAGCCTGACGGCCAAGGAAAGCGGAAGGATCGGCGGTCTGATGACCAAGAGAAAACGGGAGATAAAGCAGGAGGCCCTGAGAGATACGACACAGGAACAGTGAGAACAGTCTGCCCTTTTAAGCGGTATTTTAGCGAAAAAAGGGCAGGCTGTTTTGCTGTGGGCCTGTACATTTGGGGTTGCAAAAAGAGGAAAAACCCTTTATGATTGTAAGAAACATTAAAATAAAAGGACTTTAAAAAAACGGGAAAGTGAAGTATACTGAAATATGAATATGATTGTGGCAGTTGATAAAAACTGGGGAATCGGGAAGGACGGAAGGCTTCTGGTGACCATCCCTGAGGATCAGAGGCTGTTTCGGGAGGAGACCCTGAAAAAGACCGTAATCATGGGCAGAAAAACGCTGGAGAGCCTGCCCGGAGGACAACCGCTCTATGGGAGAACCACCGTAGTGCTGTCCAGAAACCCGGATTACCGGGTGAAGGGCGCCAGATGTGTTTCCGGTGTAGAGGAAGCCCTGAAAGCGGTGGGGGAGCAGAGATCGGAAGATGTATTTGTGGCAGGCGGAGAGGAGATCTACAGGGCTTTTCTGCCTTATTGCGATGTGGCCCATGTGACGTTTATAGATTATGGTTATGAGGCGGACGCTTATTTTCCGAATCTGGACAAGGACCCGGACTGGGTTTTGGAAGCGGAGACGGAGGAAGCCACCTGTTTTGACATTTGTTACACGTTCCGAAGGTATGTGAGGAGGAACAGGTGAAGGACAGGAGAATGCGAAGGAGAATAACGGACAGATGAAAAACGGAAAGAGAAAGTGTTATAGTTATATAAGAAGATTTCGGCGGATGGGAGTGGTTCTGCTGGCAGGCGCACTGCTGTGGCAGCAGCCTCTCACCACATTTGCCACTTCCGCAAGCCAGGCGGCGAAGGAGAAGAAGGAGGCGGAAAAGAAGTTAAATGACGCCAACAAGAAGGCCAGTGAGGTTCAGCAGAAGATCAACAGCACACAGTCGGAGGTGACGACCCTCAGCAGCGAGTTGTCGGAGCTGATCGCGGAGATCACGCTTCTGGAGAAGGATATCGAATACAAGAACGAGCAGATCCATGAGGCCCAGGGGGAGTACGACGCGGCCAAAACCAGGGAAGAGTCCCAGTATGAGGCCATGAAGAAGCGGATCAAGTACATGTACGAGCGGGGGGAGACGGAATATCTGGATATCCTTCTGCAGGTAAAGAGCATGACGGAGCTTCTGAATAAAAGCGAGTACATAGAGGCGCTCTATACCTATGACAGACAGAAGCTGGAGGAGTTCCAGGAAACCAAGCTTCAGGTAAAACAGTACAAGTCTCAGCTGGAGAACGAGAAGGCGGAGATGGAAGGCATGCAGCTGGAGTACGAGGGGCAGAAGGCGGAGCTGGAGACCACTATCGCCAGGAAGCGGCAGGAAATCGATAACTTTGACGAACAGCTGGCAGCAGCCAGGGCGGAGGCGGCTACTTACACGGCGGCCATAGCCAAAAAGAACGAGCAGATTCGCCAAGCTCAGGCTGAGGAGGCCAGGAGGAGGGCGGAAGCCCAGCGCCAGGCGGAGGAAGCCAGCAGGCAGGCGGCGGAGGCGGCCAGTCTGGCGGCGGCAGCCAGCAGTGCCGCGATACCGAGCGCAGGGGACGGGGCGGTTTCGGTTCCTGAGAACCCGGCGGCCCCGGACGGTTCGGGGGATACCCATACGGTTCAGACGCCGCCTGCCGTCCAGACCACGGCAGCCGCTGCCACGACAGCGGCGGAGGGACCTAAGACGGAGACGTCCAAGTCATCAGGTCCGGGGCAGACATCGGCTGCTGCGCCGTCCGGCGGAGGATCGGGAAAGGGTCAGTCGGTGGTGAACTACGCCATGCAGTTTATCGGCAACCCCTATGTATACGGGGGAACCAGCCTGACCAACGGCGCGGACTGTTCCGGATTTGTCCAGAGCGTGTACAAAAACTTCGGGGTGAGCCTGCCCAGAAGTTCTTCCCAGCAGCGGTCTGCGGGGACGGCGGTGGATTATGCCAGCGCCCAGCCGGGGGACATCGTGTGCTATGCTGGACATGTGGGCATCTATATCGGGAACGGGCAGATTGTTCACGCCAGTTCTCCGACTACGGGGATCAAGGTGGGCAACGCGACCTACAGGAATATTCTGAGCGTTCGAAGAATTTTTAACTGACAGACTGTCAGATTAACGGACAGGGGACAGACGGGGAGGAGGAACCATGGCAAAATCTATGACAAAAGAGGAAAAATACAGACAGATGACAGAGACTCCGGTGCAGGAGCTGATTCCCCGCCTGGCGGTTCCCACGATCATAAGCATGCTGGTCACATCCATCTACAATATGGCGGATACCTTTTTTGTGAGCCAGATCGGAACCAGCGCGTCCGGCGCCGTGGGGGTCATGTTTTCCGCCATGGCTATGATTCAGGCCATAGGATTTACCCTGGGGATGGGCAGCGGCAATTATATCTCACGCTCCCTGGGCAACCGCAATGAGGAGACTGCCTCCCGGTCGGCAGCGACGGCATTTTTTACGGGAGGTATCATCGGTATTGCCATAGCCGTGCTGGGGACCGTTTTTTCCGGGCCGCTGGTGTATTTTCTCGGAGCCACGGATACCATCGCCCCATTTGCCCGGGACTATGCCAGGTATATTCTCATTGCGGCGCCCTTTATGATCACCTCCTTTGTGATGAACAATATCCTGCGGGCCCAGGGCAACGCGGTGTTCGCCATGGTGGGGATCACCGTCGGAGGGATTCTGAACATGTTTCTGGACCCGCTGCTGATCTTCGGGTTCGGCATGGGGATCTCCGGAGCGGCTATCGCCACTATGGCGAGTCAGATAGTGAGTTTCGCCATTCTTCTCTACCAGTGCAACATGCAGAAGGGGTGCATCAGCATCCGTATTAGCAGATTCACGCCTACTCTGAGGATGTACGGGGAGATTCTCCATGCGGGACTTCCTTCTTTCTGCCGTCAGGGCCTCGCCAGCGTGGCCTCCGTGGTGCTGAACGTTGCGGCGGGGCCTTATGGGGATGCGGCTATCGCGGCTATGTCCATCGTGTCTAGGTTCATGATGTTTGTCAATTCCAGCCTCATCGGTTTTGGACAGGGATTCCAGCCGGTGTGCGGGTTTAATTTCGGGGCAAAGAGGTATGACAGGGTGCTGGATGCGTTCTGGTTCTGCGTGAAGGTGGCCGTGGTTATGCTGACAACCTTCGGCATCGCTGCCTTTGTGTTCAGCAGGCCGATTATTACGGTGTTCAGGAGGGAGGACGCGGAAGTTATCCGAATCGGCACCCTGGCGCTGCGGCTGCAGCTTCTGACCATGCCCTTCCAGGCATGGGTCATTATGGTTAATATGCTGACCCAGTCTATCGGGTACGGGTTTCGGGCCTCCCTGGTGGCCATGGGACGTCAGGGATTGTTTTTGATTCCCGCGCTTTTCGTTTTTCCCAGGTTCTTCGGGCTGCTGGGACTGCAGGCGTCTCAGCCGGCGGCGGATATGCTTACGTTCGTGCTGGCTTCGGGGATCGTGGCAGGAATTTTGAAAGAACTGGGGGTGATGCGGGATGAGCAGCAGTCTTAGAAAAAGGATATTGGGTTTTTGTACGGCCTTTGCCCTGATTCTCAACACAGGGACGATGACCGTTTACGCGGATCCGCCCCAGTGGCCCGCCGATGTGGGGATTGTGGCCGGGGCGGGGATCGTGGTGGACGCGGATTCCGGGGCTGTCCTTTTCGGTCAGCAGATCCATGTGTCTTACCCGCCGGCCAGCATCCTGAAACTGCTGACGGCATTGGTGGTGGTGGAGAACTGCGGGATGGATGAGATCGTGACCTTCTCCGACGACGCGGTGCACAATCTGGAGCCGGGGGCGGGAAACAAGCTGTCCCTGACCGTGGGGGATCAGATATCCGTGGAGGACTGTCTCCATATGATGCTCCTTCTCTCCAGCAACCAATCGGCCAACGCCCTGGCGGAGCATGTGGCGGGAAGCCGGGAGGCTTTTGTGGAGATGATGAATAAAAAGGCCTATGAGCTGGGGTGCTCTCCGGACGAGACCCATTTCGCCAACCCGTCGGGACTCAACGACGACAGCCAGTACGTCAGCGCCTATGATATGGCAGTGATTGCTGCGGCCGCATTTGAAAACGAGGATGTGTTCAGGATCAGCTCCACGAAGAAGTACTCCGTGGCGCCTACCATCAACAATCCAAACGGAGCCAATATCAGTATGGAGCATCGGATCGTGATGGAGGAGAGCAGCGGCAGCGAATACTACTGCAAGGGAGCCGTGGCGGGCAAGACGGGATACACGTCAAAAGCGGGCAACACGTTGGTAACCTACGCGGAGAGGGACGGCAGAAGGGTTATCTCCGTAATCCTCAAGGGAAGCGATAAGTATCAGTACTATATGGATGCCAAAAATATTATGAATTTCGGGTTTGCATCCTTTAAAAACGAGCCTGTAAACGGAGCGGAAACTTTTCTGCAGGAACAGGATCCGGTGGAGCTGGGAGGAAACACGTATCCCGCGTCCCGGCTTCGGCTGGAGGAGGCGGTGATCACGGTTCCGCTGGCCGCTCAGTTTTCCGATGCCGTGCGGACCGTGGAGACGGATATGCCCCAGGGGCACCCGGCGGCGGCGGTGGCCAGGCTGGTGTACACGTACAATGACCGGAAAGTAGGAAGCGGGTATATATACGACACAGAGCTGGAGGCTCAGCTGGCGGCAGAGGAGGCCAGCCGGGCGGCAGAGGAAGCATCCCGGGCCGCCAAGGAGTCTCTGGACGGCGCGGAGACGGAAAGCCGGGAGGCGGAGAATGCGCCGGCGCCGGAGGAGACGGAGGGAACCGGGAATCCGCCAGGGCCTCTTTCAGGTATTCCCTTAACCGAAAATCAGATTCTTATTCTGGCGGCGGTCCTTGTTCTGGCAGCGGTTTTGGGATGCGGGATGATCCTGGTGGCGCGAAAGAGACGGAGGGAACGGATCGCGCGGCAGCAGCGCCGTGAGCGGCGCAGGCAGAGACTCCAGGAGATCGGCTACAATGAGGAGGACTTTGAGAAGCTGATGCAGAAGCGGAGAGAGAACGGTAAAGGGCAGGGGAGAGACCGGAATCCGTAAACAGTCCATGTTTTTTATAATTTCGGGGGAAATTTCCTGAAAAAATACTGGACTAATTCCGCATTTTGTGAGAAAATATTAGCAAGTATGATGTGATAATTTTAACGAGCAAAGTACTTCACAATTATTACTTATTGAAAGGAGTTTTACAATGATTTATTCACATGAAGTAGAGAAGATGTGCACGGTTGCACAGGGCGTTCACCATGGCGCAGCTCCGATTCCGGAGGAGGCGAAATGGGTAAAATCCAAACAGGTTTCCGATATTTCCGGCCTGACCCACGGCATCGGCTGGTGTGCTCCTCAGCAGGGCGCCTGCAAGCTGACGCTGAACGTTAAGGAAGGCATCATCCAGGAAGCCCTGGTGGAGACCATCGGATGTTCCGGTATGACCCACTCCGCAGCTATGGCATCCGAGATTCTTCCGGGCTTGACCGTGCTGGAGGCACTGAATACGGACCTTGTATGTGATGCGATCAATACCGCTATGAGAGAGCTGTTCTTACAGATCGCATACGGCAGAACCCAGAGCGCGTTCTCCGAAGACGGACTGCCCATCGGCGCCGGACTGGAGGACCTGGGCAAGGGGCTGCGTTCTCAGGTGGGTACCATGTATGGAACTCTGAAGAAAGGTCCTCGTTATCTTGAGATGGCAGAAGGATATGTAACAGGCATCGCACTGGATGCGGAAGACCAGATTATCGGCTATCAGTTTGTAAGCCTCGGTAAGATGACTGACTTCATCAAGAAGGGTGACGATCCCAACACCGCTTGGGAGAAGGCAAAAGGCCAGTACGGCCGTGTGGCAGACGCAGTTAAGATCATCGATCCACGTCAGGAATAAGGTAAATCAGGAGGGAAATACATATCATGGCATTATTTGAATCATACGAGAGACGTATTAAACAGATTAATGAAGTATTGGCAAGCTACGGCATCGCCTCCATCGAGGAAGCAGAGAAGATCACCAAGGATGCCGGCTTGGATGTTTATAAGATGGTTGAGGGCATTCAGCCCATCTGTTTTGAGAACGCGAAGTGGGCTTACACCGTAGGCGCGGCTATCGCGATTAAGAAGAACTGCCGCAAGGCGGCCGACGCGGCGGCAGCTATCGGCGAGGGACTCCAGTCTTTCTGTATCCCCGGTTCGGTTGCCGATCAGCGTAAGGTAGGCCTTGGCCACGGCAACCTGGGCAAGATGCTTCTGGAGGAAGAGACCGACTGCTTCGCATTCCTGGCAGGTCATGAGTCCTTCGCGGCAGCAGAGGGCGCTATCGGTATTGCAGAGAAGGCGAACCGCGTTCGTCAGAAACCGCTGCGGGTTATCTTAAACGGTCTGGGCAAGGACGCTGCTCAGGTCATCGCAAGGATCAACGGCTTCACCTTCGTTGAGACCGAGATGGATTACTACACCGGCGAGGTTAAAGAAGTATTCAGAAAGGCATACTCTGACGGTCCCCGCGCCAAGGTTAACTGCTACGGCGCCAACGACGTAACGGAGGGCGTTGCCATCATGTGGAAGGAAGGCGTTGACGTGTCCATCACCGGCAACTCCACTAATCCTACCAGATTCCAGCATCCCGTTGCAGGCACCTACAAGAAAGAGTGCGTTGAGAAGGGCAAGAAATACTTCTCCGTTGCCTCCGGCGGCGGTACAGGACGTACTCTGCATCCGGACAACATGGCGGCAGGACCGGCTTCCTACGGTATGACGGATACCATGGGACGTATGCACTCCGACGCTCAGTTTGCAGGTTCCTCCTCCGTTCCGGCTCATGTTGAGATGATGGGACTGATCGGCGCAGGAAACAACCCGATGGTTGGTATGACTGTGTCGGTGGCTGTTGCGGTTGAGGAAGCGGCGAAAGCTGGAAAGTTCTAAGAAACAGCGTATTTATAAGGGTTTCCGTTGATGAGGATTGTCAGCGGAAGCCCTTAATTTTGCCACGTAGCACACAAGTAACGCACAGGTAGCACACAAATATTTGAGATAAAAAAAGGGCATCTGTATCTTACAGATACCCTCCCTAACGGTTTGCATTAACGGAATTAATTTAAAAGAATAAAGCAAAGGCAGGGCGTTGATGGTTCCCTGCCTTGTGCGTATAATATATTAAAGTGCCAACTTGTATAATGCTAATTGATTAAGACTTACACCCTATCCCAACTCTTCTGGATTGCGGCAGGCAATTTCAAGGATTTTGATGATCTGCTCATCCGTGTAATGCGGAGGCTGTCCGGGACGCGGCAGTCATTCAGGAAAGAGGAAACTTATTAATGCAACGCAGCACTAGTTATTACGCATTTTTGATAATGCTGTCTTGAAATTCCTTCATTCTTTCGATAACATTTTTGTAAGTATCATTATATTCAGACTTAAAGTCAACAATATATTGTGTTAATTCCCCGTCATGGATAACAGATTGTTTATGTGTCCTTATGTAAGAATCAGCATTTAAATTCATCAATGGAAATTCTTGTTTTTTGATTTCTACGTCATAATATGAATCTAAATGCTGTTTATTTGTAATGCGAGAAATTGGGAGTATAACATAATCTGCGGAGTCGGATTTTCCAACGATAAGAACCGGGCGTTTTTTAAACGCCATTTTATGCGTCTTGTTGTCATAATACTGAAATACTGAAACGTATGCTTTTCCTATCATTTAAACAACCTCCGCATCCTCAAATTCATCGTAATACATATCCCATACGGAGTCATAGGGTCTAACATTTTCCGCATCTTTTCGGATATCTTCGATCGAGATTACAGCATTCCCGTTTTGACCTGGCTGTAAACCTTTTCGAGAATTTTTCCAAGATAATTCATTGTGAGATATTTCACTTAGTTTCCATGACGCTAATGCTCCATATTGCAAAATGATATTCTTGGCAATATAGGCGCTTTCAAGTGATATTTTTCTTATGTTTGACACATTCATGCCATCTACGTCAAAACTGGCACGTACCTCTTTGCATACTGGGCCATATTTCCAACCTTCAAAATGTTCTGGAAACATGGGTTCATTTGTAAGAGCAATTGATTCACGTTGGACAAAATAAAGTAGTTTGTGCAGCTTCATTTCATCGATGATTTCTCCAGATTGCCGCTTATATTCATCATAGATATATTGGGCGACATCAACAACCCTTTCCATGTAAGCACCTCCCTGTTTGTATGATAATAATATGCCTCATTATACTCCTATGATACCATATTTTAAGGATATTACAACATATCTTTTTTAAAAAATGAGGAAAATAGAACCATTGCCTAATTTTTTTGAAAAAAGTGGTTGACTTATGGGTAGCCAAAAAGGAGGTGAGAAGTTGTCACCTAAAACGGGAAGACCCATTGTTGGAGAAGAACCAAAAAACAAGCGTATTTCATTAAGGGCAACAGAAAGAACAGCAAAAAAATTTCAAGAATGTTCAGGGATTACAGGAAAGACCCAAACAGTACTACTTGAAGAAATGGTTAATAATCTTCACAATGAGCTAAAAGAAATAGGACGTTGCTACCCTGAGAAAGTTGCCAACATCCTATAAAGCACACGCCAAAAAGGCGGTACGTAAATATTGTACACTGCGTACCTTTATTTGGCACCCCTAAAATTGTTGAATGGAGTTTTTTTATTGGATGAAATGCAAAAATTTAAAAGCGCAAACATGCCGATACAACGTAAGCGTCAAATAAGATAAGCCCTTCAGGGCTTAGTAAGTAAATGACGTTGCGATTGGCGAACTACTCGACGAGTCTTTAGACCCAGAGCCGGAAAAGAACCCTTATAGGGTTCAGGCAAGCCACCGGCTAAGCCGGTGGTCTTGACTACTTTCTCCTCAGATTTACAGATTCTTCCGATAATCCGTAGGGGCCATCCCCGTCTGTTTTTTGAACAGCCGGCTGAAATACAGGGGATTGTCGTACCCCACGATGGAAGCCACCTCCGTCACATTGTAATCCAGGGTGCCCAGCAGACGCTGGGCATTTTCAATGCGCACGGAGATGATGTACTGCATGGGGGTCATGCCGGTATACTGTTTGAAACTGCGGATGAACCAGGCGGTGCTCCTGTGCATGCTGGCCGCGTACTCGTCGATGATAATGTCCGTATTGTAATTCTCGCTGAAATGGCGTATAGCCGCCTCCATCTCGTTCTGTACGTACTCCGGGGCCTTATGGCCGCCGGTGAGCTGCCGGCTGATAAGGATGAAAAGGTGGCGCAGATGCAAAGACAGCAGCTCCTCGTAATGAGGTCTGCACATCTGAAGTTCCTGAATCATCTTCTGGAACAGGTTCTGGTATTCGGGGAACTGGCCGGTGTAAAACACGTGGCCGGTCAGGGGGATGTTGTAACTTTTCAAAATATTCTTCACATCGCTTCCGGTGAAATGAACCCAGAACACTTCTGTCTGGTCAACTCCATAGTAGACATATCGCTGCATCTCCTTGGGCTGGTACAGAACCATATGGCCGGCCGTGACCACCACATCCTGGTCGTCCAGAAAAAAGTGGGCCTTCCCGGCGGCGATGTACAGGATCTGAAAATCAATGCGGCCTCTGGGGCGGTAGGTGGGGAGCCTGGGTCTGGTGTACAGGCGGTAGGTTCCGCAGCTGCCTACGACCAGAGGTCTGGTCTTGTCCTTGAAATCCACCAGGGAGTTGTGCAGGTATCCGGAATTCATATACATGGAAAATCCTCCGTTGCGGTAAAGTTTACTATTAATATTGTATCATTTTGTGCATGGTTTGTCCAATACAGTTCATGGACGAAATTTTCCCAATTCAATATAATCAGAGTATCAAACAATGTGAGGGGGAGATCAGTGTGATTGTAGAAAATTACTATGAGGATTTGAAAAAAGTGCATGTAAACACGGTGCCGCCCAGGGCTTACTACATCCCTGCGGGGGAGGACGGCACAGAGCGCATTCAGTTTTTAAACGGAATGTGGGAATTTCGTTATTATGAGAGTATCTACGATCTGGAGGAGCGGTTCTGGGAGGAGGATTGGGGTACAAAGGATTTTGACAGGGTGCCGGTGCCGGATGTGTGGCAGAACTACGGGTATGACAGCCATCAGTACACCAACATACGATACCCGTTTCCCCTGGATCCTCCCTATGTTCCCCAGGACAATCCCTGCGGCGCCTATGTGTGCCGGTTTAAATATAAGAGGGACGCCAGGGCGCCGAAGGCATACCTGAATTTTGAGGGCGTGGACTCCTGTTTCTATATGTGGCTCAACGGGCAGTTCGTGGGCTACAGCCAGGTTTCCCACTGCACCAGCGAGTTTGACGTGACGGAGTATGTGCGTGAGGGCGACAATAAGCTGGCGGTGCTGGTGCTGAAATGGTGTGACGGAAGCTATCTGGAGGATCAGGACAAGTTCCGCATGAGCGGGATTTTCAGGGATGTGTATCTTCTGAAGCGGGGGGAACAGGGGATTTTCGATTACTTTATCACCACGGCCATTGGAGAGAAACAGGCCGCGGCAGATATCCGAGTCCGGTTCTTCGATGAAACCGTCCCTGTGAAGGTGACGCTGTATGACCCGGCAGGGAAGAAGCTGAGGACGGCTGTGACAGTGGAGGATATGGGGGGATCAGAGGAAGGAAGAGAGCAGGAGACAGGAAAAAAGACGGAAAAAGGGACAAGGGAAACGGCGGGGACAGAAACGAAAGCGGCAGGGACAGAGGGTGCAGCGGCAGTTGTGGAAGCGGCGAAAACAGCCGGCAAAGGAGCCTACCGGCAGCGAATCCGCCTCCACATCGAAAATCCCCGTCTGTGGAATCCGGAAGAGCCTTACCTTTACACCCTGATTATGGAGGCAGGAGGGGAGATTATCCGGGAGAAAGTGGGGATTCGGGAGATTGCCGTCAGGAACAATGTGGTGTATCTCAACGGAAAGGCCATAAAGTTCCGGGGGGTAAACCGCCACGATTCAAACCCGGTGACCGGGTTTGCCGTCAGCAGGGCCCAGATGAAGCAGGATCTGCTCCTGATGAAGGAGCACAATTTCAACGCCGTGCGGACCAGCCATTATCCCAATGCTCCATACTTCTACCAGCTGTGCGATGCCTGGGGATTTATGGTGATAGACGAGGCTGACAATGAGAGCCACGGCACCCAGTGCCAGTTTCTGAAAAACCCGGAGTGGGAGAATGCGGCCGCACGGTGGAACGAGAGGATCGCCGACAATCCGGACTACACAGAGGCGACTCTGGACCGGGTACAGCTGTGCGTTCACAGGGACAAGAACAGGCCCTGTGTGGTAGTCTGGTCCATGGGGAATGAGTGCGCTTACGGGTGTACCTTTGAGGAGGCCTTAAAGTGGACCAAGGCTTTTGATCCCGGCCGTCTGACCCATTTCGAGAGCGCCTTTTACAGAAGCAAAAAGAGAAAGTATGATTTCTCCAATCTTGACCTTCACAGCAGGATGTATCCCTCTTTTGAGGAGATTGAGGAATTTCTGAACGGCAATCCGGATAAACCGTACCTGATGTGCGAATACTGCCATTCCATGGGCAACGGCCCCGGAGATTTTGAGGATTATTTTCAGATTATCAACCGTCACGACAACATGTGCGGAGGGTTCGTCTGGGAGTGGTGCGACCATGCCGTGTACAAGGGGCAGGCGGACAACGGAAAGGCCATATACTTCTACGGAGGGGATCACGGAGAGCTGCTCCACGACGGCAACTTCTGCATGGACGGTCTGGTGTACCCGGACAGGAAAGTCCACACGGGACTTCTGGAATATAAAAACGTCCATCGGCCTGCCAGGGTGACGGGGTATGACCAGGAGACCGGGGAGCTTCGGCTGAAAAATTACATGGACTTTGTGAATCTGAAAGATTACGTCTATGTGATCTATGAGGTGCTCTGTGACGGCAAGGTAAGCGCCATGGGAAGGCTTCCCGAGCTTCCGTCCATAGAGCCCCATGGAGAGGGAACCGCTGTGATTTCGGTTTCCGTTCCCAGGAAGGGAAAATGCTGTCTGAAACTGTGGTATTGTCTCAAGGAGGAGACGGAAGTCCTGGTGGAAGGGTATATGCTGGGGTTTGACGAGATCAGGCTTATCAATGAGGACGGAAGAAACCAGACGGCAGCGGAGCTGATGGAGGGACAGGGAACGAAGGACGGGGATCGCCGTGAGTCTTTAAAGGTGGAGGAGACCGGCAAATACCTGCTTATAAACGGCAGCGGATTTTCCTGTACATATGACAAGCGCACAGGCCTTATGGCCTCCTGGAATGTGGGGAGGGAGCTTCTTGAGAGGCCTGTGGAGATCAATATCTGGAGGGCCCCTACGGACAATGACAGGAAGATCAGAGCGGAGTGGCAGAGAGCCTTCTACGACAGGACTATCGCCAGGGCTTATGAGACAAGCTATTATATGGAAGATAGCGGAGTTCATATCCGGAGTCATCTGTCGCTGTCGGCGGCGTCCGTCCAGAGGATTCTGGATATAGAGATTCACTGGATCGTGGGCAAAGGGGGAGATATAACGGTAAGTATGGATGTAAAGCGGGACACGGAATTTCCGGAGCTGCCCAGGTTCGGGCTGAGGCTTTTTCTGCCGAAGGACTTTGACCAGGCCTCCTACTACGGCCTGGGCCCCCAGGAGAGCTATGTGGACAAATGCAGGGGCGCCAGCCATGGTCTTTACAGAGGCGAGGTGAGACAGTTCCACGAGGACTATCTCCGTCCCCAGGAAAACGGAAGCCACTGGGACTGTGACTACGTCATGGCGGAAAGCAGCGATCTGAGGCTGGGAGTGGTAAGCACAAAGCCTTTCGGCTTCAACGTGTCCGTCTACACCCAGGAGGAGCTGACCGGGAAGAGACATAATTATGAGCTGGAAGAATGCGAAAGCACCGTATTGTGTCTGGATTACAGACAGAACGGCATCGGTTCCGCCAGCTGCGGGCCGGAGCTTTCCAAAAAATATAAACTGGATGAGGAGGAATTTCAGTTTGATTTAAAACTGGTTCCGGTAAAGAAACAAAACAGAAAATAAGGTTTCCCGAAGGTTTGGCCAGGCTATCGGGGGATCATAAAGAAAAAATGCGCCCGGGCGCATTGGAATAAAACAGTTTCAGGTGACAGACAGATTTGTTAGTTAAGAAAGGAAGGATATAATGGGGAAAACGAAACGTACAGGAACCAGAGATCTGAAAAAAGAGCTGAGGAAATATCTGCCTTTTTACATGTTTCTGCTTCCGGCAATTATCCTTGTGATTCTGTTCTGCTACATGCCCATGGAAGGCCTTGTTATAGCATTTAAGGATTACAAGATGGCGAGAGGCATCGAAGGCAGCCAGTGGGTGGGACTCAAACATTTCCAGGCGCTGTTTTCGGATCCTAATTTTTACAGGGTGTTGGGGAATACGCTGAAAATCAGTATTCTGACCCTTCTGACCACATTTCCGGTGACCATTATCTTCACGCTGCTTGTAAACGAGATTGTAAACACCAGGTTTAAGAGCGTGGTACAGACCATAACCTATATGCCCCATTTTCTTTCCTGGGTCGTGGTGGGCACCTTTGTGTATCAGCTTTTGTCCCCCACAGGCGGTGTGGTGAACGCGATCCTTATTAAGATGGGAGTCCTGGAAAAGCCTCTCTACTTTATGGCTCAGAAGGACATGTTTGTGCCTATTTACCTCATTGCCAACCTGTGGAAGACCACCGGGTACAGCATTGTTATCTACCTGGCTACCATATCGGGCATTGACACGACCATGTACGACGCGGCGGCCATCGACGGGGCCAACCGGTTCCACAGAGTTCTCTATATCACTCTGCCGGCCATGTTCCCAACCATGTGCACCATGCTGATTCTGAACATCGGAAGTCTGGTGAGCGTGGGGTTTGATCCGGTATTCAACCTGTACAATGACGCTACATACCAGACCGCGGATGTTATTTCCACCTATGTATATCGAAAAGGTATGGTGGAGAGCCGGTACGACTTCTCCACAGCCATCGGCCTGTTCCAGAATGTGGTCAGCCTGGCGCTGGTGATGATTGCCAACTGGTTTGCCAGAAAGGCCAACCCGGAATACAAGATTATTTAGTCCACAGGGAAAGGAGATTTTTATGGCACGTGAGGAAGTTAAGAGAATAAAGATGAAGCAGTCCGCGGGAAGCCGGGCGTTCGATGTGGTCAATACGGTGTTCATGATCGCATTTTGCATCACCATACTGCTTCCTTTCTGGGATGTGGTGGTGCGGTCATTTTCCAGGGCACAGGATATTTCCTATATGCACATCAACCTGTTCCCGAAGGTGTGGACCCTGGACGCATACAAATACTGCTTCCAGGACAATGAGATCATCATGGCCTTTGTGGTGTCGGTTTTAAGGACGGTCGTAGGAACCGTGGTTCACGCCATCGTGTGCTGCATGGCGGCCTACTCTCTCACCAGGACGGAGATGCCGTTCAGAAGGTTTATCACGGCGGTACTTCTCATTCCCATGTTCTTTTCAGCGGGCATGATTCCCGCTTACCTGAACATGAAGAGGCTGGGCCTTTTGAACAATTTTATGGTGTATGTGCTGCCGACGGGATTTTCCATCTACAACACGATCATTATCAGGAATTATTTCTTCTCCATCGACAAGGGCATGGAGGAGGCTGCATCCATCGACGGAGCGTCTCAGGTACGGATTTTTACGTCCATCATCATGCCTCTGTCCAAACCGGTTATCGCCACGGTGGCCCTGTGGCAGATGGTGGGACAGTGGAATGCTTGGTTTGATAATATGGTGTACTGCCGGCGGTCAGCCAATCTGACAACTTTGCAGTACCTGCTCAGGAGAATGCTGGACAGCCTGACCGCGTCCACGTCCACCGCGGCATCGGGGGTGGAGGCCATAGGTACTTTGGTGGACAGCAATCCGGATACGATAAAAGCCGCTACGACCATTTTGGTTGTGCTGCCGATCGTGGCGGTATACCCGTTTCTGCAGAAGTATTTTGTGCAGGGGATCATGGTCGGAGCAGTGAAGGGATGACGACGGAAGCATTTAAAGGAGGATAAATGGAGAAAAGACAGCTGGGAAGTATTGTGGCGGAGTTTGGACCGTCAAAAGAGAAGAAAAATCCCCGCAACAGCGAGGGTGCGTTTATAAGCCTTAAGGACGGTTCTGTGATGTTTGTGTACAGCCGGTTTAAAGGGAAAGGGTGTGAGGACTGGGAGGCTTCGGACATTTGTGCCGTGGTGTCCAGAGACGGAGGGAGAAGTTTTGGAGAAGAGAGGATTCTTCTGACCTGCGAGGGAGAGAACGGGGTCAACATCATGTCCCTTTCCCTCCTGGACATGGAAAACGGGGATATAGGCCTGTTCTATCTGGTGCGCCACACATACACCATGATGCAGATGTATGTCAGGCGGTCGGCAGATGACGGACAGACCTGGGGGGAGAGAGTGCTGTGCACCCCCCAGGAAGGGTTCTTTGTGGTTAACAACGACAGGGTGGTAAGGCTTGAGAGCAAAAGGATCCTGATCCCGGCTGCGTGTCACAGGACAGGACGGCTGGGGGAGAAAGAGGACGGCGGGGAGGAGAGGCACTTTTTGGATTACAGGTCGGAGGCAGTCTTCTTCTATTCTGACGATGACGGGTATACGTGGCAGACGGCAGCGGGAAAATGCTGTATGCCTTACATGAGAAACTGCACGTCAGGACTTCAGGAGCCGGGGGTGCTTGAGCTTGGCGGGGGAATTTTGTGGGGATTTGCCAGGACGGATCTGGGAAGGCAGTTTGAGATGTACTCCACAGACAACGGAAACACGTGGACCGGGCCGGAACCTTCCCGTTTTACTTCCCCCAACAGTCCTCTGAGCATGAAGCGGGATAAGAACGGAGATATCTGGGCGGTGTGGAATCCCGTCCCTGAATACAACGGGCGGGAGAAGACGGAATTCTTTACGGGAGGGCGTACGCCCTGCGTCATCGCCGTCAGCCGTGACAACGGACAGACCTTTACGGACGCCGTGGCTTTTGAGGCGGAGGATAACCGAGGATACTGCTACTGTGCAATCGGTTTTCTGGAGGACTGTATGCTTCTGGGGTACAATGCCGGAGGATCGGAGGACGGAAGCTGTCTGGCGCGGACCAGAATAAGACGGATTGAGAGAGAGGAGCTGGAAAGCCTGAAAAGGGCAGATAAGGCGTGAGCCTGCCGGCATGCCCACGACGGAGGGCAAAGACCCGGGGATGGGATGAGAAAGGCCGTGATACATGTAGGTCAGAAGGGCCGGGGGATGTCCGAAAAAAGGGCGGACAAAAGCCGGAGTGAGAAAATGATGAGCCTGCCGCCGGCGTGTCTGCCTGCGGCAGGGAGTTAAAGGAGAGATTGAACATGATGAAGAAAACATATAAAAGAGCGCTGCCGTTAACACTGTGTACAGCCATTGCCATGTCGGGCTGCTCCGGTTCTGCAAACGGTACCCAGGCCGGTGGGGAATACGGGGAGCCGGACCCGGACAAGACGTATGATATTACGTATACGGGATACTGGTGTTTTTCCGATTATGAGGACGGCTCGTTTGCGGAGAAAATGATCGAGGACGCATTGAATATCAACATAACCGTGGAGAAGGCGGAGACGCCGGACACCATCGACCTTCTGCTGGCTTCCGGGGAGATGCCGGACTGTATGTGGACGGATGAGAAGAATCCCAGCTGGATGCAGGAACAGGAGCTGATACGGACGATCCCCAGATCCATGGTGGAGAAATACTGTCCCAAACTTTTAGAGTACTATGAAGCCAATCCCCTGATCTACAAGATGGTGCTGGATCCGGAAAACGAGGATGAATTTATCTACCTGGCGGGGGTGACGTTCCAGTTTGTGGATTACTATCTTCCAGGTGATTTCTATCGGTATGACTGGATCGAAAACCTGGGGATCGACCCGGGGGTTGAGGTGGAGCAGGTTTCCGACCGGCTTTACGTGGCCTCCGACGGGATCGAGCTGAGCAAATTTATTGAGATCATGGATGCGTTTGTCAATGACGACCCGGACGGAAACGGAAAGAATGACACCCTGGGAGCGGTGGCGCCTGACTGGAGAGTGGGTCAGCTGGGACAGTTCTACTCTGCTTACGGATTTGCCAAGGAGATCAACAATGCGGACGGAAGGGCGGAGCAAAGCTATGCGCTGGATGAATATAAGGAGTTTTTAAAGGGATTTCAGGAGCTGTACAGGAGGAATCTTCTGGATCCTGAGATCATCAGCAATGACAGGACCCTGGGCTGGGACAAGGTGAACACAGGTGCCTCCGGCTACTGGATCAGTTCAACTAATGCGTTAAACAGCTGGGCAGTGGACAGGCCGCCACTTACGCTTCTTGAGAGGGATCCCGATGCAAAGATACTGGCTACACCAGGTATCAGGCCTGACGGCGGCGAGGTGAGGGCCGTTGTGAACCCGACTCCGGCATACGGAAAGTTTTTTGTCAATGCCGATGTGGACGACGAGAAGCTGGCAAAGATCCTGGAATTTTTTAACTACACGATTTTTGGCGCGGGGGACAGGGAAGTTACGGCCCAGCTGATGTTCGGTGAGAAGGATGTGGACTGGAAATGGGATGAGACCGGCGAAACGCCCATAAAGATCAACAACTTAAATTCCGGAGACAAGGGAACCTGGAGCTTCAGTCAGTTCGGTCAGACGGAGGAGGTAACCAGATGGGTCGGGGAGGAGGAACTTTTTAAGGCCGGCGGCAAGTATTGGTCAAAGGGTGAAAACGGTTCGTGGATGAAATGGCAGCACAGGCCCTACAAGACGGATCTGGCCAATGAAACGAACTATGAGAAGATATATCAGGAGATCAGCGGGGATCTGGACGCATATGTGGCCAGCTACCGGACCCAGGCCATTCTGGGACAGATTGATGTGGATGCCACCTGGAATGAGTACCTGGCGGAGCTTGACAGGCTGGGGTATAACCGGATGATGGATGAGCTGGAAGGACTGGCCTCCCTTGAGGAGATGATTGCGGAGTATCAGGAGTAGGTTTTGGGGGGGTGGAGACGGAAGTCAGAAAAGTGTCGCTTAACTGGTAGTTAAGCGACACTTTTTATTTGTCATAAATAAATCTTTTTATATTTCTGTAACGTTTTTCATTGTAACATCATTTTCTGTGGATGTCAACTGCATGAAATTGGCAGTCAAACTCTAAAAAGCGAAAGAAATTCTTATTTTTTCTCTAATTTGCATGAATTCCTGTAAAAGAAATGTCGCTTAACTACCAGTTAAGCGAACCTTTTTGCCCGAATAGCCCTAAAAGGGATTGGAGTGGATGCTTTATGTGGTGTGTTGTGCATGTGGGGGACAGACAGGAGCAGGATATGGAGGCATTTGTTTCAGG
>JAAWHK010000104.1 GCA_022795805.1 Hungatella sp. | reverse complement strand
TGCCACGGCGGAGACTCCGGCCTATGAGGGAGCCACCCCTGTATTCGTGGATGTGGAGGAGGACACATTCAACCTGTCTCCAACATCTCTGGAGGAGGCCATTGTCCGGGTGAAAGAGGAGGGCAAGCTGACTCCAAAAGTTATCATAACCGTGGACCTGTTCGGCCAGCCGGCCGATTATCCGGAGATTCGAAAGATTGCCAAGAGGTACGGCCTTCTGATTCTGGAGGACGGAGCTCAGGGGTTCGGAGGGCGGATAGGGGAGAAAAAGGCCTGCAGCTTCGGGGATATCTCCACCACATCGTTTTTCCCGGCAAAGCCGCTGGGATGTTACGGGGACGGAGGCGCGGTCTTTACGGACAGCGATGAGTGGGCAGACCTTATAAGATCATATAAAGTTCACGGTAAAGGGACGGATAAATACGATAATGTCAGAATTGGCCTTAATTCCCGCCTGGATACGCTGCAGGCGGCAGTGCTTCTGGTGAAGCTGAGAGCGCTGGAGGAGTATGAGCTGGAGGCGGTTAATACGGCTTCAGACCGATATGCCAGGGAACTGGAGGGGTGTCGGGAATACATAAAGACTCCTCTGGTGAGAGAGGGATATTTCTCAAGCTGGGCCCAGTATTCCATTCTTTTAAAAGATAAAATGACCCGGGACAGCCTCCAGGCATGGATGAAAGAGAAGGGAATTCCGGCTATGATCTATTATCCTAAACCTATGAGCAGGCAGACGGCCTTTGAGGGGATGGACTGTATAAAGGTTGAAACATCAGTCGCCTGTGAATTGTGCGGGAGAGTTTTGTCCCTTCCCATGCATCCATATATTACGGAGGAGGAGCAGAAAACGGTGGCGGAGGCCATAAAATCGTTTCTTCAGAAAGGACAGCGTGTATGAAAGGTCGATTAAAGGATAATTTCTAAGGAAAGAACCGGAGGTGGGTTGAATAAGAGGGAAATCCTTTTTGACCCCTTATTCAGCACACTTTCGGTTCTTTCCGAATTGAACAAAGTCGCGTTTGGTATGGGGATTCAATACTTTCCATTTCTGCCCGCCTGATGTAATACAGTCTGGCTGTAGGTAAGCTTCTCAGGAAAATACTGCATTTGGGGCGTACTCCCCCCTTACCCTCCAAAAAGTTTATGCCCCCATATTCGGTTGCTTTAGAGTCAGCCGCTTTTTGAAACTGCCTTAGAAATTCACGGCAGCCGATCAATTATTCTTCATGTGGAAAATGAACCTCCGTATATCGGCGTTGGGGATGGACATGGCTTCTTTTCCAGTGAATTTCAGGAATCGTTTCGTAAAGCGGTAATAGTCATCACATGTGTTGCGGGTGAAATTATTAAGACGCAGGTCTTCCAGCAGTCTGAGAAGATATCTTTCGTTTATGAAAATGCCCTCCATAATGTTAGATTTTAGTGGTTGAAGAAATCCGGCCACTTATGGAGGTGCGCGGACATGATAAAACCGCTTGCCCATGAAGCGGATATATGGTATGATTTTGTCTATAGCGGTAGTGGTGACTCCTGTATGGATAAGGCCTGTTGGTTTGTGGTGAATTAACAATACCTCATTTAGGGCTCATTTACTACTGCTTTTTTATGAAAAAGAAAAATCGCTATGTGTAACCTTGGCAGGCCATAGCGCAGCGATTTTGTTCAAAGGGAGAAACGGGACATGGTATTTTCAAGCCTGATATTTGTATTTCTTTTCCTGCCGTTTGTCCTGGCGGGGAACTTTTTTCTGTCCTCTGTAAGGAAATGGCAGAACCTGTTTCTGATGGCAGCGAGCCTATTGTTTTACGCGTGGGGAGAACCAGGGTTTGTCCTGATTATGATCGGCTCCATTGTCTGGAACTGGGCAATGGCACTGTGGATTGATTCCTGTTCCAGGGGTTCTGCAAAGAATGTGATCCTGGGTGTTTCACTGGGTGTGGATATAGGGATTCTGGTTGTGTTTAAGTATCTGGATTTTCTGTGCAGCGTGGCGGGAAGTATATTGAATACAAGCGTTCCTGCCTTGCATCTGCCGCTTCCCATCGGCATTTCCTTTTTCACTTTTCAGGGGCTGTCTTATGTCATTGACGTCTGGCGGGGAGACGCGAAGGCAGAGAGAGATATGGTAAATGTGGGACTGTATATCTCCTTTTTTCCGCAGCTGATTGCAGGGCCTATTGTGAGATATCTGGACATAAGGGAAGAGCTGGCAGTCAGAAGGTGCACATGGCATGACATGGAAGATGGGATTCTGCGTTTTCTGACGGGGTTTTCGAAGAAGGTACTTTTGGCCAACAACCTTGCCATTCTGGCGGATAAAGCGTTTTCTGTAAATGGAGAAGTCAACGGGGTGAACACAGTTTTGGCATGGGGGGGGTATTTTAGCATACACATTGCAGATATATTATGATTTCGGCGGCTATTCGGATATGGCGATCGGCCTTGGAAACATGTTCGGATTCCATTTTCATGAGAATTTTAATTATCCGTACGGGGCCTCATCGGTTTCGGAGTTCTGGAGACGATGGCATATGTCTTTAAGCGGTTGGTTCCGGGATTACGTATATATTCCCCTGGGAGGAAACCGGGTGGGGATCGGAAGGCAGATCCGGAATCTGATGGCTGTGTGGTTTCTGACAGGCCTGTGGCATGGAGCGAATTATACGTTTATCGTGTGGGGGATGTTTTATGGGTGTATAATAATAGCGGAGAAGCTGACCGGTTTTCCTCAGAATATAAAGGAAGGTGCCGGGAGGAACGGGTACCGCCTGGCAGTGATACTGGCGGTTATGTCGGCATGGGTTGTATTCCGGGCGGAATCTTTGGGAATGGCACTTAAGTTTTTAAAGAGCATGTATGTGTGGAATGGCGGGGAGGGAACTGAGCAGGCGCTGTTTTATCTGTGGGAGTACAAGTGGTTTCTGGCGGTGGGAGTGATTCTGGCTTTTCCGCTGGTCCCGCGGAAGATAAAGGAGAGCCAGGTGTTTACAGGGATTTGGAACATTGGCCTGTTTGTGCTGTTTTTGGTTAGTCTCAGCTATCTGGCAAAGGGGAGCTACAATCCGTTTATCTATTTTAACTTTTAGGGGAGGTTTATGGAAGTCGGAAGAATAAGGAAATGTATGGCAGCTGTATTCCTGCTGTTTGTATTTGGGATGGGCGGGCTTTATTTAAGGGGGCTGCCTTCGCTTTGCGGTGATATTATGGAAAGGAGGGCAGGGATTGAGGATACAATCCGCAGCCTGGAAGATTTTTATACGACCCGGATACCGGCAAGATGGAACTTTATAGAACTGTATGGGGCGGTCCAGAGGGTGTTGGGAAGGAGAGCCATAGAAGATTTTACGCTGATAAAAACGGACTACGGGAAGATCGTGAAGTTACAGAAGAAACAAACGACAGAAGAGATAGAAAAGTTTGCGGATAATATAAAGACTGTGAGCGAGTATACAGCGGATAAGGGGATTTCTATGCTGTATGTGACCAGTCTTCTGCCAGTGGTGGATGCATCCGATCTGCCGGCAGGGACAGAGGAGTATTCTCATGAGAACGCAGCGGTGCTTTTGCGGGAACTGGAAGAGAGGGATGTGGAGATAATTGATCTGCGGAAGTCGGAAGTCATCGAAAAAATAGGAAAGGAAAGGCTTTTTTACAAAACGGATCATCACTGGTCAATGGAGACATGTTTTTTGGCATATGAGCATGTGATTTCAGAGGCGAATAGAAGACTGGGGTGGGATTTGGATCCGGGACATATTTATACGGATTTGGAGAATTATGAAGTTCTGACAAAGGAGAACAGTTTTTTAGGATCATATGGTGTGAAAGTGGGACGGTATTATGCGGGAAAGGATGACTTTAGAGTATATATACCCAGATTTAAGACATTGCTGGAATTTGAGAGTTATGATGCGGACCATAATATGGAGACTAAGAGTGCCGGGACTTTTGAGGATGTATTTTTAGATATGGATATAGTGGAAGATGAAGAGTACTTTAATAAGTATAACACCTTTTTGAGATCAAGTTCCATAGAGACAAGAATAGTCAACCGGATGGCGGAGAATGAGAGGAAGGTACTGTTTATAAGTCACTCTTATGGAAGACCGTTTACGCAGTACCTGTCGCTGTGTTTTCGGGAGACCAGATATTTGGACCCGCAGGAAGGGCGCTATACAGATAACTATATGGAATATATTGATGAATATGATCCGGATTTGGTTCTGATAATGACGGAAATTGAGGGAACAGGGATTGGGATTAGGGTAGAGGAGGACACTAGGTAACAAAAGGAAAGGGGCAGGGCATGGGGATATTTTTAAATCCGGGCAATTCGGGCTTTCAGTCGGCAGTACGTTCCGATATCTATATAGATAAAACGAAATTGATTCAATTTACCAACGGCGTGCTCGACACGGAACAGAGATTTCTGTGTGTCAGCAGGCCGCGCCGTTTCGGTAAATCCGTGACAGCGAAGATGCTTGCCGCTTATTACAGCTGCGGATGTAATTCTCAGTCCCTTTTTGAGAAGATGGATATTGGGAATGACCCTTCCTACAGACAGGAACTGAACAGAAACAATGTCATCTATATGGACATTCAGTGGTTTCGCAGCGTGGCCAGGGGAAAGGGGCAGCTTAAAAATGTCGTAGGGTATATGCAGGAGCAGGTCATAGAGGAGCTGAAGCAGAGGTACCCGGATGTGCTCAGCAGTGACGGTATCTCCTCGTCCCTTCCGGAAGTCCTGCTGCGGATTTACAACGCTTTGGGGGACCGGTTCATCATTATCATTGATGAATGGGACTGTCTTTTCAGGGAGGAGAAGGAAGACAGCGGTCTGCAGGAAGCGTATATTGACTTTCTCAGGGGAATGTTTAAAGGCCAGCCGGCGGAGGAGTTTGTGAGGCTGGCATACATGACAGGAATTTTGCCGGTTAAGAAGTATGGGACACAGTCAGCTCTCAATAACTTTGATGAGTATACCATGATTAACCCGCTGATTCTCGCGGAGTATGTAGGTTTTACGGAGGGGGAAGTCCGGCAGCTGTGCAGAAAATACCGTATGGATTTTCAGGAGGCGAAGAAGTGGTATGACGGATATACGTTTAAACGGGTCAGATCCGTCTACAGTCCCAGTTCCGTCACCAGGGCCATGAGAAACCGGGAGTTCGGCAATTACTGGACGGAGACAGAAACTTATGAGTCCCTGAAATTCTATATGGATATGGACCTGGATGGTTTGAAATCTGCCCTTTTTCAGATGCTGGGAGGCGCCAGATGCCGGATTGATACGGGGACCTTTCAGAACGATATGACCAGCATCAAGAGCAGGGATGATGTCCTGACCTTGCTTATCCATCTTGGGTATCTGGCATATGATTCCGAGAAAAAGGCAGTGTTTATCCCCAATGAGGAGATACGGCAGGAGTTTGTACGGGCAGTGAAGACCGGCAGACGGGGGGAACTGGCACGGCTGGTGACGGCGTCTGATCAGCTGCTTAAAGATACTCTGGACTTGAAGCTGCACAGCTGTGTGATCGAACGGTACGCCCGGGAAGCGTGACGGTCGTTCCGCGCTCCGGCCTGCGGCCGCAAAGCCCCCATGGCGTATCTCTCAGGAAAATAGAAAGCCCTCCGGCGCGCCGAAGGGCTCTGTAAAATCCAATCACTCCGCCGTCCCCGTTTCCGGTGCCAGCCAGAACGAGAAGGTAGTCCTGTCGCAGAAATTGCTGGTGCAGGTGATGGTGATCTGATGGCGGTCGGCGTCTGCTTGGCGATGGGAAGGCCCAGGCCACTGCCAGTGGTGTTCTGGTCGGAACGTTTTCTGTAAAAACGGTTGAAGATATAGGGGATATCTTCAGGGAGGATGCCGCAGCCGCAGTCCGATATGGAGATGCCGCAGCCCGTTTTTTGGCGGTACATTTTTACGGAAACCGTACTCTGAGGCGGGGAGAATTTGACGGCGTTGTCCAGGATGATCATAAACATCTGCCGCAGTCGGTTGTAGTCGCCGCAGAAGAGGACCAGGCCCGCC
>JAAWHK010000103.1 GCA_022795805.1 Hungatella sp. | reverse complement strand
CCGCTTTAAGGGCTCATCGGAATGTTTGGCATATCTGAACACGAACGGCACACAGCCTGCCTTCACTCCCTGGCCCCACGACCAAATCCGCCCCATTTGTTCACTCAACAATACAGCAATAGGACGAATTTAAAGTTCCTGTTTATCCAGCTCAAGGCGAATGAATGCTGTGAAGAAGAGACCTGTTTTTAGGGATTAGCCGGGGGATGGACAGTAACGTTTGAGACGCCTATGAAAAAATTTCTTGCCTTTTTCTTCCTTATACAGTATAGTTTACTTATCGAGATCTCACATGAGGAATCTTTACGATTCGCCGGCGCATATTTTGCGCTTTCCGATGCACGTTTCTGTGCCGTGATTCCATTTAAATGAAGATAAGAGAAAAAAGGAAGAAGGAGGCAGTTTTTGTGTTCAGTAAAGTAAACAGTATAGGCCTGCGGGGGCTGGAGGGCTATCCGGTGTCCGTGGAGGTGGACGCGGGGGACGGACTTCCGGGCGTCACCATGGTAGGGGCGCTGGCCGGGGAGGTGCGGGAGGCCCAGGACCGGGTGCGCACAGCTCTGAAGAATTCGGGATACCGTTTCAGGCCCCGGAAGGTGACAATAAACCTGTCACCGGCGGATATCCGGAAAGGGGGCACAGGCTTTGACTTTCCCATTGCCGTGGGGATGCTGTGCGCCTACGAGATTGCAGACCCGAGAAAGCTGGAGGATGCGGCACTCATAGGGGAGCTGGGGCTGGATGGAGAGTTAAAGCCCGTAAAAGGGGTTCTGTCCCTGGTCTGTGAGGCCAGGGATCAGGGGCTTAACAGATGTTTTCTCCCTTCGAAGAATGCGGGGGAGGGCAGGGCTGTGGGGGGAATCCGGATTATCGGTATTTCCTCCATCCGGGAGATGGCAGAGTACATGGAGAATCCGGACCTGTTTAAAGAGGAGAAGGAAGCCGGGGAGGAATGTGAGGAAGATGATGGGGAGTATCCTGTGGATTACAGGGAGGTCCAGGGGCAGCTTCTGATGAAGCGGGCAGCCGAGGTGGCCGTGGCCGGAAGCCATAATCTGCTGTACATCGGCCCGGCAGGCACGGGCAAGACCATGGTTGCGGAGCGGATCCCCACTATAATGCCTCCCTGCACCAGGCAGGAACAGCTGGAGATCTCCAAGGTCTACAGCGTGTGCGGGCTGCTTCCCCAGGAGGGGAAGCTTTTGAGGAGAAGGCCTTTCAGAAGTCCTCACCATTCCATCACGGGGGCGGCTCTGGCGGGGGGCGGGAGAAATCCCGTACCTGGGGAGCTGTCGCTGGCATCGGGGGGAGTCCTGTTTCTGGACGAGTTTCCGGAATTTTCCAGATACGCCATAGAGATGATGCGCCAGCCCCTGGAGAGCGGCAGGGTGGTGATGTCCAGAGTCAGCGGGCGGTATGAATTTCCGGCCAGGTTCATCCTGGTGGCAGCCATGAACCCCTGCCCATGCGGCTTCTATCCGGACAGGAACCGGTGCCGCTGTACCAGGCAGCAGGTAAGAAACTATCTGAGCCGGATTTCGGGGCCTATACTGGACCGGATCGACATATGCGCGGAGGCGTCCCCGATTACGTTTTCGGAGCTGCGGCAGAGCGTCCCCCAGGAGACCTCCCTGGACATCAGGAGACGGGTGGAGCGTGCCAGGAAGATTCAGGAGAGGCGATACGCAGGAACCGGCATCCGCTTTAACAGTCAGATGAAAGGGGAGCACATCCGCAGGTACTGCGCTCTGAAAAAGGAAGACGAGCAGTTCTTTCAGGCCGTGTACCGGAATATGAATTTAAGTGCAAGGGCATATACCAGAATCCTGAAAGTGGCCAGGACCATTGCGGATCTGGACGGTCAGGAAAGAATCGGACACGGACACCTGTGCGAGTCCGTCAGCTACAGAAGTTTGGAGGAAAAGTATTGGAACAGCTGACATACACGGATTATGGAAAAGACCGGGGAAGAGAGAGGGAGTATCTGTACTGGCTGTCCCAGGCTCCGGATATGGGTGCCGTCACCATAAGGCGTCTCTGGGACAGGTATCATTCCTTTGAGCGCGTATATAATATGGAAGAAACAGGATTAAAGAATCAGGGACTTGTGAATGGGGGGCAGGCGAAAGGGCTTGGTCTGTGGAAGAGGCAGCTGGCGCGGTGCAGGGATGATTACAGGAAGATGGAGGAAAAGGGAATCCGCTTCGTCACCTTTCTGGATAAGGAGTACCCCCGCCGCTTAGAGAAGCTGTACGGAAGCCCGGCCGTCCTGTACATAAGAGGCCGGCTTCCGGATGAAGACCGTCCCACGGCAGCCATCGTGGGAGCGCGGGACTGCAGCCATTACGGGTCCCAGACCGCGGAGTATCTGGGGAGGAGCCTGGCCCACGGCGGCGTCCAGGTCATAAGCGGCATGGCCCTTGGCATCGACGGGGCGGGGCACAAAGGATGCCTCAGGGCGGGAGGGGATACGTACGCCGTCCTGGGCTGCGGCGTTGATATCTGCTATCCCAGAAGCCATTTTTCCATGTACATGGAGATACCTGAGAAAGGCGGGGTTATCTCGGAATACTGTCCCGGACAGTCCCCAAAGGCCTGCCATTTCCCCATGCGGAACCGGATTATCAGCGGCCTTGCGGATGCGGTTATCGTGGTGGAGGCCAGGGAAAAGAGCGGCTCCCTGATCACGGCGGACTGCGGGCTGGAACAGGGAAAGGAGATTTTTGCGGTTCCCGGGAGAACCACGGATACCTTAAGTCAGGGGTGCAACCAGCTGATCCGGCAGGGGGCGGGGATCGTCACATGCCCGGGCGACATTCTGGATTTTTTTCACATTCACCCGGAGAAAAAATTAATTGTTCATGAAAAAAGCGAGAACGGACTTGCCAAGAAGGAAAAAATGTTGTATAGTTGCTTAGATTTGCAACCTAAATTCATTGACAGGATTGCAGAAGAAAGCGGCCTGACCCTGGGGGAGTGTCTGACACTTCTTCTGGAGCTGGAATTAGGGGGATATATTGTTCAGACAGCAGGCCATTACTACGCAAAAAAGCTGTAAGAAGGAGTCAACATGGCAAAGTATTTAGTTATTGTGGAGTCACCGGCTAAAGTGAAGACCATTAAGAAATTTTTGGGAGCCAATTATGAGGTGGATGCATCGAACGGCCATGTCAGAGATCTGCCGAAGAGTCAGTTGGGGATTGACACGGCAAATGACTATGAGCCAAAGTATATTACCATCAGGGGAAAAGGTGATATTCTGGCAAAGCTCCGCAAAGAAGTGAAGAAGGCCGATGTGGTCTATCTGGCCACTGACCCTGACCGGGAGGGAGAGGCAATTTCATGGCATCTGATGAAGGCCCTGAAACTGGATGAGGAGAGCGAGAAAAAGGATAAGAAAGTTTACAGGATCAGTTTTAACGAGATTACGAAGAATGCCGTGAAGGCATCATTGAAGACGCCCCGGAAGCTGGACATAAATCTGGTGGACGCCCAGCAGACCAGAAGGATTCTGGACCGCATGGTGGGCTACACGATCAGCCCGCTTCTGTGGGAGAAGGTGAAGAGAGGGTTAAGCGCCGGCCGGGTGCAGTCCGTCGCCCTTCGGATGATCTGTGACCGGGAGGAGGAGATCAATGCCTTTATCCCGGAGGAATACTGGAATCTGGAGGCGGACCTTTGCCAGGACGGAGGCAAAAAGCCTCTTACAGCCAAATTTTACGGTGACGAGAACGGGAAGATCTCCATCCACAAGAAGGAGGAGCTGGATCAGATACTGAAGAATCTTGATAACGCCTCCTATGTGGTGAGTGAAGTGAAGAACGGTGAGAGGAGCAAGAAGGCGCCTCTTCCCTTTACCACCAGTACCCTGCAGCAGGAGGCCTCCAAGACGCTGAACTTCTCCACCCAGAAGACCATGCGCCTGGCCCAGCAGCTTTATGAGGGCGTGGAGGTGAAGGGCCATGGGACCATCGGCCTGATTACTTACCTGCGTACGGACTCCACAAGAGTGGCGGAGGAGGCAGACGGGGCCGCCAGGACCTACATCGCATCGGTTTACGGTGAGAACTATGTGGCCCAGGGCGACAATTCCAAGAAGAGCAGCGGGAAGATTCAGGATGCCCATGAGGCGATCCGCCCCACGGATATCACCCTGACCCCTGCCAAAGTGAAGGATTCCCTTCAGAGGGATCTTCTGCGGCTGTATCAGCTGATCTGGAAGCGGTTTACAGCCAGCCGCATGGAGTCTGCCAGGTATCAGACGGTGTCCGTGAAGGTGGAGGCACAAGGGACAGCCCGGAAGAAATACGAGTTTTCCCTGTCTGCTTCCAAGCTGGCTTTTGACGGTTTCATGTCCGTGTACGTGCAGGAGGATGAGAAGGAGGAGGCCAATTCCCTTCTGGGCAGGCTGGAGAAGGGAATGAGCCTGCGCCTTGATAAGCTTCGCAGCAGTCAGCATTTTACCCAGCCGCCGGCCCATTACACGGAGGCGTCCCTGGTGAAGGCCTTAGAGGAGCAGGGGATCGGCCGTCCCAGCACCTATGCCCCCACCATAACCACCATCATCGCCAGAAGGTATGTGGCAAAGGAGAACAAGAACCTGTATGTGACCGAACTGGGCGAGGTGGTAAACCGCATTATGAAGGAGAATTTCCCAAGTATTGTGGATCTGCAGTTTACGGCCAATATGGAGTACCTTCTGGACCGGGTTGGGGACGGAAGCGTGGAGTGGAAGACCGTGGTGCGCAATTTCTATCCGGATCTGGACGAGGCGGTGAAAAAGGCGGAGAAGGAGCTGGAGACGGTGACCATAGCCGACGAGGTCTCCGACGAAGTCTGCGAACTGTGCGGCCGGAATATGGTGATCAAGTACGGCCCCCACGGGAAGTTTCTGGCGTGTCCAGGCTTTCCGGACTGCAAAAATACAAAACCCTACTTCGAAAAGACAGGCGTATCCTGCCCTAAATGCGGCAAGGAAGTCGTCATAAAGAAGACGAAAAAGGGAAGGCGGTATTACGGGTGTATGAATAACCCGGAATGTGATTTTATGTCCTGGCAGAAACCGTCCAAGGAACCTTGTCCCCAGTGCGGCAGCTACATGGTGGAGAAGGGGCAGAAGCTTCTCTGCAGCAATGAGCAGTGCGGATATTCTGTAAAAATAAAGACGGACAACAATTAAACAGAGTTTGAAGCGTGTTGGGATGCAATAATTTGAAAATAATTCGAAAACAATTTGAAAATTTCCAATAAGTGTTGTCATTTTTTGATATATATGATACAATTTCTCTAACACAAGTGGTTTATGCTCTTTTTTGCGGGCAAGAAGGAGGGTTGTAAAAATGAGTGTTCAGTTGTTGGATAAAACAAGAAAAATTGGAAAATTACTGCATAATAATAACACGAATAAAGTGGTATTTAACGACATTTGCCAGGTGCTCAGTGAGATACTGGAATCCAATATTCTGGTCATCAGCAAGAAGGGAAAGGTTCTGGGGATCAGCGCCTGGTCCGGGGTGGATGAGATCGAAGAACTGATTGACGACCAGCTGGGAGGCTTTGTCGACAAGATGCTCAATGAGCGCCTCTTAAGTATTCTGTCCACCAAGGAGAACGTGAACCTGGCTACCCTGGGGTTTGCGGAGGAGAACGTGAAGAAGTATCAGGCCATCATCACCCCCATTGACATCGCCGGGGAGAGGCTGGGAACGCTGTTTATCTACAAGACGGATACCCAGTATGACATTGACGATATTATTCTCAGCGAGTACGGGACCACCGTGGTGGGGCTGGAGATGATGCGCTCCGTTAACGAGGAGAGCGCGGAGGAGAGCCGGAAGATCCAGATCGTCAAGTCTGCCATCAGCACCCTGTCCTTCTCCGAATTGGAGGCCATCACTCATATTTTTGAGGAACTGGACGGCAATGAAGGGATTCTGGTGGCCAGCAAGATTGCCGACCGGGTGGGGATCACCCGCTCCGTCATTGTCAATGCCCTTCGCAAGTTCGAGAGCGCGGGGGTGATCGAGTCCAGGTCGTCAGGCATGAAGGGAACCTACATCAAGGTGCTCAACGACGTGGTGTTTGACGAGCTGAAACAGCTTAAGAATTCCGGACAGTAAAGAGGCCGGGGCTGTTCGTCTGGTGCGGATAAGGCCGAAAAGAGGCGGACAGAACGGTACAGCCGGACCGACAGAAGACAATCACAAACAGCACGGCTGCAATTTGGGAAGAGTTCAGGGAGAGAACTCTTCTTTTTGTTTTATAGAAAATTCCATTAAATCCCGTGAGTTTTTGGCGTCTTTTGTGTAATGTATCAATTTTTGTAATTGTGGAGATGCATAATTTATGGTATACTTGTCAGGATGACAGAGGTGCAGACTTTTGTCAAGGGTTATCGAAAATGCATAGAAAGAGGGTTAGTGAGATGGGATTGGCTACATTTAAAGGCGG
>JAAWHK010000102.1 GCA_022795805.1 Hungatella sp. | reverse complement strand
AACCTTTTGAGGTGTTTAAGACTCCCCCTTCAAACTGATGGGCAGCTAATGCCCCTCCCCATAAAAAATCCTTGCTTAATGCCATACTGCTCCTCCTTTATCTTTAAATAGATGACTTTATTGTACACCAAAAAGAGGGGATTTTCCAGCCCTGCCAACAAAAAAAGGAGTGAAACGGCCCACTCCCCATTTAAACACCGGAAATATATAATTTATCTCTTATCAAGAGCCAGAAATTCGATAAGCATATTATCCAAAATATCTTTCTGCTGCGCGGTCAGTCCCATGGTCCTCAGCTTTTTCGGCTTTTGAAACTCCACGAGAGTGGCTTCTATAATAGCCAGCTGCCTCTGGGTCAGTTCTCTGACAGATATGGTGGCTCCTTTTTCCAGGCCCACAAGAGCGTCCAAGCTGGTGTGAAAGAGAGCTGCTATATTGACCAATGTCTCCAGTGTGGGAATCTTCTGGCCGCTTTCATACTTGGAAATGGACGATTTGCTGAGATTCAGTTTTTTGCCCAGCTGGTCCTGGGTAAGCCCGCGCTCTGTCCGAAGCATTTTTATCTTTTCGCCTAAGTCGTACATGAGAACCTCCATTCTGTGTTTCTCATTATAGGTTATGGATGTTGCATGATAATATACGGGGAATAATATAAATTTACCAATAAGAAACACAGCCGGGGAGTCTCTGTACGGAAGCGGCGGACAATACACTAGTAGTCAAAAGTAGTGGGGTGTGCTATACTTGTGTCACGGAAACATCGAAACTTTTTATTCATTATCCTATGCGAAAGGAGCAAGAAGCAGGAGTATGAAAATTTGTACCAGAGTTTTGGCGGTAAAGCAAAACGGAAAAACGTTTTCGGTTGCCACAGACGGAGCAGAAATTCGACTGATGTTCGTGACGGATTCCATTGTACGTATCCGGGCCGGATTTGACGGGGATTTCGCGGAGGAATCTTACAGTCTGGTGACGACGGCGTGGGAGGATCGGATGGATGGGTTCCTGAAAGATTACAGGCGGCGGATTGAGGCGGCGGAGGCTGTTCTGGAAGACGGGGAGGAAGCGGCGGTCATACAGGGAAAGGCGCTGAAGGTGATGGTGGAGAAGGAGCCGTTCCGTATATGCGTGTATGATGAGGAGGGGACGATGCTTCACGGGGATATCGTGGATCTGGCTTATCAGGAGGACAGCAATCACAGGCGGATCCACACCAGTGAAATCAGTCCGGAGGACTGCTTCTACGGATTCGGGGAAAAGAGCGGAGAATTTAACAAAGCTCAGAAATTCATGAGCATGAGCCCCAAGGATGCCATGGGATACAATCCGAAAGAGACGGATTCCCTGTACAAGCATATTCCCTTTTACATCAAACTGAACCGGGGGACGAAGAAGGCGGTGGGCTATTTCTACCACAATACCTGGGAGTGCGATTTTGATATGGGCCGTGAGAAGAGCAATTACTGGAAGATGCACAGCCGTTACCGGACGGACGGGGGAGATATTGACCTGTTTCTCATCGCGGGCCCCGCGGTGCGTCAGGTGGTGGAGCGGTACACGGATCTGACCGGAAAGTCCGTCATGCTGCCCCGCTATGCCCTGGGATACCTGGGATCGTCCATGTACTATCCGGAGCTTGAGGCGGACTGTGACGACGCCATTGTGGATTTTATCGACACCACAAAGGAGGAGAAGATCCCGGTGGACGGATTCCAGCTTTCCTCCGGCTACTGTACCGTGGAGACGGATAAGGGAATCAAGCGCTGTGTGTTTACCTGGAATAAAAAGCGGTTTAAAGATCCGAAAGATTTCTTCAGACAGATGGCAGACAGGGGGATCACGGTAACGCCCAATGTGAAACCCGGTATTTTGCTGATCCATCCCATGCTTGAAGAGATGAAAGAGAAGGGGATGTTTATAAAATCCAGCACGAGCGATGAGCCGGCGGTGGGAACCTGGTGGGGAGGAAAAGGCGTATTTGTGGATTACACCAGCGAAACTGTCCGGGAAAACTGGAAATCCCTTCTGAAAAAGCATGTGCTGGAGTACGGCACCTGCTCCGTATGGAACGACAACTGCGAGTATGACAGTCTGGTGGACAAGGACAGCCGCTGTGAATTTGAGGGCAGGGGCGGCACCATCGGTCAGCTGAAATCCGTTATGTCCAGCATCATGTGCCATATTACGGACGAGGCTGTCCGGGAGACGTTTGGCAACACCCGGCCCTACATCGTGTGCCGTTCCGGACACAGCGGCATCCAGAGATATGCCCAGACCTGGGCGGGGGACAACCTGACATGCTGGGAATCCCTCAAATACAACATCGCCACGATACTGGGCATGGGACTGTCGGGGGTGGCGAATCAGGGATGCGATATCGGAGGGTTTTACGGTCCCGCACCGGAGAAGGAGCTGTTCGTCAGATGGATTCAGAACGGTATTTTCCAGCCCCGCTTCTCCATTCACTCCACCAACACGGACAACACGGTGACAGAGCCGTGGATGTACGGCGACTGCAAGGACATTATCCGCCGCGCCGTCGAATTTCGTTACAGGCTGAGTCCCTACCTGTATTCCCTCATGGCGAGGGCTCATGAGACAGGGCTTCCGATTATGGAGCCTATGTGCAGCGCGTTTCAGGATGATGTCAGCTGCTATGAGGAGGGCGTGGACTTTATGGCGGGCGATTCCCTCCTGGTGGCCAATGTGGTGGAAAAAGGTGCCAGTGAGAGGCTGGTTTATCTTCCGGCTGCACACCGGTTCTACGATTTTTACACCAGACAGGCTTATGAGGGCGGGCAGACGGTCTGCGTGCCGGTGGATCTGAGCAGTATTCCCCTGTTTGTGAAAGAAGGGGGAATCATTCCCATGGCCATTAACAAGATTGACAACCTAAAGACCCAACAGGCTTCGGGAATCTCCCTTCTGTGCGCACCTGACAGGGACGGACAGTTTATGCTGTACGAGGACGACGGCGTATCTCTGGATTATAAAGAGGGGAAATATCTGAAGACGTTCATAACCATGACAGCGGGGGAGAGGACCTGTCTGGACTTTAAGCAGGAGGGTTCCTACGAGACGGCTGTGGAGGACATGTATGTGGATATGATTCACAGGGAGAAGGCACCTTACTGGGTGACTGCGGACGGCAGGAGACTCCCCCATTTCCTTCACAGGAGGAAGTTTGAGGAGGCCCGTGAAGGGTGGTACTACAGCCAGAGGCTGAAATCCGTGCAGATCAAATACGCAAATCCTAAGAAGGCTTACCGGATTGTGGTCTCCTTTGAGCAGTTTGATCTTATAGGAATGTAGGGACGGCCGGAATACGATAAAGATCTCGGGGGAATGCAGAGAAGAGAGGGAGATGCCGCAAATGGAACCCCTCTCTTTTTTTGACTGTTCACAGGTGCCCCATGAACGAAACCGCTGACTGCTTTTTTGGGCAGATAATATAAGATTATTCCTTGACGTGACAGGAAAATGCGGCTATACTGGAGACACAGGTTTTACGCGGAACATTCGGTTTTGCGGGATTCAGGTTATTTCGGTTCACATGTGACGGTTCGTCACGGTTTCAGGTGAGAAAAGAACAAATTCGGCCACGAAGAGACTGCAGGAAAGGGGAGGGATGCCTATGGGCTGATGCACAGAGACGGGGGAGGATCTGCAATAAAACTATTAGACATATACACGCGGATGAAGTATACTGACTGAAAGAGACAAAACAGGGTTTTGGGATCGGAGGTATGGGCCATGGGCGTGTATATGGGAGAGGATGAGGTAATTAAAAAGAATATGGCATTGGCACAGGAAAAGTTCTATACTGTGGAATATATGGAGGCGCTGTCTGAGGATGTCAGAGCGGAGCTGATTGACGGACGGCTTTTTTACATGGCTGCCCCCACGACGGAACATCAGAGGCTTTTGTCCTTTCTCCACGGAACCTTCTGGAATTATATCCGGGAGCGTAAGGGGAAATGCCAGGTGTACCCGGCGCCGCTGGCCGTGTACTTAAACAGGGACAATTACACCTACCTGGAGCCGGATCTGACGGTCGTGTGCGATTCGGACAAGATGGGGGAGAAGGGATGTTACGGGGCGCCGGACTTTATTGCGGAGATTGTGTCTCCCAGCACGCAGAGCCGAGACTATCTGCTGAAGCTGAACAAGTACCAGAACGCCGGGGTGCGGGAATACTGGATTCTGGATGCGGAGAAGAACACCATACACGTATACGATTTTGAAGGCGAGAAGAAGGACACATACGGCTTTGAAGATACGATAAAGGTGGGGATTTTCCGGGAACTGGAGGTGGATTTTTCGGAGTTTGTGCCGAACCCGCCGAAAGAAGCGTGAAAATAAAAGTAAAGGTTGACATTTGAAGGCAGTTATATTATTATAAGAAAAAGAACGTTTGTTCGTTTTTGAAAAGGAGAAGGATATGAACAGAGACGAGAAGCAGAAGGCACTGGAAAGCGCCCTGACACAGATAGAGAAGGCTTACGGCAAGGGTTCTGTCATGAAGCTGGGGGATTCCGGGGCGAATATGAATATCGAGACCGTACCCACCGGTTCCCTGAGCCTGGATATTGCTCTGGGTCTGGGAGGGATTCCCAAGGGGCGTATCATAGAAGTGTACGGCCCCGAGTCCAGCGGTAAGACTACGGTGGCTCTCCATATGGTGGCGGAAGTGCAGAAGAGAGGCGGCATAGCCGGATTTATCGACGCGGAGCATGCGCTGGACCCGGTTTACGCTCAGCACATCGGTGTGGATATCGATAACCTGTACATCTCCCAGCCGGATAACGGGGAGCAGGCCCTGGAGATCACGGAGACCATGGTACGGTCCGGGGCTATTGACATCGTGATTGTGGACTCGGTGGCCGCGCTGGTTCCCAAGGCTGAGATTGAGGGGGAGATGGGAGATTCCCACATGGGGCTGCAGGCCAGGCTTATGTCCCAGGCCCTCAGGAAGCTGACCGGTGTCATCAGCAAGTCCAACTGCAGTGTTATCTTTATTAATCAGGTCCGCGAGAAGATCGGTGTCATGTTCGGCAATCCGGAGACTACTACCGGCGGCCGCGCATTAAAGTTCTACGCGTCTGTCCGCATGGAGGTGCGAAGGACGGAGAGCCTGAAGCTGGGCGGCGACGTGGTGGGGAACCGAGCCAGGGTCAAGGTGGTAAAGAACAAGATCGCCCCGCCGTTTAAGGAGGCGGAGTTTGACATTATGTTCGGCCAGGGTATTTCCAGAGAGGGCGACATTCTGGATCTGGCAGTGAAGGAGAACATTATAGAGAAGAGCGGTGCATGGTATGCATACCAGGGCTCCAAGATCGGCCAGGGCCGTGAGAATGCCAAGGTCTATCTGCGGGATAACCCGGCAGTGTGCCAGGAGGTGGAGGATAAGGTGCGCAGCGCCTACGGACTGAAGCCGTCGGGCACGGCACCGGCTGCCGGGGCTTCGGCAGCCCCGGCAGAGGAACCGCCCGCACTGAAGACAGGGAAGGGGGCAAAGGCTAAAGCCGACCAGGAAGCATAGAGGCGCCCATAACAGGGCAGTGATTCAGGGAGAATGGTGAGGAACAGGATGCAGGTCATATCTGTGACTCCCCTGGATAAACGAAGGAGCAAAGTTCTCACAGACGAGGACTTTGCCTTTGTTTTATATCGGGGAGAGCTGAGGACGTACGGGATAGAGGAGGGAGCGGAGCTGGCCTCTGAGGTCTACGGGGAGATTCTGGAGAAGGTGCTGTTTAAACGTGCCAAGGAGCGGACGCTGTATCTTCTGAAGTCCCGGGACAGGACGGAACAGGAGATCCGCAGGAAGCTGCAGGAGGGATTCTATCCCCGGGAGGCCATCGACTATGCGGTGGACTTTCTGAAACGGTATAAATTTGTGGACGATGAGAATTACGGCCGCAACTACATCCGCGTGAATGCGGAGAGAAAGAGCCGGAGACAGCTGGAATTTGAACTGCGCAATAAGGGACTTGGCAGGGAGGAGATAGAGGGTTTGCTGGAGGAATGCCAGGTATCGGAGGACAGTCAGATTCTGAAATTCCTTCAGAAGAAGGGCTACGGGAAGGAGACGACGCTGCCCAGGGACCGGGCCAGACTTGTATCGGCCCTGGTAAGAAAGGGATTTTCCTACGATGCGGTGTACAGGGTGATGGGGGAGTGTGAACAGTACCTGTGACGAATCAGATGTTCAGCAATTCTGAGCCGTGACACTTGACATAACGTTCAAAACAGTTTAAAATTGTAGTGTTGTATTTTTGTACAATGAAAACTAAATAAGGAGGTGCTCCTGTGTCAATAATAGCTGTAGTGGTTGCGATTATCATTGTGACCCCTATTACCTGGACATTGGCCGTCGCATACCGAAAAAAAACGTATGAAAGCAAGATCGGCAGTGCGGAGGAAAAGTCAAGAGAGATAATAGATGAAGCATTAAAAACCGCAGAGACAAAAAAACGTGAAGCTCTCCTGGAAGCCAAGGAAGAG
>JAAWHK010000101.1 GCA_022795805.1 Hungatella sp. | reverse complement strand
TGAGAATGAATATTGTACTGTTTGAACCGGAGATACCTGCCAACACGGGCAATATCGGAAGGACATGTGTGGCGACCAACACAAGGCTCCATCTTATAGAGCCGTTGGGATTTAAGATCAATGAGAAGGCCAGAAAGCGTGCAGGTCTGGATTACTGGGATATGCTGGATGTGATCGTATACTGCAACTTTGAGGATTTCCTGGAAAGGAATCCGGGGGCCAAGATCTATATGGCCACTACCAAAGCTCACAGGGTGTACACGGAGGCCACCTACGAGCCGGACTGCTATCTCATGTTCGGCAAGGAGAGCGCGGGGATCCCGGAGGAGCTTCTCCTGGAGTACCAGGAAAACTGCGTGCGGATTCCCATGTGGGGCGACATTCGCTCCCTGAATCTGTCCAATGCGGTGTCTGTGGTACTCTACGAAGCCCTGCGGCAGAACGGATTTGAGAAGATGACTATGGGAGGGGAACTGCATCGGCTTAGGTGGAGGGAGCAGTCATGACGGCAGAGAGAGCATTCCGGATCGAAAGAGCGGATATCACGGATTACCAGATGTTTGCGGATATTATTCAGACTGTGTGGAACGCTTTGGATAAAAAGGAATGGTTCGTGGCGGATAATGCCGAATACACATATGAGATGCTGCAAAGCGGCAGGGGTATGGGATATAAGGCTGTGGATTCGAATACCGGTATGACTGCCGGGGTTTTTATGGCTGTGATACCCGGAATCAGCCGGGAGAATCTGGGGCGCGATGCGGGAATGGGTGATCAGGAACTTTCCCTGGTGGCCCATATGGATTCCGTAGCCATACTGCCGGAGTATCGGGGATATAAGCTCCAGTACCGCCTTATGCAGACGGCGGAAGGCGACCTGAGAGAAAAGGGGTTCAGGTATCTGCTGTGCACGGTTCACCCGGATAACCGCTACAGCCGGGATAATATTGTCAGCCAGGGGTATAAGTCTGTGGCAGTGAAAGAGAAGTATGGCGGATATATGAGGGAGATTTTTCTGAAAAGGATAGGCTGAGAAGAGGAGTCTGTCAGCATTGATTTTTGCAGAGAGAAGAAATAAAAATAAGCGGGAGTTTCCCGGGCAGACGCCAGGGAAACTCCCGCTTTGTCATCTACAGCGACATCTCCACCAGATGCGCCACTGCGATCTCATCATCTTCCCGAAACCCCTGCGCCGATATCTGAATGTCATACACATACTGAGGCTCCAGATCTAATTCAGAAGCGATTTTCTGAATCGTATTTCCGTTCTTAGCCAAGGACAGGACATTGTGTACATCCTGAACAATCTTGAGAAACCGCTGGTCCTGCACCTGAGGGGGATTTCCGAAAGCGGCCGTTCCGGCTTTATCCCCGTTATCCATAAAGTCCTCCATTTTCAAAGCCCTCCTTTCCCGTCTGCCGTAATTAAATCGTGATCAGCGTATAAGGAATCTGATTGGCTGTCAGCATCTGCGCCTCCCTCTGATGGCAGGTGAAGATAATGATCTGACCGGTGTAGGCGGCTGACAGCCATTTCAGAGCACTTCTCAACCTGTCCTCGTCATACAGAACGAAACTGTCGTCGAAAACCAGGGGCATCTGTTCCGGGGCCTCGCTCTGGATCAGTCTGGCCGCCGCCAGACGCAGCGCCAGGTAAATCTGGTCCATGGTCCCGCTGCTGACCTGCTCTAAAGGCACCAGCTTGGAGGGGGTGTTCATAAATGCATTGAGGTTCTCGTCGATACTCATGCTGGTATAGATACCGCCGGTGATGCCGCCGATAAGCTCCGAAGCGGTCTTGTTCAGGTAGAACCCGAAGGAATCTCTGATGGAGGACGACAGCTCCGTCATGGTATCCCGGGCCAGGTCAATGGCGGCGATCTCCTGGGAGATGCGGTCATTCTCGGCCAGCGTGCGGCGGAGAACATCCATCTGAGTCTTATAGTTGGACAAAAGCTCCAGCTTCTTCTCCAGCTCCCACTGCAGCTTCTGCTGTTTTTCGATAACCTCGCTGCAGTTGTTCTGTTTTTCCTGAAGGGAAGAGATATCATCGGCCAGCTGGGTGATACTTTCCTCCGATTTGTCCATGGCGGCGCTTAATCGCTGAAATTCTGTCATTCGTGCCAGGAAGGCATCCATGGCTTCCTGGGAGATGGTCTTGTCTGCCAGATGTCTGGAGAAGGATTCTTCCAGAACCTGGGCGGAGAGAGCCGCCTCCTTCTTAAGCCGCTTCCCCTTCCACATGGACAGGCCGGCCGCCAGGTAAAAGAGGGCGGACACGGCAGCCATGACCGCAAGAACGGCAGCGGCGGGAAAATCCACATTGCGTTCAAAAAGAAGATTCGTAATGGGATTCCACTCTCCCAGCATATAGAAATACGCACCGCAGGCGAGGCAGCAGGTGGCCAGGATAAATGCCGCTATGCGGAAGACCTGGCGGGACTTTTTTTCGGAAGCTGCCTTCATATCCAGGTAATCCTGGTACACATCCTGGGTCTTCTCCTGATAATCTATGATGGACTGGACATCCGTAAACTGATTCTGGCTTAAAACCTGCCGTCCTCTGGCTACCTTCTGCAGCAGGGATTCTTTCTCCGCCTGCTTCTCCTCGATCTGGGAGCGGGTGCCGGCGCGCATCTGCTGATAGGCAGGCAGCTGGTTCACATATTCCGGGGCGGATATTTCCTTCTCCAGAGCCTTGACTTCCCCTAGCAGTGAGGTGTAGGACCGGGCTGCCTCGGGAACCAACTGGGCTTCCAGTTCCTTTTTCTGTACTTTCAGGTAATCTGTGGCTTTGGTAATGTTTAAAGCCATATTGCCTGTATTGTTCATATTGGCGATGTAATTTTTCAGTTCCGTTACCATGCCCGCATCCGTAGCGCATTTTAATTGGCCGATACTGATGGTGTTGTTGTAGGCCGTCTCGCTGAGACCGCACAGCAGTTCATCCATCAGCGCCTTGTCAGGGGGAAGGGATTTGCCCATGGTTTCATCAATAAGGCAGAACTCCTTCTTGGTCTTCTGGAAGGTGCGCTCAATCCGGTAGATGTGGCCGCCGTGCTCCAACCGCAGAGCCCCCTCATAGGTGGCGCTGTTGTCCCAGGGCTCGTACTTGTTGTACAGGTCGTTCTTTGAGGCCTTGCCCCGCATGGGCTGGATGCCGAAAAGCATACCCCGAATGAACGTGTGGATGGTGGATTTACCGGCCTCATTTTTCCCGTATACTACGTTGAGCCCGTCCTGAAAGGTGATGGTACGGTCATGAAATTTTCCAAATCCCTTAATCTGAAGTTCGATAAATCTCATGATTAACTCCTTTCATCCTTGGTGCGAAGCAGTGCGTTGATCCCATAATAAAGAGCTTTCTTTTCAACGGGACTCATGGTTGGCTTCTGAAGGGCACGGATATAGAACCCTATCATGTCGCTGGAATGCTCGGCAAAGAGAGCGCTGAAATCGTATTGGGGCTCCGACTCATCCGTGATCTCCACGATCCGGAATTTGGAAAGGAGATTTTCCATGTCAAATTCCATCTGAGGATCCCGCATGCCTTTAATGCGGAAACGGTAAATATGGTGGCGGCCCCGCCGTTCGATCTCCTGGGCAATCTTCATTTCCAGCTCCATGTTGGTGGTAGCCGTGGAGACGTTGACGGCCAGAGGGATATACTGGGCGCGGCACAGGGGGATAAAATCCAGGGAGGTCACCTTTCGCGTTCCGGGATTGATTGTACCTGCCAGAATGCCGTGGACGCCGGTCTCCGTCTTATCCAGAGGTTCAGGGGAACCGGGGTAGGCCATCTTGCCCGGGACGAGAATCTCTGGTTTGTGGATATGCCCCAGGGCGATGTAGGAGAAATCCGAGGCAGCCAGAGCGGATTTGTCAAAGGGGAGATGATTGGCGTCTCCGCCGTGAATCATCAGCACATGAATACGCCCGTCCAGAGGGACTGTCAGGTGGTCCACACGGTTTTCCCGGATCTCCGGCGTGGTGTAGCTGAACCCGTGAACTTCCACATTGCAGTCCTCGAAGTAGACGCTGCTCATCTCGTCTTTCATAAAAAATGTCACATTAGGACACCATGTAAAACTGAGAAGCGCGGAACTGCTGCGGATACGGTCGTGGTTTCCGGCGATTATGACGATGTGCACCGACGGTATGGTGGAAAAAAGGTAATTTATTTCCTTTAAATCTTTTTGCAGAGGCTGCCTGTGGAATAAATCTCCGGAAATAAACAGAAAGTCAACCTCCATCTCCCGCGCTTTTGTGACGATCTGGGAAAAAGTATCCTTGATAGTCTGGGTTCGCTCCCGGCTCCAGGGCTTGTCACTGTCCGGCGTCATGCCCCAATGGATATCGGCAGTGTGGATGAATTTCATGTCGGTTCCTCCTTGGAAGATTAAAGTTCACAGTTATTCACGGTTCGCGGGAAGGGAATCACGTCGCGGATATTGGACATTCCCGTGAGATACATGACGCATCTCTCAAAGCCCAGACCAAAGCCCGAATGACGCGCGGAGCCATACTTGCGCAGATCCAGATAGAAGCCGTAATCCTCCTCCTTAAGCCCCAGTTCCCTCATGCGTGCAGTCAGCTTTTCATAGCTGTCTTCACGCTGGCTGCCGCCGATGATCTCACCGATTCCGGGTACCAGGCAGTCCATAGCCGCCACGGTCTTCCCGTCATCATTAAGCTTCATGTAGAAGGCTTTGATCTCCTTGGGATAATCCGTGACAAAGACGGGGCGTTTAAATACCTGCTCTGTGAGATAGCGTTCATGTTCTGTCTGCAGGTCGCAGCCCCAGAATACCTTGTAATCAAAGTTATCGTTGTTTTTCTCCAGGATCTCAACCGCCTCCGTATAGGTCACATGGCCAAACTGAGAGTTGAGAACGCTGTTTAACCGGTCCAGAAGCCCCTTGTCCACAAACTGGTTAAAGAAGTTCATCTCTTCCGGAGCCTGCTCCAGTACATACCGGATAATATATTTTAACATGCCTTCTGCCACGGCCATATTATCCTCCAGGTCGGCAAAAGCCATCTCCGGCTCGATCATCCAGAATTCGGCCGCATGGCGGGTGGTGTTGGAGTTTTCCGCCCGGAAGGTAGGACCGAAGGTGTAGATGTTCCGGAACGCCATGGCATAGGTCTCCCCGTTTAACTGGCCGCTTACGGTCAGGCTGGTAGGCTTTCCGAAAAAGTCCTGGGAGAAATCAATGGCTTTGCCGGAGGTCCGGGGGATATTGTCCAGATCAAGAGTGGTTACCTGAAACATCTCTCCGGCTCCTTCGCAGTCGCTGGATGTGATCAGCGGTGTGTGAACATACACGAAATCCCGCTCCTGGAAATACTGGTGAATGGCATAGGCGATCAGGGAGCGAACCCTGAACACGGCCTGAAATGTATTGGTCCTGGGACGCAGATGGGAGATGGTCCTCAGATATTCAAAACTGTGGCGTTTCTTCTGAAGGGGGTAATCCGGGGCGGATGCTCCCTCCACCACAACTCTGCCGGCCTGAATCTCAAAAGGCTGCTTGGCCTGAGGCGTGCTGACCAGGGTGCCGGTGACGATCACGGCGGCGCCGACGTTCAGTTTGCTGATCTCGTCAAAATTATCCATGGTATCGTGGTATACGATCTGAAGCGTCTCAAAATAGGAGCCGTCACTGAGCACAATAAAACCGAACGATTTGGAGTCGCGGACACTTTTCACCCATCCGCCAACAGAAATCTCCTTCTCCAAGAAGTCCTCTCTGTTTTTGTATATTTCTCTTACTGTTATCAGATCCATGTTAAATAAGTCTCCTTTTCCATTTTCAATTAAGGTATATGCTATATCGATTATACTTTATTTTCAGGACGGATTCAAGGCCGCATCATAAAAATACGGATTTTAGGAAAAAAAATACCGCCCCGGTCATAAAACGAAAGAAAAAGGGAAAAATAATTTTTGATGAAGTAAAATGTCGGATAATGCATAAAAAAAACCATGAATACCATAAGAATTTATTCACTATTTCTAAAATGTGTGTTATAATGTTTTCGTAAGCATTAAGCAGTGCAAAATAAGGCAAAAGCAGCTTTTAACTGCGCTTTATTTTATAGGGCAGGGTTCGTGACTGAGCTGAAACGCAGCATCAGCGAGCCGGTAAAAAAGGTATGAAAGAGGATCCCTTCAGAGCAGCCATTCCTGTAAGGGCAAAAGAGGTAATTGCAACAACCATTTTATCCCGCCTTCTGTCTTCCTAACGGTCTCACAAGCCGTCAGTGAAGAGCAGCGGCTCCGGTTTGTATTCGGTGTTTGCGCCGATATGAGCCGTTCATATTCATCAATCCACGTTCCAAGCCCAAGCCCCAAGCGCCAGAGAAGCTTAAGCGCATCAGGCCTCAGAAATTATTCGACCCACATATTATGACACATATCTGGCCCGTCCGCCCTGCTTCCCTACCCGCCCCAGGCCACTGCACCACAGAAAAATATACAGCAAGAGGTGATAATGTGATCAAGAAAGAGATGATCGCCATGCTTTTGGCGGGG
>JAAWHK010000014.1 GCA_022795805.1 Hungatella sp. | reverse complement strand
TGGTTAAAGGGGCGGCCGCGGTGCTGCCCTTTGTTTTTCTTTAGAGGACAGAAGAGATGACCGTAAGGCAGAGACAGATCTGGGATTTGCTGGCCGGGGTAACTCCGTTTGGCAGGCTGTGAAAAAACGGTCTCCAAATGGGGATAAAAATCCGGCAGACATATTGACTTTTTTTACATAGGCATATTATTATATTGTTATAATGATAGAAAGGAGACCTGTATGGATAAACTGAATATGAGCCGTGGTGCTCCGCCCCTTTACCTTCAGATCAGCCAGATACTGCGGGAGAAGATCATGAGCAAAGAATATGCTTACAATACCATCATCCCCAGTGAGGCGGAGCTGCAGAAGACCTATGATGTCAGCCGGATTACGGCCAGGCAGGCAATACAGGAGCTGGAGAAGGACGGCCTGGTAAAACGTTCGAGGGGCGTGGGTACGGTTGTGGTGTACCAGGAGCGGATAGAAGAGTACTTGTCCAATATTAAAAGCTTTACCAACGAGATGAGAGATCGGGGGATCGTTCCCTCAACTTCCTTTGCACATATGGAGCTGGAGAGGGCTGACGAGAAGCTGGCAGCCCTTTTCGGCGTTGAAAAAGGGGAACAGCTGTACCGTCTGGAGCGGGTGCGCAACGGGGACGGCAGCCCGATTGTTCTGTTTGTGTCATACTTTACCCTGGAGTGCGGCTTTGTACTGGACGACAGCCTGTATGGCGGCAGTATTTATGAGATCCTTCAGGAGAAGGGCCTCACTCCCGAACATGTGGAGGAGTGCTTTGACTGTATGATGCCGGAGCCGTGGGTCAGGGAACATCTGGATATCCGAAAGACCATGCCTGTACTTCGGAGGATCCGGAGGGCGTACATGGCGGACGGCAGGATGCTGGAGTATACCACATCCTATTACCGGTCAGACCGGTACGCGTACTATGTGACTCTGAAAAAGACGTAAAAAGTAAAAATAGTAATTGACAAACGGTGGAAAATATAATAATATAATGTTATAACAATTAAGGGGAATCGTTCACGGAAGAAAAATTCCCTTTTTTGCAAGTTTTAATAGTTATAACAATATATCATATTGATGGAAGGAGGGAGGACTATGGGATTTTATCCTGGTCTGGAGATTAAGTCCACAAGAGACCCCATTGGTTTCGTATACGGAGAGCACACCTTTGGACCAAAGGCGGAGGTGCGGAGGCTTGCGGATATCCGTAATTCCCTGGAGGATAGAGGGTGTGAGGGACCAGAGGAGCTGTATGCCATCGTCATGGACGTGGGAGAGACGGAAGACAGAAGCCACATGGAAAAGCGGAACCTGCTTTTCGGGGCCGTAACCTACAGCGCCGGAGTCATGGGGCGGGAGCCGGTCCGCTCCCAGGGCCATATCCACAGCGTAAGCCTTTCCTGCGGATGGTCCACACCGGAGGTGTATGAAATCTGGGAGGGGAGAGGGATCATCTACATGCAGCAGTCAGGGGAGGATGATCCGGGCCTGTGCTATGCCGTACACGCAAAGGAGGGGGATGTGGTCATCGTTCCGCCCGGATGGGTTCACGCCACGATCAATGGGGATGTGGGACGGAACATGACGTTCGGAGCCTGGTGTGTCCGGGATTACGGGTTTGAATATGAGCAGGTGCGAAGGCATAACGGGATCGCGTATTTTCCCAGGGCAGAGGGGAACAATATTTCCTGGCACCCTAATCCGTCCTACCATGGAGGGAGGTTTGTGGAAAAGGAGGCCAGAACCTATGAGGATTTTGGCTTAAAGCCGGGAGTACCCATCTACACCCAGTTTAAAGAGGATAAGGATTTGTTTTTGTTTGTATCGAGGCCGGGCGATTACCCGGAGCTCTGGAGAGGGTATAGGCCGTAAGCATTGGAGGAGAGAGCATGGAGGTAAGAGAGGCAAAAGTTGTGCAGCCTGCCGGCGAAGCGCTGCAGGGAACGGCGGTGGTAAGGCAGGTGAAATACTACAGAGATGCCAGAGGCTTTTACGCGGATCAGGACGAAACCGTGGAAGACGATACCGTGATGTATGAGGTGTTTCAGTATTCGAAAGAGGATGACAGCTACCCGGGCCATCTCTGCTGGGGCGTGACGGTGATGTATCCTGTGAATATATGCGGGGAGTGCAATATGACAAGGGGACATTTTCACGAAGACCTAAGATCCGGGGAGATCTATTACGGAACGGCAGGCAAAGGGCTGTTGCTTCTGATGGACGATACGGGGAGGACCTGGGCGGAGAAGGTGGAACCGGGCTCTGTGCACTATATTCGGGGGACCTGGGCGCACCGTCTGGTGAACACGGGGGAGGAAGTCTTCAAGGTGACCGCATGCTGGCCCGCGTCTGCAGGGCATGATTACGGCAGAATCGAGGCTCATCCGTTTGGATATCGGATCTATAAAAGAGGTTTGGAGTTGGAAATAAGAGAACAAGGAGAAAAGGGAGAATCATGACAAGCAGCTATGAGAAATATCCCTCTGTGGCTGTGAAGGGATGGGACGGGACGGCTGTGAAAGGCTATGGTCCTATAATGGAAACCCTTCGCAGGAAGTATGAAGAGAGCAAGAGGACGGATTACCGGATCGCGTTTGATACATATCCGGGCGTGTGTGACGAGGAGGTAATGGAAGCCATAAAAGGCCTTAAGCCGGACACGGTCCTTAGCATGGAGAATGCTTTCCTTCCTGAGGAAGTCCTGGAGAGGCAGCTGAAGCATAATCTGACGGACGACCGGGTTTTTGGAAGGATGTACTACGGGGAGATCGAGGATCTGATGGATGCAGAAGCCTTAGAAAAGATAAAGGCTGAGGCAGAGGAAGCCAAGGGGCTTACGGTCATCTACGGATTCGGGGCCGGTCTGGCAGCGGATGCGGACATGCTTGTTTATCTGGACATGGCCAGGTGGGAGATACAGCTCCGCTTTCGCGGCGGAATGCCAAATTACCACTGTACCAACCGTGACGAGGATCCTCTGCGCAAGTACAAAAGAGCCTTCTTTGTGGAGTGGAGGATTGCGGACAAGTATAAGATGCGTATATTTGACCGGGTAGATTATTTTTTGGATACCAACAAAAAGGGAATGCCGGTGATGGCGCCGGGAAAGGGCGTACGGGAAGGACTCCTGCAGCTGACAGGCCGGCCTTTCAGGACCGTACCCTATTTTGACCCGGGCGTGTGGGGCGGCCAGTGGATGAAGGATGTCTGCGGCCTTGAGCGGGACGCGGCCAACTATGCCTGGAGTTTTGACGGCGTTCCGGAAGAAAACTCGCTTCTGCTGGATTTTGGAAACGGCAGCCTGGAGATCCCCGCCATGGATTTGGTGCTGTATCAGCCCAAGGGACTTTTGGGTGAGGGGGTATTTGCCAGGTTCGGGGCGGAATTTCCCATCCGCTTTGATTTTCTGGATACCATGGGAGGCCAGAACCTTTCGCTGCAGGTCCACCCTCTGACCGAATATATCCACAGGCAGTTCGGTATGGCGTACACCCAGGACGAAAGCTATTATATCCTGGATGCCAGGGAGGATGCCTGCGTGTATCTGGGACTTACGGATGAAGCGGAGCCGGAGGCGATGTTCAGGGATCTTGAGAGGGCCAACAGGGGGGAGGGTGATTTTGACGCGGAGCGGTATGTAAACCGGTTCCCCGCCAAAAAGCACGACCATTTTCTGATTCCCGCGGGAACGTGCCACTGCTCAGGGGCCAACGCCATGGTACTGGAAATAAGTGCCACCCCGTATATCTTCACCTTCAAGCTGTGGGACTGGAACCGTGTGGGACTGGACGGCAGGCCCAGACCGGTTCATTTAGACCACGGCAGACAGGTTATCCAGTGGGACAGAAGGACGGAGTGGGTGAAGAAAAACCTGGTCAACGCGGTCTTCACCGTGGAGGAACAGGAGGGCTGCAAGGAGGAACACACCGGACTCCACCGGCTGGAATTTATCGAAACCAGAAGATACTGGATTAAGACAGAGGCTCTTATCCGTCCGGGAAAGGCCGTGAATATGCTGAATCTGGTGGAGGGGAGAGAGGCTGTTGTGGAAAGCCCGTCCGGGGCGTTCGAGCCGTTTACCGTCCACTACGCGGAAACCTTTATCGTGCCTGCCGGCGCCGGGGAATACAGGATCAGGCCGGTTTATGAGGAGACCATCGGTGTGGTCAGGGCCTATGTAAGGCCGGAGACAGAGGAGACGCAATGATAAGAGCGGTTTTTTTGGATCTGGACGGAACGTTATTGGACTGTACCGGGGGAAAGGACAGGCTTTCAGATTACACCCTCAGAGTATTTGAGAGGCTGAAACAGGCGGGAATTCACCTTTTTACAGCCACGGGGCGCTCCCTGTCGTTTCTTCCGGAGTCTGTAGGAGGAGCGGGATTCGACGGCTGGGTGCTGGTCAACGGCGGATGCGTATGGGCAGAAGGGAAAGAGATCAAACGTCACGTGCTGGATCCGGATTTTGTGAGGATGGCGGTGTCCCGGCTGGAGGAAGAGGGGATAGAATTTGCCCTGCAGATTCCCGAGGGCACATGGATGAGCAGGGAGAGAAAGAACCTTCTCAGGCATTTTCGGAAATACCTGTTTGACGATAGGCGTCTTATAAGCGGGCCGGTTTCGGACTGTGCGGAAAGGACCATGAAACTGGAGCTTTACGTCTGCCCCCAAAAGGTGGAGATATGCCGGGAGATCTTAAGCCCCCTTATGTGGACCTGGGATGAGAAGTTCAATGTTATGGAGGCGTACGCCAGGGATGTGTCCAAAGGCACAGGCGCCAGGGAGATGCTGGAATATTTCGGCCTAGCCCCTTGGGAGTGCATGTGTTTCGGCGACGATATCAACGACAGGGAACTGTTTGAGATGGCCGGCTGGTCCGTAGCCATGCTGAATGGAAAGGACGAGCTGAAAAAGATCGGGAATGATATCTGTGAAAGCGTCGGGGAGGACGGCGCCGCCCGGTATCTTGAAAGGGCGCTGGATTCAAATTTTCTTGTAAGGGGGTAAACAAATGGGCGGGGTCAGAATACTGGCTGTCAGCCATGGAGGCATGGCCGAGGGGATGGTGAGGGCGGCAGGCATGGTCGCCGGCAATCTGGATTTTCTGGACTGTCTGTGTCTGGACGAAAACAGCAGCATTGAACAGTTCAGGGAGAGGCTTTCCAAAAAGCTTGACGGGATGAGGGATGCAGAGCAGATCCTGGTGCTGACCGATATACAGGGCGGTTCTCCTTTTACGTCGTCAGCGGAGCTGCTGGCCCAAAAGGGTCTGACGGAGAAATCCGTGATCATTTCGGGAATGAACCTGGGCCTGATGGCTGCGCTGGCGCTTCGGGGTGAGACGGTATCCGAGGATTCTCTGGAGGAGATCCTGAAGGAGGCCAGGGAAAGCATACGCCGGTTTCGGTACGAAGAGGAAGAGGACGAAGAATTATAGGAGGGAAAATACGATGGCAATCAGTTTTATGAGGATTGACGACAGGATTATCCACGGGCAGATCATTATCCGCTGGTCCACGGAATTTCCGTGTGACGGCATCCTGGCGGTCAATGACGACGCGGCGGCCAATCCGGTGGTCAGGGCGGCGCTCAAAGCGGCTTCCACAAAAAAGACGCTGATCTATTCCTACAGCCAGTTTCTGGAGAAGATGGAGCAGGCGGTAAACAGTGAAAAGAATTATTTTCTCATCACCAAGGAGCCTGCCACCATGGCGAAAATTCTGGAGGACAACCGGTTTAAGGCGCTGAAAAAGCTGGTGAATGTGGGGCCGCAGAGCGCGAAAAGCGGGACGGTTTCCGTAAACAAAAACGCGGATATCACGAAAGCGGACATGGAAGCCTATGAGCGCATCCACAGGGCCGGATATCAGATAGAGTTTCAGCTGGTGCCGGATTTGGCAAAGGTTGAGTGGAGCAGCGTCAGAGAAAAGCTGTTGAATGATTAGAGGAGGAACATATGGAGATTAATTTAATTCAGGCGATTGTAATCGGAATCCTGTCTTATCTGGGTTCCCTGTCATGTCCATGGTTTTTTGGAACTACCGGCGGATGGTATGTGCTGTCCAGACCTCTCGTTTCCGGCTTCCTTATCGGCGCCGTGCTGGGGGATATCCAGACGGGTATTATCGTGGGTGTCGCGGTGCAGGTGGTGTACATCGCTCTGGTGACGCCGGGCGGGCAGATGCCCCAGGATCTGAACGCGGCCGCCTACATCGGCGTGGGGCTGGGGATCCTGACCGTAAAAAACGGCGCTACGGTTGAGAGCGCTGTGGCCATCGCCACGGCGGTAGGCGCCATCGGTACGATCTTCCACAACTTTATGATGATGAGCAACTCCTACTGGAATGCCAGAGCGGCTCTGGCCATTGAAGCGGGAGACTACAAAAAGCTGGCGTTTAACCATTGGGTAGGACCCCAGATCACCCAGTTTTTCTATCGGGTGATTCCCACGGTCGCCGTTCTCTATCTGGGACAGGGCCTGGCGACACAGATCATTGAGATGTTCCCTGTAGACAGCTTTATCATGCGGACGCTGACGGTGCTTGGCGGTATGCTTCCGGCGGTGGGAGTCGCCATTCTGCTTAAGCAGGTTACCAAGGTAAATATGGATCTTATACGTTTTCTGGCAGGGTTTACCCTGGTTGCAGCCCTGGGAATTAACATGATCTCCCTGGCGATCTTCGGAGCGTTTCTGGCATACAGCCATTTCGAGTATTCGAAAAAAACCGTGGAAGTAAAGGCCGTTCAGAATGATGATATGGAGGAGGAGTTATAATGAAAAAGATAAGCAAGAAAGCATTACAGCAAAGCTGGCTGCGCTGGTTTTTAAGCAACCTGAGCTCCATGTCCTTCCAGTGGCTTGAAACCTTTGCCTTCGCGGACTCCATGGCGCCGGTGATCAAGGATTTGTACGGCGGCAATAAGGAGGAGGAGATCGCGGCGTTAAAGCGCCATGGGGCTTTTTATAATACGGAGCCCCAGCTGGGCTCCATCATCAACGGAGTCGTGTGCGGCCTTGAGGAAGAGCGGGCCAACGGAGCGGATATTGACGATGAGGTGATCAACGGCATTAAGATCGGGCTTATGGGCCCAATGGCAGGGATCGGGGATGCCATGGTGCCGGGAATGCTGATACCCCTGCTGTTAAGCATCGGAATCAGCCTGGCCCAGGGAGGCAGTATGGCGGGGCCGCTGTTTTATATCGTAACGTTTATGGTCAGTGTTACGGCAGCCAGTTACTATCTGTTTATGAAAGGCTATGAGCTGGGCACGAAATCCGTGGATATCATTGTGGGAGAAGCGGCGCAGAGAGTCAGGGAAGCGTTTAATCTTCTGGGGGCCGTGGTGGTGGGAGGCGTGGGCGCGTCCTATGTGTCCATCAGCACCGGACTTGTGATCGCCACAGGCAACGAGCAGTCCCAGGTGGTGGTGAATGACGTTATAAACGGCATTTATCCCAAGCTTCTCACTCTGGCGGGGATTCTTCTGTGCTGGTGGCTTATGGCGAAGAAGAAAGTGTCGGCTTTGAAAGTTATGGGAATTCTGGTTTTGATTTCGATTGTCGGTGTGGCGGTCGGGTTCTTCTAAAATAGAAAACAGGCACGGCGGGCGCGAAAGGGCTGTTGTGTCTGTTTTTTTGTGTATGGATTGAAACCTGTCGGCACAGTGTGGTATAATTTAGGCAGCATGCGGATGCTTTTGTGTGAAACGAAACAGGTAAACAGGAGGAGAAACGGTATGACAAGAGAAGAACAGTCCTCTATGTGGAAAGAGGAGATTGAGAAAGGGCTTGAGAAGGTGGGGAACCTGCGAAGGGAGCTGAAACCGGTGGAATTTACGTCCGGTCTGTGGGAAACCTGCCGGGGAGCTTACGGCGATGTGAGGGAGGATGTGGCTTTTTTGTTCTGCCCCAAGGAGCTGATACCGGACACGGAGAAGCTGCGCAGGCTGGATAGTGAGGAGAAGGACAGCTATGAGATTATATTTGACAATCTCAGTGAGAACCTGACCCACCAGTTAAGTCTGTACGACGCCTCCTATCTGGTTATGCCCTATCTGGTGCTTTTGCTGGAATTAAAGCGGCAGGAGGAGGATTTTGACTGGCAGATGAAGGTCATCGCCCTGGCAGGGGATGTAATGGCCACGGATATTCCCTGCTGCGGCGGGGGAAGCGGGAGAGAAGAGGCGATGCAGGAGGAGGTTATGGAGAGCTACCGCCGCAGCACGGCCATGATGGGGGAGATGACGAAGGCGTTTCTTGGCAGGTATATGGACCGGTTAAAGGGGGTGGAGCCAGCGTGGAAACGTCAATATTTCGCCACGAATGTGCTGGCGATCCTGGGCGATCGGGAGGCAGCGTTTCAGATGCTCATGGGCCAGTGGGAGCAGTGTCCGTTAACCTGTCCGGACTGCGGGTACTTTGATGAGGAGATGGAGTCCGACGGGTTTTATGACAGGGAACAGCTGAAGAAAATAGAGCCGGCTCCGTCTGTTATCGGAAGATGGGACGGGAAAAGCTATGAGGATACGTATGTGTGGTTCAGTAACCTGGTACACCTTCTGGCCGTGGAGGATGAGTGGAAAGTGGCTTATTATTTCGGCACCTACACCTGTCCTGAGTGCGGCAGCAGGGGGACTCTTATAGAATGGATGAAGGAGACAAAGCTGTGAAAGTGGATGTAAGACAGATGGAGTGGATCAGGAAGCCTAAAATTTGTACCGTGGAGGACGGCCGTGTGGAGATCGTCACCGAACCCCACACGGATCTGTGGCAGCGGACTTACTATCATTTCCGAAATGACAATGCCCCTGTGCTGCAGATGGCCGCGGACGAGAAGTATTTTTCCTTTGTGGTGAGGACGGAGTTTGACAGCAGCCACCGGTTTGACCAGTGCGGGGTAGTCATGTATCTGGACAGTGAGAACTGGCTGAAGGGTTCCATTGAGTATGAGAACGGGGAATTTCAGCATCTGGGCAGCGTCGTGACCAACAACGGGTATTCAGACTGGGCTACCACGGCCATGGATGCCTCTGTAAAGTCCATGTGGTACCGCCTAAGCCGCAGGGAGGACGATTACTGTATCGAATGTTCCCCTGACGGGATCCGCTACAGCCAGATGCGTATCTGCCATATGTGGAATGGCGGCGGGCAGATACGGTTTGGTGTCTATGCGTGCAGCCCGGAGGATTCTTCTTTTAAAGCGGTTTTTACGGATATGGAGATGACGGAGTGCAGATGGCCGGCCCATGACGGGCAGAAGCCGGATGCGTAGATGGAGGGACATATGGAGAACAGCAAAGTGTTTGCCATGAAATTTTCGAAGATCTATCCGCTGCTGGTTCAGAAGGCGGAGAGAAAAAACAGGACGAAAGAGGAAGTGGATACGATCATCGGCTGGCTTACCGGGTACGATGATGAGGGAATCCGGGGGCAGCTTGAGAAGGATGTGGATTACGGGACGTTTTTTGACCAGGCGCCGGCCATGAACCCTCACTGCGGTTTGATCAAAGGGGTGGTGTGCGGCGTCCGGGTGGAGAATATTGAGGATCCGCTGATGCAGAAGATCCGGTATCTGGATAAGCTGGTGGATGAGCTGGCAAGGGGGAAGGCCATGGAGAAGATCCTGCGCAGGTGACAAAAAAACAAAGGTTTTCATGCCGGAAACGGCAGGGGTATAAGTTGGCATCAGTCGAAAGACTGGTGCTTTTCTTTTGTCTGATTTTGGTGTATTATGGTTGATATTGGAAAAAATGGAAAAAAATGGAGGTGATGGGGGTCAGAAAAGACGCAGGGGGACAGGAAAGGCTGAGGAAGGCTTAAGCATACGCCAAGAAGTCAACGGGCAACTACTTAGAAAGCAGGTGAAATGTGGTACGGGAATATTTGCAGATGGATGTGTACGAGGCTTTGATGGGGAGGCTGAAACTGATTTTCGAGGAATTTGACAACATTTACGTCTCATTTTCTGGGGGAAAGGACAGCGGACTTCTGCTGAATCTGGTGCTGGATTACAGAAAGACGTATTATCCTGAAAAGACTATCGGTGTGTTTCATCAGGATTTTGAGGCCCAGTACACAGTGACCACGGAGTATGTGGAGAGGACTTTTGAGAGGATTAAGAACGAGACGGAGTGTTACTGGGTGTGCCTGCCCATGGCCACCAGGACGGCGCTGAGCAGTTATGAGATGTACTGGTACCCCTGGGACGACAAAAAGAAGGATGTGTGGGTGCGGCCCATGCCGGATAAGGAGTATGTGATCAACCTTGAGAACAATCCCATAACCACTTACCATTATCGGATGCACCAGGAGGATCTGGCCAGACAGTTCGGCCGGTGGTACCGGATGACCCACGGGGAGGGGAAGACGGTCTGCCTGCTGGGAATGAGGGCTGACGAATCCCTGCAGCGATACAGCGGATTTCTCAACAAGCGGTACGGGTATAAGGGGGAGTGCTGGATCGGGAAGATGTTTAAGGATGTGTGGAGCGCCTCCCCCATGTATGACTGGCGGTCCCGGGACGTGTGGCACGCCAACTATCGGTTCGGATACGAATACAACCGGCTTTACGACCTTTACTACATGGCGGGGCTGAGGATTTCCCAGATGAGAGTGGCTTCGCCTTTTAACGACTACTCCAAGGATGCCCTGAATCTGTACCGGGTCATTGATCCGGAGATCTGGGTGCGGCTGGTGGGAAGGGTGCAGGGAGCCAACTTTACCAGCATCTACGGGAAGACCAAGGCCATGGGATACCGGAACATCTCACTGCCTGAGGGGCACACATGGAAGAGCTATACCATGTTTCTTCTGGATACGCTGCCTGCCAGGATCCGCAACAATTACATAAAAAAATTTAACACCTCCATCGACTTCTGGCACAAGACGGGGGGAGGTCTGGATGAGGAGACCATAAAGGAACTGGAGGCGCGGGGATACAAGATCCGCAGAAACGGGGTGTCCAACTATACCCTGAGCAAAAAGGCCAGGGTGGTCTTTGAGGGGAAGATCCCCGACGACACGGATGATATAAAGTCCAGCAAGGATATTCCCAGCTGGAAGAGGATGTGTTACTGCATATTAAAAAACGACCATACCTGCCGGTTTATGGGATTCGGCATCACAAGGCAGCAGCAGCGGTATGTGGATGAGATTCGGAAGAAATATAAAAGTCTGGAGGAGATAGAATATGGAGTATAAGAGCCCGGCTTACGGTGTGATTCCGGTTCCAGTGGAGAAGATACGGCCCAATACTTACAACCCCAACAAGGTGGCTCCGCCGGAGATGAAGCTTCTGTATGAGAGCATTAAAGCGGACGGCTATACCATGCCCGTGGTGTGCTACTACGACAGGGAGGAGGACTGCTATGTGATCGTGGACGGGTTTCACCGGTACCGGATTATAAAGGAGTACCCGGACATCTATGAGCGGGAGAGAGGACTGCTTCCGGTGTCCGTGATCGACAAGCCCATTGACCAGCGGATGGCCAGCACGGTGCGCCATAACCGGGCCAGAGGAAATCACAGTGTGGATCTGATGAGCAATATTATAAAGGAACTCCATGACCTGGGCCGCAGCGACGCGTGGATCTCCAGACATCTGGGCATGGACAGGGATGAGATTTTGAGGCTTAAGCAGATCACGGGGCTGGCGGCGCTGTTTAAGGATGTGAAGTTCGGCAATGCCTGGCAGCCGGGGGAGGAAGAGGAGTAGAATAAGAGAAAGGAACAGAAGGCAGATATTGAAAGCGGTGCGGTCCCGTGAGGACTGCGCCGCTTTTGTGGGTCTCTAATGCAGCAGATATTCGAGAAATGCGGTTACAGCCTGGATTTGATTTTCGTCCAGAGTTTCGATCAGTTCCAGGACTCTCTGTTTTTTTAAGAGTACATCAAAAGAGCTGAACATATGGCCTTGTCCATGCATCAGCCAGTCGTGATTAACATGAAACGTTTTTTCGATGAGAAGAAGAATCCTTTCAGGCGGTTCGTTTTTTCCCTGGAGAATGCGTGACAAATATCCGGGATCAAGGTGAATCTCCTGCGCAAACTGCCGTTGGGATATGCCCAGTTTTTGAATAAGAGCTTTCAGTCGCATGTGCATCATAAAAAAGCCTCCATATAATCTGCATCTTATCAAAAAGTGTGATTTGTGTCAATAAGGAAACTTTTGACAGGTATGCGGCCCTGTGGTGACAACAAAATATAAGGTTGACAAAGTTGTATTGAAGAACTAAGATAATTGCTAAAAGCAATAATGTTTTGCTAAAAGCAACAAATGGATTTAAACGTGCCGAAGGAAACTGCAGCTTAAAAGGAGGATCATGGTTACACTGGATGTACAATTTGCAAATCAGATTATCGAAAAAGTAAAAGAGTACATGGATTACAATGTAAACATTATGAACAACCGGGGGATTATCATAGCGAGCCTGACAAAAGAAAGGATCGGAACTTTCCATGAAATTGCCCTGCGGATTACGCAGGGGGATCAGGACGAGATTCTGGTGGAAAATGAAGACGAATATATAGGCACTCAGCCGGGGGTAAACACGGCCGTCTATTACAGGAAGACCAAGATAGGCGTAATCGGGATAACCGGTGAGCCCCAGAAAGTGCGGTCCATTGCCCTGATTCTGCGGCTGTCCATCGAGACTATGCTGGAATACGAGGCATACAAGGAGGAGCGGTTTCAGAGGAAGAATCTAAAGGATCAGCTTTTAAACCTGATCATGTATGGGGAAAATGTGACGGAAGAAAAACTGAATGAATACGCGAAAAGGCTGAAACTGGAGGAGCGGTATGTAAGGATCCCGGTTATCTTTCGATTTGACCAGGGGGCGGAATTTGCAGAGTCGGTGATTGCGGATATAAAAGAATACCACTATCTTTCAAAACAGGATCTTGTGTCTGTCACCAGAGATAATGATGTGATTGTATTTAAACATTTTGAAGAAGACCTGATGAAGATATTCAGTGATTACAAATACATGCTGGGGGAAAGCGTAGGGGCAATACTGCGGTATCTCAAAAGCCGGGATACGGCCTATACCGTGTATATAGGCTCCTTCCAGGACACGTACGAAAACTATCGCGGCAGTTACTATCACTGTAAATGGCTGCGTGACAATTATAAACTTGAAGGGAAAAGTTACTTTTTTTACGATTACCTCAATGAATATTTCCGCTCTTTCGTGCCTTTCAGGGAGATGCGGGGAATCTATGAGGTGTTTGAAAAGAGTATGGAGGAGAAGGAGATTGAGAGTTACATTTCCGTGATATCGGCCCTTTCAGCGGCTGATTTTAACCTGGTGGAGGGAAGCCGTATGATGTATGTCCACAAAAATACTCTGACATACCGTCTGGGCAAACTTAAGGATGCATTCGGCATGAATCCTGTGGGGGAGTCCAAAGACCGGGAGTTCATGACAAATTTATGTGATTACTTGATAAAAACTGTCAAAAAGATGAAAAAAGAGGCTTGAAAGTCTCTTTTTTTGTGCTGTGAGCACAAAAAAACAGGATAGATTTAGAATGTCAGACATGTTGAAATTGCCGCATAAATAGTATGATTGAACTATCACATATGGATGGAGGCTTTTTTCATCCCCCTGCAGCGCGGGATATAGAGGTGATCCATGTATGACAAAAAAAGAAGAAGAAGCATTTACCGCCCATGAGACAGCAGAATTAGGAGTGATGTGTTTGGCCGTTGGAAAGGAAAAGCTGATAGAAATGATCGACGGGATCCATGACGAAGATATTTTGGAGAAACTGTGCGGTTACCTTTTCGGCTTAAAGAGAGAGGAGACAGAGAAACAGGGCAGCAGGGAAAGAGAACACAATCAAACGAATAAAAATCAAAGGAGGACAAAATCATGAGGAAAAGACGCGTTATCAGTATGTTGGCGGCAGTATCTGTGGCGGCATATACCCTTTTAGGGTGCAGCGGGGGAGGCGGCCAGGCGGCAGACAGCCAGGCATCCGGGACTCAGGCGCAGACGGAGGCCGGCTCTGAGGAATCCGGCTCCCAGGCGCCGGCCTCTTCGGGGAAGACGGTTCTGAGGATGAGCGTGAACATGACCCACACGGGAAAAGAGATCATGACGGAGGTCATGGAAGATATCCTGAAGGATTACCCCAACGTGGAGCTGCAGATCGAGGAGACGGCTCAGGACAGCTATGTATCCAAGATGGCTATGGATGTGTCCACAGATAATGTGGCGGATCTGATACAGTACTGGCGTCCTGATTCCACGACCCATGGGTGTCCGAAGTACATTGAAAACGGAAGTTTTGCAGATATATCAGAACTGCTGGAGAGCGATACGTTTAAGGATATGTTTACGGACGATGCCGTAGCCAACTGTACGGTGGACGGAAAACTCTACGCCATTCCGGCTGAATTCAGCTTTATCATGTTCCTTGCCAATAAAGAGATACTGGATGACTGCGGGCTGAAGGTTCCTGAAACATGGGATGAGCTTCTGGCTTCCATGGATGTGCTGAAAGAGCACGGCTATATTCCGTGGGGAGTCTCCACCAAGGCGTATGCCAGCGCGTGGGAGCGCCCTCTGGGTTATGTGTTTACCAGGCATTGTACCTTCTTCGGGGAGAACGGCGTTCTCAACCTGTTCGGAGGGAAATCCCACTTTACAGATGAAAACGCCATGAAGGCCTGTGAGGATCTGGCCAGACTGGTCGGGGGAAACTGTGCCGTGGACAGCATGACTTTGGACGACTCTCAGGCAACAGCCAAATACATGAACACCGGTCAGGCCTGCTATTTTATTAACGGCTCCTACGGCCTTCCCCATCTGTCCGACGAAGTAAAAGAAAAACTGGTGGCCATACGTTTTCCGGAGATTCCCGGGGCGGCGGGGGATACCGGAAAGATCCAGGATAAAAGCCTTACAGCCGTGTATTACGCCAGCGCCAAAGCGTGGGAGGATCCGCTGAAGAAAGAGATCATAACGAAATTTTTTGAGAAGGTTTCAGGTCCGGATATCGCGGCCAGAAAGTTTTTGGAGACAGGTTCTCTCACGCCTGTCAGGGATATGGAGCTGTCGGAAGATAACGCGGACAGGGTATTTCTGGAGTCTAAGGCGCTGGCTGACGATTCGGAACAGATTCTCTGGTTCCTCAGCACCGGAGATCCCAACAAGCGGGATTCTTTCTACAGTTTCTACACGGAGCTGTGGCTGGGGGATATCACGGGAGAAGAGTTTGCCCGGAGGTGTGAAGAACTGTTCTGCGAACAATAGTCTGAACATCAGAAAGGAGGGCGCCTAAGTGGGCAACTTGAAGTTTAAGAAAGTCCTTTTGCTCTATATTCTGCCTGCCGCACTGATATACGCTGTGTTTTTTATCTATCCTTTTATACAGACGCTGTACTACAGTTTCTTTCAATGGGACGGAATTTTTGCCCCCATATTTAACGGACTGAAAAACTACACGGAGCTTATTAAGGACAGGGTATTTCAGGAAAGCATTGTGAGAGTTGTAAAATGGGCGTTTCTGGCAGGAATACTCCAGTCCTCTCTGGGATTGGCGCTGGCGTTTCTGCTGAGAGGAAAGGCGAGAGCCAACGCATTCTTTCGCTCCGCGTACTTTGTGCCTGTGGTCATCAGCTCCGCGGCAATCTGTGTTATGTTTACGGTTATGTACGACAAGGATATCGGCCTGATCAACGCTTTTCTGGATCTCATAGGGCTGGGAGGTCTGAAGCGGGTATGGCTGGGAGACCGGTCCGTGGCGTTTTATGCCACCATTGCGGTGCCCATCTGGCAGGCCATGGGGCTTTTTATCATGATTATGTTCTCGGGTCTGCAGTCAATTCCGGAAGAATTGTATGAGGCGGCTCAGATTGACGGAGCCAGCTCTTTTGATCTGTTTTTGCGAATCACGGTGCCTCTGATGCTTCCGATTATCCAGATCTGTGTGGTCTTAAGCGTATCAAACTCCTTTAAAAATTTTGATTACATCTATATGCTCACAGGCGGAGGGCCGGTAAATTCCACTCAGGTTCCGGCAACCTTTATGTATAACCGGGCATTTATGGGGATGCAGTACGGCGTGGGAACCGCAGTGGCGGTGATCATATGCGTGCTCAGCGGAGTTTTTGTGACTGCGGTCAGGTCAGGTTTTGGCTGTCTGATGAAAGATTAGAGGGGAGGTCTGATAAGTGAAGAGAAAGAAAATAAAGATATCTGCGATAATAAAATATACGCTGCTGGGAGCATATGCGTTTGTGACGATTTTTCCCATGATATGGACGTTTACAAACTCGTTTCGGACCAATGATCAGATTTTCTCAAAAGTCGCTGTATTGCCGGAGAGCTTCTCCTATGTGATAAATTACGAGAAAATATTGAAGGAAAATATACTGGGAGCATACTGGAATTCGTTTTCCCTAACAGCGGTTACAATGGTGCTTTTGCTGATTTGTGTGGTGCCTGCGGCGTATCTTTTGTCCCAGTACCGATTTAAGATGGCAAAATGGATTCAGAGCCTGTTTATCATCGGAATCATCATTCCCAGACTGGCCATACTGATCACTTCCTTTCAGAACTTCAGTGCTTTTGGATTTTTGAACCACAAGTATCCGATCACGCTGTGCTACGCGGCCTTTGAGATTCCTATGGCAACATTCCTTCTCATAGGGTTTATGCAGTCTCTCCCCGGTGAGATATCAGAATCGGCCATCATCGACGGGTGCAACTCATTTCAGGTTCTCACGGAGATTATTATACCGATGAGCCGGAACGGGATTGTGACGGTTATGATTCTGGCTTTTGTGAGTATCTGGAATGAGTATGCCTATGCCATGGTGCTGCTGTCCAACAAAAAATTCCATACCCTTCCGAAACTTCTGGCTTCCGCCAAGGGAGAGTTTTTCACGGATTACGGACTGCAGTGTGCGGCCGTCATAATAGCGGTGGTGCCTATTATCATCGTGTATATCTTTCTTCAGAGAAAAATCGTGGACGGCATGGTGGCTGGGGCCGTGAAAGGGTAGATAACAGGAGGTGAAAGACCAATGGGAGAAATAGAGTGGAAGCTTCTGACTATAGGAAATCTGTCCCGCAATAAATACTGGGGCGAAAGCGACAGTGAGGCATACCATCCGGTTCTGGCCACCACCACGGTGATACGGGACAACGGGACGGTGATTCTGGTTGATCCTTCCCAGCCTTTTGAGATCATGAAAAAAAAGCTGGCAAAATACTGCTGTCTGGCTCCAGAAGATGTGGACGTGGTTTTTGCCACTCACTATCACGGAGATCACAGGGTGGACGCGGACAAATATGAGAATGCGGTGTGCTACATGTCACAGGACAGCCTGCATGACTTTGAGAATTTCAGGATAAAGGCTGCAGGGGATAAAGCAATGGAGGCGCTGGCATCCGGGAACAGCGAACTTTTCTTGCCGGCTCCGTCCCGGCTGAGTGACCGGGTGGTGCTGTATCCTCTTCCGGGTCACACTCCGGGCCTGACAGGCCTTATGTTTGAGAGCGAAAAAAAGCGTGTCCTTGTGGCTGGGGATACCATAATGGGCGAGGAATATTTCGAGAACAGGGACGGATACTGGTTTAACGAAAACCTGGAAATCACGGTTCAAAGCATCCTGAAAGCAGCTGAAGATGCGGATATCATAATTCCGGGACACGGAGATGTATTTTCCGTCTTAAGACACATGCCAGGGGGAGAAAGATGCCCTGTGGCGTTAAGACGTCTGAATCTTCCCGACAAAAAAGGCTGCACATGGCTGATTCGGGCCGGGGCTGTGAATCTGGTGCTGAATCCATATGGCGATTTGGAGACACTTAAGACTGTTTTATATGACCGCAGCGGGCTGAAGGGGGAGGATATCGACGGGGTGATTATTCCGGAAGCCGACCGATATGATCCACAGATAACGGAACTATTTCCCAAAGCTGAGATCCTTACGGCTGCCGGTCAGGCTTTGGGGGCTGGCATTAAGGAGGAGTGGGAAGTATGGCCTGGTGGATGAAAAATAATATACGGATGATTCAGAACAATATTCGGGATATTGATGGGACAATGGATATTGACAGACATATACAATGGCTGAAAAGCTTTCACGCGAATACTCTTCAGATCGGGTGCGGGGGTATCACGGCTTTTTACCCGTCGAAGCTGGATTGTCAGTGGAAGAGTCCTTACATGGACGGAGATTTTTTCGGGGAGCTGGTGGCGAAATGCCATGAAAACCACATTCGCGTGATTTCGAGATTTGATTTCAGCAAGACCCACGAAAGCTTCTATGAAGCACACCCCGACTGGTATTACAGAGATCGAGACGGTCTGCCCCTTCGGTATCACGACACGGTATCCACATGCGTGAACGGTGCTTATCAGAGGGAACGGTCCCTGGATATTCTGCGGGAAGTTCTCATGACATATCCGGTGGACGGCATCTTCTTCAATATGTTCGGCTATATTGACTTTGATTACAGCGGCAATTATGTGGGCATCTGCCAGTGCGAAAACTGTAAAAAGCGATTTTGGGAAATGTATAGCGCAGAACTTCCGGGGGAGGAAAATCCGGATGATCCCGTATTTATCAAATATAAAGAGTTTAAAAAGAGGACGGTTGATGAAATGCTGCAAAGCATCCGCCGCCTGACCAAAAGCATCAATCCCGACTGCGCCGTCAGCACCTATGCGGCAACAGGCGTAGATATTATCAGGGATGAATCCAACTGCGCGGTGGACAGGCCCCTCCCGTTCTGGCTCTATCAGAGTTCTGATAATGTGGCTGAGGTCAGGGGAAGTTATGGGGACAAGATTTCTTCTAACTGCTGCATCAATGCCGTTGACCTTCCCTACAGGTTTATGGGTGTGCCGGATCAGCTGAACCGAATCAGGCTCTACGAAAATATGGCAGGCGGCGGGAGCCTTGACTGGTGCATTATAGGAGGGTTCGACGAATATCCGGATCATGAAAACTTTGACGGTGTGAGAGAAATCTTTAAATTCCATGAGCTGTATGAAGAGTATTTCAGCCGCCTGGAGGTAAAGGCAGAAGTGCTGCTGGTGAAGGAGGACGAAAGAAGAGACTTGTGTCCCGAATACAAGGGTGTTTTCCGAATGCTGAAGGAGGAGCATATCCTGTTCACGGTTGTGAAGGCTGAAGTGCTGGGGGAGAGACTGAACGAATACGATGATTATCGGTTTATAATCCTCCCCGGTGTGAAACATCTGTCTGACTCGGCAATGGAGGTTCTGAAACATACAAAGGCTTCTGTTATTGCCACAGGGCTTTCCGTGGAAGAACAGGGGACGTGGGTGGAGGAGATATTCGGCGTGCGTCTGCTGGAGAAGACTCACGATGTGCGGGGCACATATGTGAAGACGGAGCCGGGACAGATGTTTGAAGATCTGGCGGGGAAGGGGAAGCGCTGGGTATTTCTGGACGGCCCTTTCAGGAGTACCCATATTTTGGAAGGCGCCAGGGGCGTGCTGCCAAGAGTAAAAAAAGCCAGGTTCGGCCCTCCGGAGAGATGTTTTGGGCATGAGGAGACCGACGACGCTATGATGGTGGTCAACAGGGAAAAGAATGTCTATATTCCGTGGAATATCGGCACACTGTATTATAAATTGGGATATCATGAGTTCAGGAAGCTGATGCTGGACGGCATGGGGAGTGTAAACAGGCTTTTTTCTGTGCTGGAAACCAACGCGCCGGAGATGGTGGAAGTGTTTATGGCAAAATGCGGCCCCTCCACATATATGCTGCAGATGATCAATCTCACCGGCTGCAGCGGAGTGACGTTCTTTAAGCCTTACCCCCTTGAGAACCTGAGGGTTCGCTTTAAAGGGATCAGACCCGTTCGCGTGGAGGAAATGACATCCCGTGGACTTATACCGGCAGAATATGAGGACGGGCTTGTGTGTTCGATGAAAACGGATCAGCTTTACAAAGCTTATTTAATCAGAGTTTGACAGAAAGGTGATGAAAACAGTATGAAAAATCAGAAAATTGGTTTTGTCGGTCTCGGGATCATGGGAATCCCCATGTGCAGAAACCTTGTTAAGGCCGGATATGAATTGACTGTCTACGACATCAGGACGGAGGCGGTACGGGAGGCGGAAGCTTTCGGTGCAAAGGCGGCAGTAAACCCTGGAGATGCGGCAAAAGGAAACCCCGTCGTTATCACCATGCTTCCCAATTCTCCCCATGTGAAGACAGCTGTTTTGGGGGAGAATGGTATTCTTGAAGGCACAGAGCCGGGAGCAATTCTCATCGATATGAGTTCTGTCTCCCCCCTGGCGTCAAAAGAAATAAGCAGGGACTGTGAAAAGAAAGGAGTGAAGATGCTGGATGCTCCCGTGTCGGGAGGGGAACCCAAGGCTGTGGACGGCACCCTTTCCATCATGGTCGGCGGGGAGCGGGAGATATTTGACGAGGTCAGGGATATTTTACTGTGCATGGGCAGCAGTGCGGTGTACTGCGGCGGGGCCGGTGCGGGCAACACCACAAAACTGGCCAATCAGGTGGTGGTGGCTCTGAATATTGCCGCCTGCGCAGAGGCTTTTACGCTGGCCAAAGCGTCCGGTGTTGACCCGGGGCTGGTATTCGACGCTGTCCGGGGCGGGCTGGCAGGTTCCACGGTTATGGATGCAAAGGTGCCGATGATGATCAGAGGAAACGTGAAGCCGGGATTTAAAATAGACCTTCATATTAAAGATCTGCTCAACGCCATGGATACGGGACACGGCGTCGGCGTGCCGCTGCCTCTGACTGCGCAGGTGATGGAAATGCTGCAGCTTTTGCACAATGACGGCTTGGGACAGGCGGACCACTCCGCGCTTATAAAGTTTTATGAAAAGTTGTCCGGTGTCTCCGTAGTTCAGGAAGGATGAAGTTCCATGATTCAATGCGGCGATATGCTAGAGGATGCGAAACAGATTATCACCTGTTCAATCCAGGATATGCTTCCGGACCGTGCCGTGGCACAGGCCCTTCATAAAGTCACACTGCAGGGAAATATATACGTTGTCTCCTTCGGAAAAGCCGGATGGCAGATGGCATCGGCGGCATCGGCAATTCTGGGGGACAGGATAAAAAAGGGGGTGATTGTCACCAAATACGGCCATTCAAAGGGGAAACTGTCATGTTTTTCCATCGTGGAGGCGGGACATCCTGTGCCGGATGATAATTCGGTACGGGGAGCCGATATGACTGTCAGTCTTCTTAGGGAGGCGAAGAAAGGGGATACCGTTATTCTGCTGGTTTCCGGAGGCGGATCGTCCCTTTTGGAGAAACCGGAGGAGGGACTGTCTTTGGAGAATATTCAGGAAGTCACAAAAAAGCTTCTCCAGTGCGGTGCCGCCATTCAGGAGATCAACGTCATAAGGAAGCGGCTGTCTGCCGTGAAAGGCGGCAAACTGGCAGGGCTGTGCCGGGAGTCAAAGATTTATCAGATCGTGCTGTCGGATATAATTGACGATAACATGGAGATGATCGCATCAGGCCCGGCATGTGCGGATACCTCTACCTATGGGGATGTGTGCAGGATTAAGGACAAATATGGGCTGGAATTTACGGAGAAGGTAGAAAAGGCACTGAAAAAGGAGACGCCGGCCGTCATTGAAAATGTGGACTCCATGATTACCGGGAGTGTCAGGGAACTGTGCCGGTCAGCTGCCAGGCATGCCCAAAAGCTTGGATACACGCCCCACATTATTGCCACGGATCTCAACTGCCAGGCGAGGGAAGCGGGAAGCTTTATGGCCAGTATCGCCCGGGGGATCGGAAAGACGGAAAGAGACGGGTGGAAGAGGCCCTGTGCGATTATCGCCGGCGGAGAGACCATAGTGAATCTCACGGGACACGGAATGGGGGGAAGAAACCAGGAACTGGCGCTGAGCGCCGCCGCAGGCATTCAGGGGATGAGGGACACGCTGATTTTTTCCGTAGGTTCTGACGGAACCGACGGTCCCACGGACGCGGCGGGCGGAATCGTGGACGGAACCACGATAGACAGGCTGAAAGAGCTGGGGATAAACTGGGAAAAGGTACTCAGGGACAATGATTCCTATCATGCGCTAAAGCAGATCGGCGGTCTGATTATGACGGGAGCCACAGGGACCAATGTCAATGACGTGTCCGTGATCCTTTGTAAATAAGTGATCCTTTACTATCATGGAGGAGAGAACATGAGAGATTCAATCCATAAATATTTTCGTATGGGGACGGTTCGGTGGATGAGCCATCCGCCGGCCTTTAAGCAGCTTTTGAAAACAACAAAGAATGTATGCGGCTGCGCGGCGGGCAACGGCGTCGGGGCCAAAGTGCTTGACCGGCCGTGTCCCCGTCATATTAATGATTGACAAACTCCCTGAAATCGTGTAGAATACAAAAAGCTGAAAAGACAGCAAAAAGGCAGAAAGGCTCTGAGATCATATGCTCAGGGTTTTTTTGCACAAAAGGGGAGAGATTAGAATATGGAGGAGAAAAGAAGAAAGCTGATGCTTCGGATCCTGTGGATGCTGGCGGCCAATGTGATACTGGGCCTGGGGATTGCCCTGCTTCGTCTGTCCAGCTTCGGGACGGATCCCTTCACCTGTATGAACCTGGGGGTCAGCAGCCATCTGCCCATCAGCTTTGCCGCCTACCAGGTGCTGTTCAACATTGTGCTGATTATTCCGGTGTTCATCCTTGACCGAAAAAGCTTCGGCATAGGGACCCTGACCAATATGGTCCTTCTGGGATATTTTGTGGAATTTTTCGTGTTTCTGTTGTCCCTTATGGGGGTCACCATCCAGGGGCTGCAGAGCCATATAATCCTGCGGACGGCTGCGCTTATAGCGGGCGTTCTGGTGGTGTGCTTCGGGGTCGCTCTCTATATGGCCTGCGATCTGGGGGCAGGGCCTTACGACAGGCTTCCTGTGGTCATCGAAACGTATTCCCGCGGAAAAATCAAGTATAAATGGGCCAGGGTGACCCAGGATGTAATAAGCGCGGGAGTGGGCATTGTGACCGGAAGCGTCATAGGGATCGGAACCGTGATCGTGGCGCTCTTTACAGGCCCTATTGTCAGCTTTTTCAGGGACACGGCGGTCGCGCGGATCATGAAAAACCTTACATAAGAAAGGACGGGGTGGTACGATATGATAAATGAGCGGCTATACGGCATTTTGACGGATTCTTTCATGAAGATTTTGCTGCCGGGCCTGAGAGTCACCATTCCCCTGACCGTCATCTCGTTTTCCATAGCCATGGTGATTGCGGTGATAATGGCGCTCATACAGTTTGCAAACATAAAGATCTTAAAGGAAATCGCCAGATTCTACATATGGGTGATCCGGGGAACGCCTCTTCTGGTGCAGCTGTATGTCATCTTTTTCGGTCTGCCAAGCCTTGGGATCGTGCTGGATCCCTTTCCGTCGGCGGTCATTGTCTTTTCCGTCAACGAGGGGGCGTACGGCGCGGAGATCATCCGGGCGGCTCTGGAATCGGTTCCCAAGGGACAGCTGGAGGCCGGATACTGCGTGGGCATGTCGTATCTGCAGACCATGAGAAGGATCATCCTGCCCCAGGCCCTGCGGACGGCGTTCCCGTCCCTGTCCAACTCCCTTATCGCCATGGTCAAGGATACGTCCCTGGCGGCCAATATTACGGTGACAGAGATGTTTATGACCACTCAGAGAATCGTGGGCAGAACATATGAGCCGCTGGCCCTGTATATAGAAGTGGGGTTGATTTATCTGATGTTTTCCACCGTGCTCACTTGGCTTCAGCGGGCAGGCGAGAGGAAGCTGGATTTTTACGGTTACAACAGGAGGTAGTTCATGCTTGAGATCAGAGATGTGAGGAAATCCTTCGGGAACGTGGAGGTTCTAAGGGGCGTGGATTTGAGTGTTGAGAAGGGGGATGTGGTGGCCATACTTGGGTCCAGCGGATCGGGAAAGACCACCCTTCTGCGGTGTATAAACTTTCTCGAGACGGCGGATCAGGGGACACTGGTGTTTGACGGCGAAACCTTCCCTATGGAGCGCACTTCCAGGAAGGATGCGGCCAGGATACGCAGAAAGACGGCCTTTGTCTTCCAGAACTTCAACCTGTTTGCCAACAAGACGGCTCTGCAGAATGTGACGGAGGGGCTGATTGTGGCCAGGAAGACGGCGAAGGATAAGGCCGAGGAGATCGGACGGAGGGCCCTTGCCAAGGTGGGGTTAAAGGACAGGGAGAGCCATTATCCCCATCAGCTGTCCGGCGGGCAGCAGCAGCGGGTGGCCATCGCCAGGGCGCTGGCAACAGATCCGGAGATCATCTTCTTCGACGAGCCCACGTCCGCCCTGGACCCGGAGCTTATCGGGGAGGTTCTGGAGGTTATGCGGGAGCTGGCCCAGGAGGGCATGACCATGCTGGTGGTGACCCACGAGATGAATTTTGCCAGAAATGTCTCCACAAAGGTGATTTTCATGGAACACGGAAAGGTGGTGGAAGAGGGAAGTTCAAAAGAATTTTTTGAGAACCCCAGGGAGGAGAGGACAAAAGCATTTTTGCAGATGGCAAACAGAAGCGCAGAATAATGAAAGGAGTGGAGAAAGATGAAGAGGAGAATCGGTTTAATGGCGGCAGCCGTTTTGGCGGCAGCGGTGATGGGGATTTCGGGATGTTCCGGCAAGAGCAGTTCCACAGGCGGATCCCAGGCCGGAGGGAATTCGGCGGATCAGAGTACGGCGGCAGGTGAGGCCGTGGAGGATGGGGAAGACTCCGGGGAGCTGGAGAATCAGGAACCGTCAGAAGAAGGGGGCGACCAGCTGGCCAGGATCCGTGAGAAGGGTGAACTCATCGTGGCCATGGAGGGGACCTGGTCTCCCTGGACCTACCATGATGAAGACGACAAGCTGGTGGGCTACGACGTGGAGGTAGCCGGGCTTATCGCGGAAAAGCTGGGGGTAAAGGCAAGCTTTGTGGAGGGCGAGTGGGACGGTCTTTTCGCGGGTTTGGATGCGGGAAGGTACGACCTTGTGATAAACGGTGTGGAGGTAACAGACGAGAGGCAGGAGAAATACGATTTCTCAGAGCCCTACGGCTACATCCGCACGGCCGTCATCGTGGACGGAGCCAACATGGAGATTCAGTCTTTTGAGGACCTGAAAGGAAAGAAGACAGCCAACACCATCTCCAGCACCTACGCGGCGCTGGCGGAGAGCTACGGCGCTCAGGTAACCAGTGTGGACGACCTGAATCAGACCTTTGAGCTGCTGAACACAGGGAGAATCGACGCGACACTCAATGCGGAGCTGACATTCTACGACTATATCAACGCCCATCCGGAGAAAAACCTAAGGATTGCGGCGCTGACGGAGGACGCGTCCCTGGTGTGTATTCCCATGAGGAAGGGGGAGGACTCCGCCAGTCTCAGGGAGGCGGTGAACAAGGCCATAGACGAGATCCGGGAATCCGGGAAACTGTCGGAACTGTCGGATAAATATTTCGGCAATGATATCTCCCAGGATCCCAAGAGGGGCAATTAGAGATATTTTGAGGCTATGGGGCATGAAAAGAGGATGCTGCACGAACTTACATTAGTTGTGCAACATCCTCTTTTTTTAGGCTAAATATTCAGCAGATCGGCAATATCAGAGAAATTGATGTATAAATCACCATAGATATTAACTCTGATGATGGAATCGAAAGAATACTGAACGCTTACGATATTGTTTTCGAAGTAATTGACAGTCACAATCTTGCGGCGCGGATCCACAATCCAGTATTCCCGGACACCGTAATTTTTGTAGTAGTATGCTTTACGGATATAATCATCCGACAGATTGCCAGGGGAAACAATCTCAATGATGAAATCCGGGGCGCCGTTACAGCGCTTTCCGTCCAGTTTGTTTTTATCACAGATAATCATGATGTCAGGCTGAACAATTGTAAGCGGCTTATCGCATAATTTTACATCAAACGGGGCAGTGAATACCTGGCATGTTCCTTTCTTGCTTTTGATATAGTTGTAGATGATATTGGACAATTCCATGGATAGGGTTTGATGTATCTGCGAAGGGCTGGCCATATCATAAACAATGCCCTCAAAGACTTCTACTCTCTTTTCCTCCGGAAGAGTCTCATATTGTTCAAGAGTGATTGGTTCTGGCTGTGGCTGTAATGCTGGCGGCATAGTATACACTTCCTTTCTGAAAACTATTTTATTGATGCGCAACGGCCTGGCCGTCTCAATTCCCCATCTTCCAGGTGACAAAGCCGCACCCCGCTGCCAGGATCAGCCCGAGAATCATCTGGCCGATTGAGGGGAAGGAGGACTGTGTCAGGGCCCCTGTGTTGTAGAAGATGGCAAAGGGGGAGGCGATAATAAGGCCGAAGATGGCACAGTACGTCTGGACACCGAATCGCTTAAAGAGAAAGGTGATCAGTTTGGCGATGAGGAAGATTCCCAGAAGTACGCCGATGCCGAAGGGCGCAAGGAGGGCGAAGCCTTGAACCAGCCCGGCCGTGTCAAAGGCTCTCAGGGCGTCCAGAAAGGACTTGATGGTATTGATGATGCCGTAGTAGTATCCGAGAATCATCATAACCAGGGAGCCGCTGACGCCGGGAACCACCATGGTGGCGGAGGCGATAACTCCCACGAAAAACAGGGCCGTCATAGTGCCGAAAGACGGGGTAAAAGTTCTCAGAACCTCATCGTCCGCATTCATCATGGGAAGAAACAGGGCCACTCCGAAGAGAAGCAGAAAGGCCAGGATACCGGGCAGGCCGATCTTGCCGGATCCTTTGGCCAGCTCCTTTTTCAGGGACCCGTAAAGAACGGGAAGCCCTCCCAGAATCAGGCCGGTGAAGGCCATGCATGTGACAAATGTGTGGCGGCTCAGAAGGTACTCGATGACATAGGTAAAGCCTACGATGCCGATGCCGCAGCCCAGGATGATGGGAAGAAGAACCGAGGCGCTCTTCTTCGGATGCCTGGGCAGGTCGGATATGGAACCGATAAGCCGGTCGTAGATGCCCAGGGAGACGGCCATGGTTCCGCCGCTGACACCCGGGATGATATTGGCTATGCCGATGAGCATGCCCTTTATGGTATCCATTAAAAATCTCATAACAAATCCTCTCTTCTCTGTGAAAGTAGTCGTCTCCGTTCGGGTGCCCGGAGACCTGAGCCCACAACGGAGCATGTTCCCATTCTTCATATTATAAAGTTTATTTTGCAGGTTTGTCAACGGGCAGCTGGGACCAAAGACGAACAGCCGGGACCGGAGGCAGAAAAGAATTGTAAAAAATCGTGTCGTTTCCTGTAAAAACAGGGGATAAATACGTCGTTGTGTCACCCCTATTGTCCGGAAAAAACGGATAGAATATAGATGTTTTTTGTTGGGGCGAAAAACGGCCCCAGAGAAGACGCGCACACACTTAAAACAGGAAAGGGACGAACAGAATGTGGTCAATAGCCATCTGCGACGACAATAAACGGGATTGTTACAATCTGGAGGAGATGCTGGAGTTTTACTGCAGGGAAAAGAAAATCGCTATGGAGTCCGATCTGTTTTACGACGGAATTTCTCTGTATGAAACGATGAGCCTGGGAAAGCAGTATGATCTGGTCTTTCTGGATGTTGTCATGGACGGCATGGACGGAGCCATGGTGGGGAGGGGGATACGGTGCGCCCTGGACAACGAGGAGGTGCAGCTGGTGTACATGTCCTACGGCGTAAAAGACGCGGAGGCACTTTTCGAAAACAGGCCCCTGAAATTTCTGAGAAAGCCCTTTCACAAAAAACGGGTGTTTCAGATCGCGGATTATGCCAGAAAATTAAGCTTCCGGAGAGAACGCCAGTTTGCCTATCAGAAGAAACGGGTATTCTACCAGGTTCCCTATGAGGAGATCCTCTATTTTCAGAGTTCCGGCAGGAAGGTGGAGATCCACATGACAGACGAGAAAAGCGAATTTTACGGAAAACTGTCGGAGATTCTGAAAAGAGGGCTTCCGGAGCAGTTCGTTCAGATCCATCAGTCCTATATTATCAACAAAGATTATATCGTGGAGCTGGAAAATGACCGGGTCTACCTGAAGGGGGAGAGAGGGTATTTTTCCATCAGCAGAACCTTCCGACGGTCGGCCGCAGCCCATTTAAAACGGCTTCTAATACCGGAAATTACAGGATAGCATACGCAGTTTGACATCTGTACTCCAGGTGTCTGCTTCTGTGATATGATAAATACAGGCGTCAGATCGGACCTTAACAGGGTATGGAGAGTCCCTCTTTTCGGTATCCTGGTCCGGATGCCGAAAGTCCGGAATCGGGGGTTTTCCGGACTTTTTATTGATTTTTGCCGGCAGGTTGTGTACAATGTAGGGAAATGAAAAGGTTAAAATCAGTAGGAGGATATGCTATGAGCCGTAAACAATCACTGGACACCATCTGTATTCAGGGGGGATGGAAGCCGAAAAACGGCGAGCCCAGAGTGCTCCCCATATACCAGAGCACCACATTCAAATATGAGACCAGCGAGCAGATGGGGCGTCTGTTCGATCTGGAGGAGGACGGGTATTTTTACACCAGACTGGCCAACCCCACCAACGACGCGGTGGCAGATAAGATCTGCCGGCTGGAGGGAGGAGCGGCGGCCATGCTCACCTCTTCCGGACAGGCAGCCAACATGTACGCCGTCTTAAACATCTGTTCCGCCGGTGACCATATCGTCTGCGCGGCCACGATCTACGGGGGGACTTCCAACCTGTTCACGGTGACCTTGAAGAGATTCGGGATCGAATGCACCCTTGTGGATCCGGATGCGCCGGAGGAGGAGCTGGATAAGGCCTTTAGGGAGAACACGAAAGCCGTGTTCGGAGAGACCATCGCCAACCCGGCCCTGGTGGTGCTGGATCTGGAGAAATTTGCGGGGCTGGCTCACCGGCATAACGTTCCCTTCATTGTGGACAACACCTTTGCCACCCCCATCAACTGCAGGCCGTTTGAGTGGGGCGCGGATATTGTGACCCACTCCACCACAAAATACATGGACGGGCACGCCATGGCCGTGGGCGGCTGCATCGTGGACAGCGGCAATTTCGACTGGGAGGCTTACGGCGAAAAGTTTCCCGGCCTGACCACGCCGGACGAGTCGTACCACGGGGTTGTGTACACGGAGCGCTTCGGAAAGGGAGCGTATATCACCAAGGCTACGGTGCAGCTGATGCGGGATATGGGCTCCATCCAGTCTCCCCAGAACGCCTTCCTTCTGAATGTGGGACTGGAGACTCTGCATCTGCGGATGCCCAGACACTGTGAGAACGCATTGAAGGTGGCTGAGTATTTAAAATCCAGGGATGATGTGGCCTGGGTCAACTACCCGGGGCTTAAAGGGGATAAGTACCACGATCTGGCAGAAAAATACATGCCCAACGGAACCTGCGGGGTCATCTCCTTCGGGCTCAAAGGGGGCCGGGCAGCCGCGGCCGAGTTTATGGACAGGCTGAAGCTGGCGGCCATTGTGACCCATGTGGCGGATGCCAGGACCTCGGTGCTCCATCCGGCCAGCCACACCCACAGGCAGTTAAGCGACCAACAGCTTATAGAGGCGGGAGTGGACCCGGCCATGATCCGTTTCAGCACAGGGCTGGAGGCGTCGGAGGACATCATCGGGGATATTGAGCAGGCCCTTGGGTGACAGGTTAATGGAAAAAACGGTTGCATTTTTAAGCCGGAGGCCGTATAATAGCTCTGTAAACCTACACAGGTCTTCGGGGCGGAGTGAAATTCTCCACCGGCGGTAAAAGTCCGCGAGCCGCGTGAGCGGTTGATTTGGTGTGATTCCAAAACCGACAGTATAGTCTGGATGAGAGAAGAAGAGAAATGATTCTGAGAACATGCATGGTCTGCCGTGCCGTGCGACGCCCCGGATATCCTTTGATATCCGGGGTTTTTGTCTGGGGGAAAGAGTCTGATCGGGCTTCGGGACAAAAGACAGAGGGCCCACGGGGCTTTGAGACGGCCTATGCACAGAGTACAGGAGGAGACAGGAAAATGGACAGAAAGAAAGTGTTTAATATCAAAAACGTGGTGCTTATGGGAATGCTGGGGGCCATCGGCGGAGTGCTGATGCTGTTTGAGTTTCCCCTGCCCTTTATCGCGCCGTCCTTTTACGGACTGGATTTAAGCGAGATTCCCGTTCTGGTGGGAACCTTTGCCATGGGGCCTCTGGCGGGATTCATCACGGAGGTGGTAAAGATCCTGGTGAAACTGGTGTTAAAGCCTACGTCCACAGGATTCGTCGGAGAATTCGCCAACGTCTGCATCGGGTGCGCGCTGATTCTGCCGGCAGGGCTGGTATACAAATTTAAGAAATCCAAGAAGAGCGCCATAATCGGCATGGCGGTGGGAACCGTGTGCATGGCTACGGTGGGCGCCGTGATGAACGCGGTGGTGATGCTTCCCTTTTACTCCAACTTTATGCCGTTAGAGTCCATTCTGGAGGCCGGGGCTGCCATCAATCCGGCTATCGGCAGCGTGTGGACATTCGTACTGTTTGCCGTGGCGCCCTTCAATCTGATAAAAGGGGCCCTGGTGTCTCTTATAACCACGCTGGTATACAAGCGGATCAGCGTGATTATTCACAGATAAAAACAGGGCCGAAAATCGAACACCTAAAATCGAACATGCCGCCTTGCTTGTCATTGTCCGTAATATGAGTTACAATAGAGGGACAGTGATGCAAGGAGGCATTTTTTATGAATGAGTACAAAAGAAAACTGAGGGGGCTTCTGCGGATCGTATTCGGCCGTACCGCTTACGTGGCGCTGTTTATCCTGATACAGATAGGGGTTTTGCTGGGGGTCGTAAGATGGCTGAGCCAGTATTCTCTCTATGTATACGCCGGTTTTATCCTGCTGGGAGGGATTACCTGCATCTATATTATCAATGAGAGGGAGAACCCCAGCTTCAAACTGGGCTGGATCATTCCCATTCTTACCTTACCCGTGTTCGGCACCCTGTTCTACATTCTCACGAAACTGGACATGGGGAGCCGGCTTATCACAAAGCGGGCCGGGAGGCTTATAAAGGAGTCAAAGACCTGGCTGGAGCAGGATGAGGCGGTAAAGGAGCGGCTTTGCGGCGAGGACAGGCTGGTGGGGAATCTGGCCAGATACATGGCCGAAAGAGGCGGTTTTCCTGTGTATCAGAATACCAGCGTCACCTATTTTCCCAGCGGGGAGAAGAAATTTGAGCGGCTGAAAGAGGAGCTTTACAAGGCGGAGAAATTTATTTTTCTGGAGTATTTTATCGTGGAGAGGGGAGTCATGTGGGACTCCATTCTGGAGATTCTGGAGCAGAAGGCAAAGGAGGGGGTGGAGGTCCGCTTTATGTATGACGGGATGTGCTCTTTGATGCTGCTCCCCTACGGCTATCCCAGGCAGATGGAGAAGAAAGGGATCCGCTGCCAGGCGTTTGCCCCCATAAAACCCATGCTCTCCACGGTTCACAACAACCGGGACCACAGAAAAGTAGTGGTGATCGACGGACACACGGCCTTTACGGGGGGAATCAATCTGGCGGACGAATACATCAACGTGCGGGAGAGGTTCGGCTATTGGAAGGATACGGCGGTGATGCTGAAAGGGGACGGGGTAAAGAGCTTCACGGTCATGTTCCTGCAGATGTGGAATATCTGGGACCGGACGCCGGTCTCCTGCGGCAGATACCTGGAGAGCGCCAAAGGCAGTGCACGAACCGATCCCGCGGGGGAGAACCCGGCCGGTGAGGGCTTTGTGATGCCCTACGGGGATTCGCCGCTGGACCATGAGACCGTGGGGAAATACGTGTACATGGATATCCTCAATCAGGCAGAGACTTACGTACATATTACCACCCCATACCTGATCCTGGACGACGAGACCCTGAACGCGCTGATATTTGCGGCCAAGAGGGGTGTGGAGGTGGTGATTATTATGCCCCATATTCCCGACAAAAAATACGCGTTTTTTCTGGCTCACACCTACTATGAGGAACTTCTGGACGCAGGCGTGCAGATCTATGAGTTTCTGCCCGGATTCGTCCATGCCAAGATGTTCGTCAGCGACGGCAGCAAGGCGGTGGTGGGAACCATCAACCTGGATTTCAGAAGCCTGTACCATCATTTTGAGTGTGCCGTGTACATGTACCGGAACCCGGCCGTGGAGGATGTGGAGAGGGACTTTGAGGAGACGCTGGAACAGTGCGTGCAGATCACGAAGGAGACCTGCAGATCCTATCCCTTTTACCAGAAGCTGGCCGGACAGGGCCTGCGGCTGATTGCGCCTCTGATGTAGGGGAGACGGTTTACATTCCAGGAAGATGCGGTTGAGTTATGGCGGGGCAATGCGTATAATGAATTAAGAAAAAACGGAGGACACCAATGAAAGCAGCAGATATGCATTGTGACACAATATGGGAGATTTACAAGGACCACAGGAAGGGAGGAACCATGTCGGTCCGATCCAATTCCCTTCACCTGGATCTGGAAAAGATGGCGAAGGGGGATTATGGTCTCCAGAATTTTGCCGTGTTCGTCCATTTGGGCAATACAACACGGCCCTTTGAGTGCGCCATGGGGATGATCGACACCTTTTACCAGGAGATAGAGGCCAACAGCGATCTCATAGGCGCGGTGAAAACCTATGGGGATATAGAAAAAAACTGGAAGGAAGGCCGCATGTCAGCCATGCTGACGCTGGAGGAAGGGGGAGTCTGCCAGGGTGAGACTGCCTATCTGCGGGATTTCTACCGGCTGGGGGTGCGGATGATGACGCTTACCTGGAACTTTCCCAACGAGCTGGCCTGGCCCAACCGGGTCGTGACGGAGGGCCCGGAAAAGGGATGGTGGCCGGAGACGGAAAAAGGCCTGACGGAAAAAGGCCTGGAATTTCTGGAGGAGATGGAGAGGCTGGGAATGATGATTGATATCTCACATCTGGGGGACGCAGGGATATGGGATGTGTTTTCCCACACCACAAAACCCTTTGTGGCCAGCCATTCCAACGCCCGGGCTCTGGCGGGGCATCCAAGGAACCTGACCGACGACATGATCCGCCGCCTTGGAGAGAGAGGCGGGGTGGCAGGCATCAATTACAGCCCAGATTTCCTTCGTGACCGGAAGGAGGGGGAGACGGCCGCAAGCCGCATCGAAGATATGGTCCGCCACATGAGGCATATGGCCGATGTGGGAGGCATGGGCTGTGTGGGGCTGGGCTCTGACTTTGACGGGATCCGGGGAGAGCTGGAGTTGTCCGACGCGGGGAAGCTGCCCCTTCTGGAGGCGGAGATGAGGCGGCATGGGTTCGTGCCGTCGGAGATAGAAGCCATATTTTACGGAAATGTGCTGCGGGTCTACAGAGAGATCCTGTCATAACCGGCGATCTGCGGCGGGATATGATGGCTTTTTGGCAAAAAAACACTTTACTGCGTTGAATTTATGTGAATTTAAAGCATCATAGGATTGACGCCCGCACAATTTTGTAGTATGATATCTCCTGAACTTAAAAAATCAATTTTGAGCAAGGGAGACAGTATTATGAAAAAAACAGGTAAAGTACTTTCCATGATTCTTGCCGGGGCCGTGGTTCTGTCCATGGCAGGATGTTCCGGTTCAGGCTCAGGCAGCGAGACTACAGCCGCCGGGTCCGAGACCACAGCCGCCGGGGGCGAGACCACAGCCGCCGGAGCCGAGACGACGGCTGCCGGAGGTGAAGACGCCAAAGCCCCGGAGGGCGAAGCGGCAGATAAAGAGACTTACAAGGTAGGCATCTGCCAGCTGGTTCAGCACGATGCGTTGGACGCGGCTACCAAGGGATTTATAGATGCACTGAAGGAGGAGCTGGGGGACGCGGTCACCTTTGACGAACAGAACGCTCAGGGCGACTCCAACACCTGTTCCACCATTATCAACAACTTTGTTTCCGGGGAGGTGGACCTGATCCTGGCCAATGCCACACCGGCGCTGCAGGCGGCCCAGGCGGGAACCAACGAGATCCCCATTCTGGGAACCTCCGTCACGGAGTACGGCGTTGCCCTGGGGATCGACGATTTTAGCGGCACCGTAGGGGGAAACATCTCCGGAACCTCTGATCTGGCTCCTCTTGACGAGCAGGCGGCCATGCTCAACGAGCTGTTCCCGGATGCGAAGAAGGTGGGACTTCTGTACTGTTCCGCCGAGGCCAATTCCCAGTATCAGGTGGACACGGTGAAGGCAGCCCTGGAGGGCATGGGATATACCTGTGAGTACTATTCTTTCTCCGACTCCAACGATCTGTCCACCATCGCCACCAAGGCGTCCTCCGAGTGTGAGGTGATCTACATCCCCACAGACAATACGGCGGCGTCTGCGACGGAGATTATCGACAATATCTGCCGTCCTGCCGGAATTCCCATTATCGTCGGCGAGGAGGGCATGTGCAGGGGATGCGGCGTGGCCACTCTGTCCATCAGCTATTACGACCTGGGCGTGGGAACCGGAAAAATGGCCGCTAAAATCTTAAAAGGCGAGTCCGATATCTCCCAGATGCCCATCGAGTATGCGCCTCAGTTTACCAAGAAGTACAACAAGACGATCTGCGATTCCCTGGGAATCCAGATTCCGGACGGATATGAGGCAATCGAAGAATAGGAGAGAATCTGAGAAAGCAGCGGGAAGTTTTCTTCCTGCTGCCCTTTTGGCGGATAGGCAGATAGACAGCGGACAGGCGGATTCGGATGCCGGCCGGAGGGAAGATGCATCACGGATAACGGACTAGGAGAAAAATTATGGAGATTATGAGTTTGATAAATGCGCTGCCCGGGGCGGCGGCCCAGGGACTGATCTGGGGGATCATGGCCATCGGCGTGTATCTGACGTACCGCATCCTGGATATTGCGGATCTGACAGTGGACGGTTCCATGTGTACCGGAGGCGCGGTGTGCATCATGATGATGCTTGCCGGCAACAATGTGTGGGTTTCCATGGCAGCCGCGCTGGCGGCGGGCATGGCGGCAGGCCTTGTCACCGGGCTTTTTCACACGTTTATGGGGATTCCGGCCATCCTGTCCGGAATTTTGACCCAGCTGGGGCTGTGGTCCGTGAATTTGAAAATAATGGGAAAGGCCAACCAGGCCATCAATGTGGATAAGTTTCCCCTTCTGGTGTCTCTGCGGTTTATTAAGAACGTGCCTTTCTTTAAAAATACAATTCTCATCGTGGTTCTGATCACGGTCATCCTCATCGGCATTCTGTACTGGTTCTTCGGGACGGAGCTGGGATGCTCCCTGCGGGCCACGGGCTGCAACGACAAGATGGCCAGGGCCCAGGGCATCAACACCGATCTGGGGCGGGTGCTTGGACTTATGATATCCAACGGGCTTGTGGCTTTTTCCGGGGCGCTCCTTACCCAGTATCAGGGATTTGCGGATATCAACATGGGCCGGGGGGCCATTGTCATCGGCCTGGCGGCGGTGATTATCGGGGAAGCAGTGTTCGGATCGATCTTCAGGAATTTCGGCTTTAAGCTGCTGGCAGTGTCCTTCGGCTCCATCATCTACTATCTGGTTTTGCAGGTAGTTATCTGGATGGGAATTGACACGGATCTGTTAAAGCTTCTGTCAGCCCTGGTGGTGGCTGTTTTCCTGGCCATTCCGATCTGGCAGGAACGGTATTTTGCAGGGATAGGGAAGAAGAGCGGCATGGAGAAAAAGGGAGGGAATTCCTGATGTTGGAAGTGAAGAGTATCTCAAAGACCTTTAACCCGGGTACGGTCAATGAAAAGCAGGCCTTAAGAGGGTTAAGCCTTACATTAAACGACGGGGATTTTGTGACGGTCATCGGCGGAAACGGCGCCGGCAAGTCGACCCTTCTCAACGCCATCGCAGGTACCTGGAAGGTGGATGAGGGTCAGATCATCATCGACGGAGTGGATGTAACCAAGTATCCGGAATACAAGAGGGCCGTATTTCTTGGCCGTGTATTCCAGGATCCCATGAACGGCACGGCCGCCACCATGGGAATCGAGGAGAACCTTGCCCTGGCTCTCAGGCGGGGGGACAAGAGAACCCTTAAAAAGGGGATCGTGTCGGCGGAGCGGCGGCTTTACCGGGATATGCTTGCCAAGCTGGGTCTTGGGCTGGAAAACCGGCTCACCAGCAAGGTGGGGCTGCTGTCAGGAGGCCAGAGGCAGGCCCTGACCCTTCTCATGGCCACCCTGAAAAAGCCCAAGCTTCTGCTTCTGGATGAGCACACGGCTGCCCTGGACCCCAAGACGGCGGCCAAGGTTCTGGAGACCACGGAGAACATTGTCAACCAGGATCACCTGACTACCCTGATGATCACCCACAATATGAAGGACGCCATTCATATCGGCAACCGCCTGATCATGATGAACAACGGCCAGATTATCTTCGACGTGGCCGGTGAGGAGAAGAAGAAACTGAAGGTGGAGGACCTTTTGAGGAAGTTCGCCGAGGCCAGCGGGGAAGAATTTGCCAATGACAGGATGCTGCTGGCAAACTGACAGGACTTTGGGGCCCTGGAGACGGCAGACAGAGTTAGCAGCTGTTTGCCTTTGATGAATCAGGACTTAAACAATTTATTTGAAAAGCCCCGCAGGCTGCGGGGCTTTAAAGCGAAATTTTTTTTGCGAACGTTAATTCAATGCAGCGATGTAATCATCAAGATCACAGATTTCTATGGGATCATCCGCCGGTGTCTGTATGCCGTCCTGTTTCATCAGGGACTTCAGTCTGTCATTCGCTGCTGCAGAAGCGGGGATCACTTTTACCGTTTCTTTCTCATACATAATTGCCAGCGGCTGGCCAATCCCCGGCGTTCCCCCGATCACAACTACAGACGACTCATCCCTGAGGTTCTCCTGTGCCATTCCCTCTCTTATATAATCTTTATAGTCGTCTCCTTTTCCGTCTCCCCATGCAACCTTTACAATCTTCCAGTGGCCGGCTTCTCTTTCCAGTTTCGCAAGCTGTTCCGAAGTAAGAAGGCCTCTTATTTCATCTCTTACCGGTCTTCCGATGTTAAATGTATAGGTTACTGTCTGATTGCCCAAAGATACCTGCAGCACCCAAATAGGCTCCGCGGTGTCAAGAAATGAACGAAATTTCTCCTTATTCTTCATAGAATCATTCAACACACTGTCCGCGTTATCCATATAGATTTTGACAGCTTTATTATAATCAATATCCGAAGCCGTCATGTTCTTCTTTAATTTACCGAAGGTATAAAGAGAATTGGCCCGTTTAAGCATCTCCGATTCCAAAGCCTTTATTTCTTCAAAATCATCCGTTTCCGATAATGGCCGGAACACAGAATAATCGTCTAACCCAGCCTCCTTTTTTGCTTTCGGTAAAGCAGCCGGTGAGCTGACTGGTGCAAAAGCCGGCTGCACAGCGTTACTTTCATTTTTAGCAAAGGCAGTAAAAGAAAATGACAAGACCATGAATATGCCCAGCAGAATCGTACGTTTTCGTCTCATAGGTTCCTCCTCTATGTTCGTTTGCCGGTTGCTGTCTCCGGCGGTTGTCTGTTTGCTATAGGCTTATTCATAAGTATACTATATGTTTAAGCGGAAGAATGTTAAATTTTATTTAATAATTGTTTAACCGGCTCTTGACTTTTCCCGCCGATGTAGTATGATAATAACTAGAGTTCTAGTTAACGGAGATCAGGGAAAGATAAGAGGCCGGAGGATTGGGACATGCAGGGAGAGAGCAGGGGAAGAGACGAATTGACAGAGAAACGTATTATGGGAAAACTGGAAAAGCTGAATCACAAGATGAAGCGTCAGCTGGCCGGAAAGTTTCAGGGCGGTTCCCCCCTGTCCTGCGTGCAGGCCGTCAGCCTCCATTTTATAATGACAGAGTCCCGAAACGGGGATGTGTTTACCAAGGATCTGGAGGAATTTCTGGACATAAAAAGTTCGTCGGCCACCAGCCTGGTGAACTATCTGGAGAAGTACGGGTATATCCGCAGGGAGCCTCTGGCGGAGGACGGCAGATACAGGAGGCTGGTTCTGACGGACCGGGCCAGGGATATAGAGCCTGAGCTTAATCAGACCATTGACGACTATATTTCCGGTAAATTTGAGGGGTTTACCGGGGAGGAGCTGGCTGTTCTGGAGTTTCTCCTGGACAAGATGATGGCCAATACCAGCGGATAAAGTATATACTGCGGCCAATTACCTAGAAGTCTAGTTAAATAGGTGACAGGCAATGAGTCAGGCGGTTTTACGCCTGAATATTCTTAAGTTAAATACCTAGAAATCTAGTTATTTACCATGAATGAGATCAGATGAGAAAGGAAGGGAAGGAAACATGAGTGGAAAAGTATCGCGGCGTGATTTTCTGAAGGCCGGGGGAGCCGGCCTGGCGGGGGTGGCGTTTTCCGCCCTGGGGATCGGTACGGTCCTGGGCAGTGAGACAGAGGCGGCATCCGGAGACGGCGGCAGGATCCTGGAGGAACTGACATACGTGTGTCCCGTGTGCGGGGAGAGAGCGGCGGATTTTCAGGCTCTTCAGACGCATTTTAAGGAGAAGCACTCCCAGGCGGAGGCGCCTGCCAGCATGGTGCTGCACATCAACGGAAATGACGTGGAAGTGTTTGTGGAGGATCACTGGACCCTGCGGGAGACTCTTCAGAGGGCCGTGGGCCTTACGGGCAACGCCAAGGAGATGTGCGACCGGGGCGGGTGCGGTTCCTGCACGGTGCTCATAGACGGGAAGCCAGCCTTGTCCTGCACCACTCTGGCGGTGGAGTGTAAGGGGAAGGAGATTGAGACATCGGAGGGGATTGCCGCCGATCCTGTATACCGCCCCCTGGTGGAGGCCTATGTGAAGTACGACGCCAGCCAGTGCGGATACTGTACGCCGGGCCAGTTTACGGTGGCCAAATACATACTGACCAAGTATCCGGATCCGACAGAGGAGCAGATTCGGACGGAACTGTCCGGAAATATCTGCCGATGCGGCACCTATTCCCGCCATGTACAGGCGATTTTGGAGGCGGCAGAAGCCATAAAGGGAGGTAAGAGCTGATGGGAGAGACCAGCAAATGGGTTTTAGAGGGAACCAATGACGACCGTCAGGAGTTTAAGGTGGTGGGCACATGGAATCATCCGGGAAGGCAGTCCTGGGATATGGTCAGCGGCGCGGCCAAGTATCCGACAGATTTATATAAGGAAGGAACGCTGACTGCCATGGCGCTTCGCTGCCCCTACGGCCACGCGAAGATCAAGAGCCTGGATATCTCTGAGGCAGAGAAGCTTCCGGGAGTAAAGCTGATTCTGACCTGGGAGGATGAGGAGCTGGCGTCCATGCCGGTGAACGTGCCGTCCTACTATGAGCTGGGAAGGAGTCCTCTTCTGGGCGACGAGGCGGAGTTCGAGGGGGATGAGTGCGGCGCCGTGGTGGTGGCTGACAGCGAGGAGACATGCCGCAAAGCCCTGGATCTCATAAAAGTGAAATGGGAGGTTCTGCCCTTTGTGCTGGACTGCCGGGAGGCGGGCAAGCCGGGGGCTCCCATCCTGCGGCCGGAGATGAACCCGGACAGCAACATGACGGGCAATACCTTCGGGGCCCCCATAAAGTGGGAGATCGGAAATGTGGAGAAAGGCTTTAAAGAGGCGGATCACATCGAGGTTATCGAGTACGGGCGTCCCATGTGGAATCAGTTCCGCCCCATGCCGCCGGCTTATTTTTCCTACTGGGACAATGATCCATGGGGCAATCCCGACGGGGAGAAAATGTGCTACGTGACAAACCACGCCCATTTTCCCGCCAACGGCCCTGTCATATCGGCCTCCATGGGAATGGGCGTTCATGAGGACAAGGTGAGGGCCTTAAGTCCCTATATGGCGGCCCGGTACTGTGATTTCGTGGAAAAGAGGGGAGCCCAGCTGGCGCCGGTGCTGTCCAGACGTCTGGGAGGCGTCCCCGTGCGGTGTGTCAGCACCCGGCGCCAGTCCTTTGACGCCAATGTACCCCAGAGCTTTTTCACGGTGCGCATCGGTTTTAAGAACGACGGAACCCTGGTGGCGGTTCAGTCCAAAAATGTCCATCAGACGGGGGCCAGAGGCGGCTACGGCGACAAGACCCACGGCCATCTGGTGCTTCCTGCCAATGCCCAGGGCTTTAAGTCCACATCCTGTCCCAATATCTATTCGGAGATGGAGTACTATGTGACCAACGGGGCCTGTACCACGGCGGATCCGGGAAAGGATGCGTGGGAACCGGTGAACCTGGCATTCGCAAAGATTGCGGACACCCTGAACATGGATATATCAGAAGTTATCATGAAGAACGTGAAGGTCACCGCACCGTCCCTTGAGACCTGTATGGAGACGGGGAAGAAGGCCTTTAAGTGGGATGAAAAATGGCATCTTCCGGGTAAGAAGACACTGAAAGACGGCCGTCTTCACGGCATTGCCTGCAGAAGCGGCTGGTCCATGACCTGGGGGATGATCTCCTATAATATTAACCTGCGAATGAACACCGACGGCAAAATCTATATGCCCTACTCAGAGGCCCTCATCGGCACCTACTGGCCGGACGCGGTGCAGCTGGTCATCGCGGAGGAGATGGGCATGAAGCCGGAGGACGTGATCGTGTACTATGCGGCCAATTATCCCAACTGGCAGAAAGGCGACGCGGCGGACAGAGGTTCCACCTGCACCTGGGCTGCCAAGGAGGCGGCCGTCCAGCTGAAAAAGCAGATACTGGAGACGGGGGCCTCCCTCTTTGGGGTGACGCCGGAGGAGGTGGATCTGGTGGATTCCATGATCACTTTAAAGGCCGACCCTGCAAAGCAGCTGTCCCTGGTGGGGATCGGGCAGCTGGCAGTGGGTTACTGCGGCAAACCAAAGGTTCCCTTCCAGAACGACGTGATACGTACCATGAATGTGGACTTCTGCGAGGTGGCCGTGGATCCGGAGACCGGGCTGGTGGAGATTCTGGACTACTGTACGGCCCACGATTTCGGCAAACTGATCCGTCCCTCATCGGGGCTTGGCCAGCTGGAGATGGCCCTGACCATGGCTTCCGGCCGTGCTCTCCGGGAGGAGATTATCTGGGATCCGGGCACAGGCGTTCTGTTAAACGGCAATATGTACGACTACAAAGTGCCGACATCCCTGGATCAGCCGATCATTGACACCGTTCCGGTGGAGACCAGGTGCGGAGGCGGTGCCTACGGTTCCACAGGCGTGGCCCACGCCCACTGCGACGCAGG
>JAAWHK010000100.1 GCA_022795805.1 Hungatella sp. | reverse complement strand
GGACAATGACATTGAACTGTTTATGAATCTGTATCATTTTGATATGCCTGCCTATCTCTTTGACAGAGGCGGGTGGGAGAGCCGAGAGGTGGTGGAAGCCTACGCCGTCTACGCCAGGACCGCATTTCGGGAGTTCGGCAGAGAGATACGCTACTGGTTCACCTTCAATGAGCCCATCGTGGAGCCTGACCAGGAATACCGCACAGGAACCTGGTACCCGTTCCTGAAAGACGAGCGGCGAGGTCTCCAGGTACAGTACCACATCGCCCTGGCCCACAGCCTGGCTGTCCGTGAATTTCGCAAAGCCAAGGAGGCGGGATATCTTATGGAAGACGCCCAGATCGGACTGATCAACGCCTTCGCCCCTCCCTATACGAAGGAGAACCCCTCCCCTGCGGATCTGGATGCCCTCCGTATGACAGACGGCATCCACAACCGCTGGTGGCTCGATCTGTGTACCACAGGAACTCTGCCCCAGGATGTATTCGATACCCTGGCAGAATACGGAGTCCTTCCGGAGATGCGGCCCGGAGACAGAGAGATCCTGAAATGCGGCCGCGTGGACTGGCTGGGATTTAATTACTACCAGCCCACCAGAGTCCAGGCCCCCCAGGAAAAATTTGACGAATCCGGCTATCCCAAATTTGCGGATCCCTACATCTGGCCGGAGAGAAAGATGAATGTCTACCGGGGCTGGGAGATATACCCCAAGGGAATCTACGACTTCGGCATGAAGCTGAAACAGGAATATCCGGATCTGAAGTTTTTTATCTCCGAGAACGGCATGGGCGTGGAGCATGAGGACCGATTCCGCGATGAGAGCGGAGAGATCCAGGATGACTACCGCATCGAATTTGTCCGCGACCATCTGGAGTGGGTCATGAAGGCCGTCCAGGACGGCGCCAACTGTGTCGGCTACCATTACTGGGCTGTCATTGACAACTGGTCCTGGAGCAATGCCTTTAAGAACAGATACGGTTTTGTGGAAGTAGATCTGATGAACAACTATGAGAGAAAATTAAAAAAATCGGCTCACTGGATTAAGCATCTGATTGAGCGAAGAGATATGGAGGATTAGTATGGGCACTTCATTACAGAATTCCAAATTTATCGACAAATTTACAGAGTTTGCTGCAAAACTTGGCAGTCAGGTTCACTTAAGCTCCCTGAGGGATGCTTTTGCCACCATTATGCCCCTTTACATTCTGGCAGGACTGGCGGTTCTGTTTAACAACACAGTATTCCAGTGGTTCCTAAACGGTCCCGCTCTGGCCAACGCCCAGTACTGGGGCAATCTTCTGGTAAATGCCACATTAAATATCAGCTCGCTGTTGGTTGCCGCTGTAATCGGCTACTGCCTGTCCAGAAACAAGGGCTATGACAACCCCATCGCCGCTGCACTGGTATCTCTGGCGACCCTGATTATCATGATGCCCGGCTCCGTCACCGTGGTTCCTGACAAAGCCTCCGAAGGCGTAGCCGTATCAGGCGTTCTGAGTTTCGCCAATACAGGCACTCAGGCCATGTTCGCAGGTATTCTTATCGGCCTTGCGGCAACGGAACTGTTTATCTATGTGGCCCGCATCAAAAAGCTGCAGATCAACATGGGCGACAGCATTCCTCCGGCAGTGGGCAACTCTTTTTCCGTACTGATTCCTTTTATCCTGGTGATGTCCCTTTTTGCCGTAATCTCTGCCGTCTTAAACAATGCGTTCCATACGGATCTGATTACCATCATCACCGTTATGATCCAGGAACCGCTGCGAGGCGTCACCACCGGCCTTGCAGGCTGTGTTATCCTGTACTCCCTGGGCAACTTTCTGTGGCTGTTTGGCATCCATCAGACCGTAATCTACGGTTCTCTGCTGGAACCTCTCCTGATCGTAAACATGACCCAGGCCATGGCTGCCTACGCTGCGGGGGAGGCCATCCCCAACATCATCAACGTAGCCTTCGTGCCTGCCTTCGGAATGATGGGCGGGTCCGGTTCAACCATCGCCCTGATCATCGCCACCCTGCTGTTCGGGCGCAACAAGGCCACAAGAACCATCTGCAAAATGTCCGCGGCTCCCGGATGCTTTAACATCAATGAACCGGTTATTTTCGGCTATTCCATTGTTTACAATATCACCATGATCATTCCATTTGTGCTGCTGCCCGCCATCGGCATCATCATCGCCTACGCTGCCACGGCCCTGAACTTTATGAACGAATGCGTCGTCTATATTCCATGGACTACTCCTCCGTTATTAAGCGGTTATCTGGCCACCGGCGGCGATTTTCGCGCCGTGATCGTCCAGCTTGTCATTATCGTCATCGGCGTACTGTTATATCTTCCTTTTGTCAAAATCAATGACCGGGTTCTGAGCAAAACCGCTTCCGAAGAAGACGCATAATCCGCCGACTTTTAATTCCCCTGTCCCCGAGGCTGAGTCCCCGGTTGTTCAGGGGATTTAAATGCTTTTATTTTGCCTGTATCTGTGTTATTCTTATACTATATTTCAGGAGGAACTATGATGAGCGAACTGATTTTTTTCAATCCGTTTTTTAAACAGGTTCTCTGGGGCGGCAGCAAGATGAGAGACTTCTACGGGTATTCCATCCCGGGAGACCACACCGGGGAGGCCTGGGTCATCAGCGCCAATCCTCACGGAGCCAGTATTGTCCGCGGAGGAACCTATGACGGCCAGAGCCTGACGAGCCTGTGGGAAAACCACAGGGAGCTGTTCGGCGGCATGAAGGGAAAGGAATTTCCGCTGCTGGTAAAGATTATTGATGCCAATGACCATCTGAGCATTCAGGTGCATCCGGACGATAGGTACGCATCTCTGCATGAAAACGGCAGCCAGGGAAAGACCGAATGCTGGTATATCCTGGACTGTGACGACGACGCGGACATTGTCATCGGCCACCATGCCAAAAGCAGGGAGGAGCTGGAAGAGATGATTGCCGCCGAGCAGTGGGACAGCCTTCTCAGGAAACTTCCCATTCACAAGGGGGACTTTTTCTATATCCCTGCGGGAACTGTCCACGCTATCCGAAAGGGTACCCTGCTTCTGGAAGTACAGCAGAACAGCGACACTACCTACCGGCTGTATGACTATGGACGCCTTCAGGACGGAAAACCCAGACAGCTGCATCTGAAAGAGAGCATGGACGTAATCGCCTGTCCCCATGTGTCCCTGAATACCAGAGGCGCAGAAGAAGACCACGGGGATTACCGGCTGTGCAACCTGGCAGAGGGCCCCTATTTCACAGTGACCAGATGGAATGTAAAAACCCATGCTTCCATCAGCCATAACCATCCGTTTATGCTAATTCATGTCACTTCCGGAACCGGCACTCTCAATGACTGTCCGGTTGCGGCAGGGGACCACATTCTGGTTCCGGCAGGGTTCGGCACGCTTCACTGTCAGGGCGCCATGGAACTGATCACCACCCACATTTAAGACAAACCACAGGAGGATATTGCTATGTTATTTGGAGCACTGGAAGCAGGCGGCACAAAGATGGTGTGCGCCATCGGCAGCGAGGAGGGCGAGATCCTGGAGCGCGCCTCCATCCCCACCCGGACGCCGGACGAAACCATGCCGAAACTGGCAGAATTCTTTACGGGCAAAGGCATAGCCGCTCTCGGAATCGGATGTTTCGGACCTATTGACCTGAACCGCACCTCGGAAACCTATGGTTACATTACCACCACACCGAAACTGCCCTGGAAAAATTACGATATCTGCGGTTATTTCAGGGAGCGGCTCCATGTCCCCGTGGGATTCGATACGGATGTCAACGGTTCCATGCTGGGGGAGGCCGCCTGGGGCTGTGCCAGGGGACTGGATTCCGCCGTCTACATCACCGTCGGCACCGGTATCGGAGTCGGAATCATGGCTGACGGCAAGCTTCTCCACGGCATGCTGCACCCGGAAGGGGGACACATCCTCATGCCCGTCCGTTCTGACGATACTTATGAGGGAAAATGCCCCTACCACAAGACCTGTCTGGAAGGTCTTGCCTCAGGCCCTGCCATAGAGGCCCGCTGGGGCGCCCCTGCCAGGGAACTGGCTGACCGGCCGGAAGTCTGGGATCTGGAGGCCTACTACCTGGCCCATGCCCTGGTCACCTACATCATGGTGCTGTCTCCCCAGAAGATTATCCTGGGCGGCGGCGTGATGCACCAGACCCAGCTTATGGACAGGATTCGCGGCTACGTGAAAGATATGATGGCCGGTTACCTGGTTACCAGGGAGCTGGAAGATCTGAAGAGCTATATTGTTCTTCCGTCTCTCAACGACAATCAGGGGATTCTGGGAGCGCTGAAACTGGGAATGAATGAGCTTAAGCGGCAGAAGTAAATCCATTAAAACAGGGCTGCCTCTGAAAACCGTGTTGAGGACAGCCCTGTTTTAAATAAAAAAGCGGGTGATGGGAATCGAACCCACGTATCCAGCTTGGAAGGCTGGTGTTCTACCATTGAACTACACCCGCAAATCATATTACAGTATATACAATTGTCTCTCTATGTTTCCTGCCAAATGCCTTGGACCGGAATCGAACCAGTGACACGAGGATTTTCAGTCCTCTGCTCTACCAACTGAGCTACCAAGGCCTATCTCCCGGTGTATGTCCGGCGACTTCAGACTTAACTAGTTTACAACACTTTTCCCCTGTTGTCAATGGCTTTTTGTTTTTCGGGTAATATTATTGTATATGATTCAACGGAAAGAAGAGGTATCTCATGAGATATTATATTGCAGACCCTCACTTTTTCCATGGGGCGCTCAACACCCATATGGACAGGCGAGGGTTTGAGGATACGCAGCACATGAACCAGTACATGATCCAAAAGTGGAACGACAAAGTAGGGCCAAAGGACGAGGTCGTGATTCTGGGAGACCTTTCCTGGGGCACTGCCCAGGAGACTGCGGCCCTTTTGGAACAGCTTTGCGGAAAACTTTACCTGATCCAGGGCAACCACGACCGCTTTCTGAAAAATAACTTTGGGAATGCCGGAAGGTTTGTATGGATAAAACCCTACGCGGAACTGTCAGACAATAACCGGAAGGTGGTTCTGTGCCATTACCCCATCATGTGTTACAACGGACAGTACCGTCTCACCTCAAAAGGAAATCCCAGGACGTATATGCTTTACGGCCACGTTCACGACACCAGAGATCAGAGACTTATCGAACAGTTCCAGCGTATCACCAGACAGACCACGATCATGGATGTACAGGGCAATGAGCGTTATATTCCCTGCAATATGATCAACTGTTTCTGTATGTACTCCGACTATGAACCCTGGAGCCTGGACGAATGGATCCTCTACTATGAGCGGAAGGAGGATTTTACTCCTCCTGCTCCTCCCTCAGAACCCGAACATTGACCCCATTTACTTCCACATGCTCATTGATGGCAATGACGAGGCACTGACGGCCGCCGATAAAGCGGGTCTCCACCAGGTCAGCTGCCTCGGGTTTCACCTGTACCACCACATCCGCGGTCTCGATGTGAAATCCTCTCGCATTGGCAATATTGGAGGCGAGGAAAGACGCTGTCTCCCCGGCACATTCGTCATAGTGCTGATCAAACTCTTCCAGTTTTGTGTCAGGCACACCGCTGTCCTCAAAGAGACGGCGCATTTCCTGCTTCCCCAGCTCCAGCGGCTCAGGCTCATCCTTAAACTCCTCCAGGCGTGTGTTGAGCGTCTCATGAATATTCCTTATCACACCATAGTCGCAGTCCTCCCCCAGCGTGTCGGAAATCAGAGCGTTAAACGTTTCCTTCTGAGTATCGGCGGTCATGGGGATATGGCTGCAGCCAAACATCTCCCGAATAAAATTCTCCTGAAGCTCGGCGGCATTCTTTGTGTAATAGAGCATACTGTGAATGTCCGTATAGCGGTCATTAAAGCACGGGAACAGAAATCCCTTTATGGGCTGATCCACTATCCAATCCTGAACCCGGTTTTCAATGCAGTTTTTCTCAATATTGTAGCCCAGCCCGGGCTTTGACAGGTGCACCGGGCATATACTGCAGAGGATGTAATTATATACATTGTCAGAGGCGTCATACATCTCGATTCCGTCTGATGCCTTGCCCGGAACGTCATAGGACACATGGATAAGTACAATATAGTAATTCTCCCCGTAATCAAATGTCTCTATAATTTTGTTATAAAATTCATGGATCAGGCCGTCGTCTTTCAGCTGACTGTCTCTCAGCTTTAAAAGAAATTCCTGGGCGCCGCCTTCCCTCTCCTCCTCCAGGGGAAAGTCCAGATTCAGAAGATTGCGTCCCAGGGTGCCGGACAGTGTCTTTTTAAAGATTGCAAAGTATTTGAACGCATCATCCTCAGGCAGGGAAAGAAACGCTTCTTTAAGCTCTGTTTTAATGTTCTTCTCGGCATCTATGTAGCACCCGCATATTCGGGAGATCGTACACCGCTCCGGCGTATACTGTCTGCGGATCTCGGATACTTCTTTTTTATTCATACTGACTTTCTTCTCCTTCCAAACTTATTTCCAAAACCGTTTAACCTTACTTGCGCAAAAACAAAAAAGCCCCGAAAAATCAAGGCTTTTTAAATGCCGCAGGCCGGAATCGAACCGGCACGGGAGATTAGTCCCGCAGGATTTTAAGTCCTGTGCGTCTGCCAGTTCCGCCACTGCGGCATGTCCTGCATCC
>JAAWHK010000013.1 GCA_022795805.1 Hungatella sp. | reverse complement strand
GCAGCTGACCCAGGCATTTAAAGAGATGCGCGTGGCTGTGAGAGCCAGCGCAAAGAAAGCGTAGGAGGGGTGAAACATGAATAAATTATTGAACGTATCATCATCACCTCATGCGAGGAGCAGTGTGCTGACTCAGAACCTGATGTTCGATGTGGCCATTGCCATGGTTCCTGCGGCTGTGTATGGTGTGTATCAGTTTGGACTGAAGGCGCTGTGTGTCCTGCTTGTGACGATGGCAGGCAGTGTGCTCAGCGAATATGTGTATGAGAGCCTTATGGGGAAACCCATTACGGTTATGGACGGAAGCGCCCTGGTTACGGGTATGATTTTAGGGCTCAATATGCCTCCGGAGATTCCGTTGTGGATTCCTTTCCTGGGCAGTGTGTTCGCCATTATCGTGGTGAAGCAGATTTACGGCGGACTGGGACAGAACTTTATGAACCCGGCGCTTGCGGCCAGATGTTTCCTTTTGATCTCCTTTGCCAATCAGATGTCCGCGTTTAAGCTGGACGGCGTGTCCGGCGCTACGCCTCTCTCCGTATTGAAGAACGGCGGCAGGGTGGATGTGGCGGCCATGTTTGTGGGAAGGATTCCGGGAACCATCGGCGAGGTGTCGGTTGTGGCCCTTCTCATCGGAGCCGTTTACCTTCTGTACAAGAAGGTGATCTCCATCCGGATTCCGGCGGCTTACATCATCACACTGGCAGTGTTTGTGTTTATTTTCGGGGAGCATAACCTGGGCTATGTGATGGCCCATGTGTGCGGCGGCGGCCTGATCTTCGGCGCTTTCTTCATGGCGACGGACTACGTGACCAGCCCCATTACCCCCAACGGCCGGATCCTGTTCGGCATCCTTCTGGGAATTCTCACCGGCCTGTTCCGTCTCTTCGGCGGTTCGGCGGAGGGCGTGTCCTATGCCATCATCATCGGAAACCTTATGGTTCCGCTTATTGAGAAAGTGACCCTTCCGGTTGCATTCGGAAAGGAGGGCAAGAAAGCATGAGTAAAGGCGGATTTATGAAAGACGCCCTGATTCTGTTTGCCATCACCCTGGTTGCGGGGGCATGTCTGGGCGGCGCTTATGAGATTACAAAGGGGCCCATCGAGGCGGCGGAGCTGGCAGCCAAGGAGGAGGCGTTCCGCACGGTTTTGGCGGATGCGGATTCTTTTAAGCTGGACGACTATTCGGCGGCTCTGGACAAGGCTAACGCCGATGCGGCGGGCCTGGGCTTCGGCAATGTGCAGGTGGATGAGTGCGCTACAGGCACAGACGCCTCCGGAAGCGCTATGGGGTATGTGGTTACCGCCACGTCCGGTGACGGATACGGCGGCAACATTACGGTGTCCGTAGGCGTTACCGCAGACGGAGAGGTAAAGGGAATCGAATTTCTGACCCTGGCGGAGACCGCAGGTCTGGGCATGAACGCGGACACTCCCGAGTGGAAGGGCCAGTTTGCGGGCAAGACCGTGGAGAGTTTCAGTGTGACAAAATCAGGCGCATCCGCGGATAACGAGATTGATGCTATCAGCGGCGCCACCATTACATCCAACGCAGTGACAGGGGCAGTGAACGCGGTTCTCTACTTTGTCAACAGCTGCGTGAATCAGTAGGAGGTGGGAAGCATGAATAAATGTATGGAACGTTTGTACAACGGCATTATCAAAGAGAACCCAACCTTCGTCCTGATGTTAGGCATGTGCCCGACTCTGGCTACGACCACCACCGCCGTCAACGGCGTGGGCATGGGACTCACCACGACTGCCGTGCTGATTTTTTCTAACCTTATTATCTCCGCTCTGCGGAAGATTATTCCCGACAGGGTGCGCATCCCGGCGTACATCGTGATTGTGGCGTCCCTGGTAACCATCGTGCAGCTGCTCCTTAAGGCGTTTCTTCCCAGCCTGGATAAATCTCTCGGTATTTTTATCCCGCTGATCGTGGTTAACTGTATTATCCTGGGGCGTGCCGAGGCATATGCGGCCAAGAACGGTCCTCTGGAGTCGGCTTTTGACGGCATCGGTATGGGTCTGGGCTTTACCCTGGGACTGACCTGCATCGCCGTTTTCCGCGAGCTTCTGGGTGCAGGCACGGTGTTTGGGCTGACCATTATTCCGGAGGCGTATAAGATCTCCATCTTCGGACTGGCTCCCGGCGCGTTTTTCGTGCTGGCAGGCCTGACGGCGCTGCAGAATAAGTTTAAGATGCCTTCAGCCACCAACGGCGCGGCGGAAGGGTCTGTCCTGGCCTGCGGAGGGAACTGCAGCCACTGCACGGGTTCCGCCTGCATGGCCAACCATGCGACGCTGGAGACCAGAAGGCTTCAGGCCGAGGAGGATGCTCTGGCGGCAAAGAAGGCCAGCGTGGCACAGAAACAGGCTGAGCTGTCTGCGAAACTGGACAAAAAAGAGAGTTAAAGGAGGAGCGTAGAAGATGAAAGAGCTGATTTTAATAGTTGTAGGCGCTGCTCTGGTCAATAACATTATTTTAAGCCAGTTCCAGGGCCTGTGTCCCTTCCTGGGCGTGTCCAAGAAGACGGACACTGCGGCAGGAATGGGTGCGGCGGTTATTTTCGTAATCACGCTGGCCAGCTTTGTGACCAGCCTGATCTATAAGTTTGTTCTGGTGCCTCTTAATATCACCTACCTGCAGACCATCGCGTTTATTCTGGTCATTGCAGCGCTGGTTCAGTTTGTGGAGATGTTCTTAAAGAAGAGTATGCCGTCCCTTTATCAGGCGCTGGGCGTGTTCCTGCCTCTGATCACCACCAACTGCGCGGTTCTGGGTGCTGCCCTGACCAATGTTCAGAAGTCATACGGCATCCTGTTCAGTATTTTTAACGGTCTGGGAACAGCCATAGGCTTTACGCTTGCCATTGTGCTTCTGGCAAGTATTCGTGAGAGTATTGAGGATAATGATATTCCGGTTAATTTTAAAGGATCCCCCATCGTCCTGATCACATCAGGCCTGATGGCCATTGCGTTTATGGGATTTGCCGGGCTGATCTAGGAAAGAGGAGGCAGCGTAATATGATGGGTTTGCTTATGGCAGCCGGCGTCATCGGTGCTATCGGTATCATTATCGGTGTACTGCTGGGGATTGCCAGTGAGAAATTTAAAGTAGAAGTTGATGAGAGAGAGATTTTAGTCCGGGCGGAGCTGCCGGGCAACAACTGCGGCGGCTGCGGATTCCCGGGATGCGACGGCCTGGCCAACGCCATCGCCGCGGGATGCGCGCCTGTAAGCGGCTGTCCTGTGGGAGGCCCTGCCGTGGCCGACAAGATCGCGGCCATTATGGGTGTGGAGAGCGGCGCGGCGGTTAAGAAGGTGGCCTTCGTCAAATGTAAGGGAACCTGCGACAAAACCAGGGTTCAGTACAACTATTTCGGCATGGACGACTGCCGCAAGGTGTCTGTAGTACCGGGCGGCGGTGAGAAAGCCTGTGTCTACGGGTGTATGGGGTACGGATCCTGTGTGAAGGCCTGCGAGTTTGACGCCATCCACGTGGTGGACGGCGTGGCTGTGGTGGATAAGGAGAAGTGTGTGGCCTGCGGAAAGTGCGTGCAGACATGTCCCAACCATCTGATTGAGCTGGTGCCCTACGATGCGAAGCATCTGGTGCAGTGCTCCTCCCACGACAAGGGCAAGGACGTGAAGGCCAAGTGCGACAGCGGATGTATCGGATGTACTCTGTGTACGAAGCAGTGCGAGTTTGACGCCATCCATATGGACAATAATGTGGCGGTAATCGACTACGAGAAATGTACCAACTGCGGAAAGTGTGCTCAGAAGTGTCCTGTGAAGGTGATTCTGTAAGAAGGAAACAGGGATTGATAATGAAAGTGAAAGGCGAACAGGCTGTGAGGGTCTGTTCGCCTTTCTGACTGCTGGTTAAGGGCGTGAATGACTGCCTGTCCGTCATTTACGCCTCTATTAATCCCAGCATCCAATTTATCCAACCACTGATTGTAGAGGAACGCCGTACATATGTGCTCATGCATTCAACCTTATAAAGATTAGATTCCAGCATAATAGCAACAATTGCTGACGTATCGGGCATCGAGCCCATTTCCATACAATGATTGAATGTTTCTTTAAAAGCACGATGCTGCAAAATGGCTTCGCAAAATGCCAGCTGCCGTTGTTTATAATTTAAATTCATGATACGTTTGCCCGATGCACTTAAGGAATATATTGGTTTACGACCATCTTCATAATGTTTTTCAAGCAGTCCCAGGTATCTTGCAGCATCCGTATAATAATTTGTTTGCCGAATATCAAACGCATATTCTTCTGTAACTTGTTCACGACTCAATTCCTGAGCATTTAGTAATTCGCATATATTGATAACCCGCTCAAAACTATTTGCTTGTGGAAAAGAGATATTTGGTTCAGCAACAGTTTTTGTACGAAAGGCAACATGTTGCAGATCCGAAAGCTCTATTGCTGTATCTTCAATCGAATAATTTTTGTGCTTTACAAGCACCAGTGAATTATAGGAATCAGGATTTTGAAATTCGTACTCATACAAGCTAAATATTCCGTTGGAATAAACAAGAAAGATCGGTTTAACCTTCTTTGTAACACGATCGCGCCATACTCGATACGGATAATATAACTGCCGTACAAGAAAATCTTCCGATAAATCCCGTTTGGCTTCGATCAAGGAAAGGCTGTGAACACCTTCAAAAGCGGCATCTATTTCAATTTGAGAATTGTTCACTGAAACGGATGTGGGAGTTTTTGTACAGGAGTTCTGAATACTAAAATCAAATCGTCCTGATCCCATACGTCCTGATACAGTAGAATAAAGGATATCTTCCTCTAAAAAATCTGTGAGCATACCTGAAGCCAAAGCACAATTTATGGCGATAGCCTCACTTGGAATGTTATTTGCATCAAGGCTTTGAAGGGCAGTCGGTAAAGAAGCATGAGTAATGGATTTATCCGGCATTTCAAATGGCTGATAAGCCTTAAAATGAGAAATAATGTAATCTCCGCGGGAAATGGGCAAGATAGCAAGGCCGTTCTTGGCAAAAATCTGCGGCAGATTGACGTTGTGATCAAACTTTGCCATCAATCGGGGTTCACGATATTCTTTTATTTGAGACGCAGAGATAATAAATTTTCCATCTGATTCAATCTGCGGCAGAATATCATACTTTTCAAACAAGGCTTCCCATGCTTTGTCGTTTTGGCTTTTTGGCGGCTCACTCATAATTTCTTACCACCACTTCATCCACTTGACCGCGCTTTGCAGCGTTAGAGTTAATAGCACGTTTTGCTTTTACTATGGTAATATTATAAGCAGCGAATTGTTCTTTGATAAAATCCGTTGCAGAATTTGAAAGCATAAATTTGATTCCACGCCGATTGAGTTCGTCACAGCATTGCCGCAGACGGATTTGTTCTGAGCGGTCAAAGCCGCCCTTTGCATAGCCCGTAAAATTAGCTGTATCAGAAACGGGATCATATGGCGGATCCAGATAGACAAAAGTTCCTTTTGCTACATTGGCCAGCACTTGGGCATAATCAACACTGCTAAAAGCCACTTGTGCTTTCTGAAAGTAAGCACTGACAGCTTTTAACGTAGGAGCATTTACAATATTGGGATTTTTGTAGTGTCCATAGGGAGTGTTAAACTCTCCGGCATTATTTACTCTGAAAAGACCGTTATAACACGTTTTGTTCAAGTAAATAATACGCGCGGCTCTCTGCACTTTGGTCAATCGTCTATACTGTTCCTTATCTCTATCCCAATCCCGAACACTATAAAAATGATCTGCTTCATTTGGATGCTCACCTAAAGCGATAATCAGTTCATCAACATTATCCCGAATAACCTCATACATTTGAATGAGCTCAGAATTAATATCATTAACATATGCAATATTAGGCTGTAACTTAAATAAAACGGCACCTCCGCCTAAGAATGGTTCACAATAAGAGGCAACCCGTTTTGGAAATAATGGTGTTAAATCATCTAAAAGTTGTCGTTTACCGCCAACCCATTTTACAACAGGCGCAACGAGACGATTTTTCCGCATAATTTGCATCCTCTCTTTCTAGGGGGAATCTCACAAATACATTCACTCTTCCTCCCCCACGATCTTGGCGATCATCAGGTTGGGGAGACAGACGATCATCTCGCCTGAGCGGCTGATCTTGCCCTGGTGGATGCAGACCCTGTCCGGGCAGGTGGCGTCTGAGATCCAGGCCTCCCCGTTTTCAATGACAAGGGTATTACTGCCGTTATTAAACCCTTCGATGACGAATTGGCCGTCTTTTCTTAAATCCAGCTGCTGGGATATGACCCCGTCTACGGTCACTTCCACGATCACGGCGGGAGTGCGGTTTATAATGCGGTTGCCGATGTAAAAAGCGGCGGCTATGATAAGGATAGCAGCGGCCAGAATCATGTCGCGGATGGCTGATTTGTCTTTCATGTGTGTGGCTCCTTGTGTTGAAATCATTTTGTTTCAGATAAAACGCACTGATGCGTGCTTCTTATTATATCACAAGAAAAAAAAAAGGGAAGACAAAAAAACGCGGCAGAAAAATATTCTCACTGGCCCTCCGCTTTTTTAGCCAGTGAATTGATCAGCTTTTTAACAAGTTCCTGGTCTTCATTATTCAGCAAACTATATTGCTTGGTAAGCTGTCTCACGTCATCATCAATGTCCAGTTCATCGGTTACGTCTCCGAATATTGGTTCACTGCCATTGATAAGCCAGTCCGGATTTACGTTGTATTCACGGCATATGTCACGAATGGTACGGTCGGTTATGTTCCGTGTCCCTTTTTCCATATTTGTAATAGCCCCGCCGGACATACTGATGGCGGAACCAAAAGCACGAGTAGTTAGGTTAAGCTGATCCCGCAGAAATTTTAGCCTTTCATGGATATTCATGTTTTCACCTCCATGAAAGCACTATAGCACAATTTGATTTCAAAGTAAACAAAGAATTCTGAATATTCTTGACAATGTTTTCAAAGAATGGTATATTGATTTCAATGAAAACAGAGAGGAGAGACACAAAATGAACGCGCAAAAAGCGGAAGATATTAAAGATACGGCATTAAAATTGAATGCAATCAGGAACTGCAGCCCGGATGATTATTTCTACTTAAAGGGATGGATCCATTGTTTGCTGCAAAAACAGATGGCTGGTGAGGGAGCGTCCCGAAAGCTTCCAAGGCAGAAGGCATGATCATTCAGGAAGCGTTGTCAGTGGATACATACGACAGGATAATAATCGGTGCGGGTCTGTATGGCCTGTACGCCGCTCTTTTCTGCTGCAGAAGAGGACAGCGGGTGCTGGTGCTTGAATGCGACCCGGCGCCCTTTCGCAGGGCGACCTACATCAACCAGGCGAGAGTCCACCAGGGTTATCACTATCCACGTTCCATCTCCACCGCCATGAAATCGGCAGGCTACTTCGAGCGGTTCAACCGCGACTACGGCTTTTGCATTAACAGGGAATTTGATCAAATCTATGCTACGTCAAGCAAATATTCCTGGTCTGACAGCAGGCAGTTTAAAGAATTCTGCAGGGCCGCGCATATCCCCTGTGAAGAGCTTCATCCGGGGAATTACTTTAAAGAGGGCATGTGCGACGGGGCCTTCAGAACCAGGGAGTACACCTACGATGCCGCGATTCTGAAAGAACATCTGCTGAAAGAGCTTGGAGAATATCCCAAGACTCTGGAGATGAAATTTGGAGTCAGGATAAAGAGCGTGAGCCGCAAGGGAGATGTCTATGTAATCGGTACAGAGGACAGGGGCGCGTATGCCTCGCGGTTTGTGCTCAATGCCGCCTATGCCGGAGCCAACCAGATTCTTGACATGGCGGGAGGTGAGAAATTCGCCGTCAAATACGAGCTCTGCGAGATTATCCTCTGCGACGTTAATGACAAACTGAGCTCTGTGGGCTTAACGGTTATGGACGGGCCCTTTTTCTCCATCATGCCTTTTGGCAGGACAGGCTGTCACTCCCTTACATCTGTCACCTTTACACCCCATGCCACAAGCTGCAGGGATGTGCCCGTTTTTTTGTGCCAGGAAAAGAGCGACGGTTACTGTTCGGCCTTTCGTCTGGGGAACTGCAACGACTGTCCCGCCAGGCCTGCCACGGCCTTTCCCTATATGGAAAACCTTGCCAGAAAGTATATGCTGGATGACTACAAATTTGAGTACAGAAGTTCTCTGTTTTCCATGAAACCCGTTCTGATGAGCTCAGAGATCGACGATTCAAGGCCTACGTTGATCAGGAAATATTCGGAGAACCCTGCGTTTGTCAGTGTTCTGTCGGGAAAGATAAACACGGTCTATGACCTGGATGAGGTGCTTGAAGATGGCGGATAAAGAGAAAAATTTTGTGTCGGCGGTTATATATATACATAATGCTGAAAAGAGGGCAGAAGCGTTTCTGAAAACGATTATAGGGGTACTGGAGGAGAACTTCCGGCACTCTGAGATTATATGCGTCAATGACGCGTCGGGGGACAACAGCGTGGAGCGGATCAAACAGGTGGGACAGGCGGCCGAAAGCACAAGCATTACGGTGATAAGCATGAGTTACTTCCACGGACTTGAACTGGCCATGAACGCGGGTGTGGATATGGCCATCGGGGATTTTGTCTTTGAATTTGACAACACCGTTCTGGACTTTGCTCCGTCGGTGGTCATGGATGTATACCGCCGTTCCCTGGCGGGGTTTGATATTGTCAGCGCTTCTCCTGACAGGAGAGAAAGATTCTCTTCAAGACTTTTTTACAGGGTATTTGATCGGTTTACCAATCTCTCATACCACCTGTCCACGGAGAGTTTCAGGGTGCTCAGCAGGCGGGTGATCAACCGAATCAGCTCCATGAACAAGGCCATTTTGTATCGGAAGGCCATTTACGCCAACTGCGGGCTTAAAACCGACAACATAAGGTATCAGGCGGGAGTCGGGGATATGCCTGCAGCCGATATTCAGGAGAAGCATTACAGGGCAGGCCTGGCGGCGGACTCACTGATTCTTTTCACGGAACTGGGTTACAGGTTCTCCATCGGGATGACGGCGGCGATGATGCTCATCTCATTGTGTATGATTATCTATTCCGTGGCGGTCTATGCAGGAGGCCATCCGGTGGAGGGCTGGACGACGACGATCCTGTTCTTTTCCGCGGCGTTTCTCGGCCTGTTCGGGATCCTGACCATAATCGTAAAATATCTTCAGCTTCTTATAGACATCGTGTTCAAACGCAGGCATTACAGTTTTGAGAGCATCGAGAAGATTACATAAACAGTCATAAGGGAGAATATGAGATGAAGGCATTGGTGGGATATACAGGGTTTGTGGGCTCTAACCTCTACGACAGCGGATTTTTTGACGCCGTCTATCATTCAAAAAATATTTCGGAGGCATACAGGACCAATCCGGATCTTCTGATCTATGCGGGGCTTAAGGCAGAGAAGTATCTGGCCAACCATGCCCCGAAACAGGACATGGAGCTTGTACGCCAGGCGGAGGATAATATTTTGAAGATTAATCCGAAGAAACTGGTGCTGATCTCGACCATTGATGTTTTTGGTGTTCCCAAAGATGTGGATGAGAATTCCCCGGTGGACACAGGAAACCTTCAGGCTTACGGATATAACCGTTATCAGCTGGAAAAGCGGGTACGGGAAACATATCCTGACGCTCTGATTGTCAGGCTGCCGGGGCTGTACGGGAAATACATAAAGAAAAATTTTATCTATGACTATATGAACCGGATTCCCTTCATGCTCAGTGGGGAAACATTTCGCAGGCTCTCTGTGAAGGAACCGGAACTGAAAGCGTATTACAGGCCTCTGGACAACGGGTTCTTTCGGCTGGAGGCAGCGGACCGTGACAGGGAAAAGCTGAAAGAAAAATTCAGAAAAACAGGCTTCTCCGCCCTCCGATTCACGGACAGCAGGAGCGCCTTTCAGTTCTACGCACTCTCAAGGCTGTGGGGGGATATTCAGACGGCTCTGAAAGAAGAAATCACCCTGTGGCATCCGGCCACGGAGCCGGTCACGGCAGGGGAGCTGTACCGCTATCTCACCGGAGAGAAATTCGTCAATGAGCTTTACGGTGCGCCGGCGGATTATAACTGCAGGACGATCCATGCCGAGAAATTTGGGGGCAGGGACGGGTACATAGAGAGCCGGGAAGAGGTTTTGGAAGGAATCAGCCGGTTTATAGACAGTGAAAAAGCGGGAGGACACCAGTTATGAGTTCTGTGTCAGACAAAATCCGGAAAAGGAAATACCTTTCGGGGGCGGCCAGGGCAGCAGCGGCTCTGGCTATACCGTATGTGATATTGGGAAGTCTTCGCATTGACAGCGCCGTCTCCGGCTGCAGCCGTACGGAGCTGGCTGTAAAGAGCCTGTTTGCGGCTGTAATGGCGGCGGCTCTCTGCTACACGGTCTTAAAGATTGAAAAGATGGCGGCGGTATACAAACATACCGCAAAAAAGCGGGGATTTCTGTACGCGCTTTATTTTTCCGTATATATTGTGAGACTATATAACCCTGCGGATGCCCTGCGCACTCAGGTGACGGACATGAGCAGAACCATAGGCCATGGACTTATTAACGGGGTGGACGTGTCAAAGAGGGTGAGCAATTTTAACCTGTGGTTTCTGTATATGGCCGTGGTTTTTGTCTTATTTAGCCTGCTGGCCAACTACTGCAGGTCAAAAGAGTACTCCGGCGAGAATCGGAAGGCAGCAGAGTTTCTCGACAAACTGATGATTTTGGCAAACCTGCTGCAGGGAATCCGGTGCGCGGGATTTTTTTCTGACCGTTTTTTGGAACATCCGGTGTTCCATTACACGGATTACCTGGTTACGGCTTTGATTTTCATAGGGATAGCGTACATCGGGTTAAGACTGGAAGAGAGGATTACCGCGGAGCAGCTGGCCAAGCTGATTGTTTCAGGGTGGATGTTCGGTTATCCTGTGACGATGGTTATTGCCGGGTCGCCGCTCCTGCGTCTCGGGGCTCTGGATTTTGGCCGCCTTCTTTTGGGAACTCAGATGATGGCTTTCCTGGCGGTTCTGGCCGCGTTAAAATTTGCCAAAGTCAGATGGGAGGAGAGGAAGCTTTTATCGGCGACCACCGTTACAGTGGTATCTTTCTCCTTTCTTCCCTTTTTTTCGTCGTTTTTTATAGAGCTGACTGCGATTTTAAATCAGCATGAGATTTTTCTGGCGTCTCCCTGGAGGGCGTACCTTGGGGCAGTCGTCACCGGTCTGATTCTGACGGCGGTTTTGGCTGTGATTGTCAGTAAAAAGGATATCTGCCTTCGGCGGTGGAAGCATATCGCTTATCCGGCGGTGATCGTTGGGATCGTGTGTCTGTGGAGACAGGCGGAGATATGGAAGGAATATTCTCCGGATATGTTCGAAAGCGCCAATGCGGGCATACTGATCAGTGATTTTTTAAACTTCGGGGATATTCCCATCGTCCAGCACTACGGCGGGCATATGATGACCGGGGTGTGGGAGGGAATTATCTACGGTCTGTTAAATGATGATTTCCTGGGCGCCGCTTTTTCGCCGTACTCCCAATATTCCGCTGTCATGACAGTGGTTTTGTTTTTCTTTCTGGTAAAGCGGGTGCTGGATGAGGATATGGCGTTTCTGACGGCCCTGTTCTTTCCCTTCTATGATTATGTGGATGCATGGGCGCCGGGTATTCTCATGTGCCTGACCGCCGCGGCATACAGGAAGAAACCCAACTTTAAGAAGGGGGTATGGTTCTGGCTGTCTTTTGGGTGGTGTACCCTGTACAGGCTGGATCTGGGATTTGCCTTCGGGGCTGCCTGCGCGTCTGCTTTAGTGCTGCAAAGCGTCATGGAGCGAAACAAAAAGGCAGGAGGACGGCTTCTGGCTTCCATGTGGGCAGTGGCCGGGGCGGCCATGGCTGTCTGGTGCGCCGTATGTTTGGTCAGGAACGTGAACCCATGGGAGAGACTGCTGGAATTTCTTTTTATAAGCGCGTCAAATCAGAACTGGGGCCTGGGGGAGATCGGAAATCCCAGAAGCTTCCTGTATGTCTGGACGTATTTCTTTGTGCCCATGGGGGTGGTCATATGTCTTACTCTGGCGGTGTTCTCAAAGGCTTTGGGGGAAGAGGGGGACAGGGAGAAGCAGCTTCTCATCCTGATTCTTGGGTGCGCCTATCTCTATAATTATCCCAGAGGGCTTGTGAGGCATTCCCTGGCGGAACCTCCGGAACTGGGAATGCAGTTTATCGTCTGGACATCCTGCGTGTTCTTCGCCATGTTCGCTGCGGACATGAGGAAAAATGAAAAACTGTTTCTTCCGGTTCTCACAGGGTGTATCTTATGTACCGCACAGCTTTTTACGGGCAATGTTTCCCTGGGGCTTTCGGCTGCCGACAATTCCGTGGGGCGGACAGGGGAGTTTACAGAGAACTGGAAGGCGGACAATCCTGGGGCGGAACAAACTGTAATTCGGCGGGTACGCTTTGAAAGGGATTTTAAAAATACGGTAAAGGGCTATGAGGTTATGCTGGATATGCTTCTGGAGGAGGACGAGACGTTTGTGGATTTTATAAATAAAACCGCGGTTTATATGACATCGGGCCGCAGGGATCCGGCGTACGTCTCCCAGTCTCCCATGCAGCTGTCCGGGGAGTACGCCCAGGAAAAGTTTATAGAAGAAATAGAGGGAATTCCGGTGGTCTTTATGCCGGCGGACAGCGAAAATCCGGGAGTGTCGGCGGGGCTGGACGGGATTGCCAACCCGGTGAGATACTATAAAGCTGCCGAGTACATCTATCAAAATTATGTACCTCTGTGCGCATACCGGGATGCCTTTGCCGTCTGGTGTCTTCGGGATCGGTATGAGGAGATGAAGGAAAAGGTAAAAGAATTTATGGAAAACGGTATGGAGCTGAAAAATGGCCTGGTTTCGCCCGGCACCGTTTTGGCGAAACACACGGAGATGGTTTCCAACGGGGACGGCACGGTAACGATTCGTTCTGCCGGAAGTGCTCCCGGCGTGTGGGAACTTCAGGAGCTGTTTGACATGGTTCCCTATATCAATGACCGGATAGACATTAAAATCCACTACAGAACCGATGTCTGCGGGGCGTTGGAATTGTTTTACACAGAAAACGAGGGGGAGGACTACACGGAGGATAAGCGATTGTCGGCAACAATCAGCGGCGAGGGAACGGCGTGTTTTGAAGTTCCCTGCACGGAGTGGACCCGTATACGCCTGGACATACCGGAGGGGAGCAGAGTGACGGTCAAAGGGCTGAAGATAGAAAGCCGTGGGTGCAGGCTGATCGATTACGGATATGACGGCCCCTTTCCGGCGGATGACGGCGAGCTATACACCTGCCTGCCCTGTATACACAGCTACAGCCTTAACGCCCTTCCGCGCATTTGGGCGGAGGAGGACAGAAAGAACAGCCGTGATAACCCTGTGGCTGCTGAAGCGAAAGACGAAGACGGAGTATACAGATTTCATCTCTCCGGGACAGAGACGGGAACGAAAGGCAGTTATCTGAAAGTGGGAATGCTGCATGAAGGCGGCGGCACGCAGGCCAGTCTGAAGATGGGAACGTATGAAGACGGCGGGTTCCGGCCGAAATATGTTTATACCTTCCGGGTGGACCCGGGGGTTCATGAGTATATGTTCCGGATCAGCAGCGATTATTACTGGTACCTGAAACAGGTAGATACGGCCATTCTGGAGTGGGAGAATGGGGAGATCCGGCAGGTGGATATGAAAATTCTGGAGGGGGACTGAGTTTGTGAGATTGTCGGTTTCAAATATAGGCTGGGGGATGGAACAGGACATTAAGGTTTATGAACTGATGAAAAAGTACGGATATTCGGGACTGGAGATCGCTCCCACCAGAATTTTTCCAAATAGCCCATATGAAGAAAAGGCCCGGGCCAGGGAGTGGAAGGAGAAGCTGGAAAGGGAGTACGGATTTGTCATTCCGTCTATGCAGTCCATATGGTTTGGAAGAAAGGAAAAGCTGTTCGGAACAGAAGAAGAGCGGCAGATACTTGGTGATTACAGCAGGAAGGCCATAGACTTTGCCGCGGCCATAGACTGTAAAAATCTGGTGTTCGGCTGTCCGGGAAACCGAAATCTTCCCGAGAACGCGGATGAAGACAGAGGGAGGCTGTTTTTCAGAGCGCTGGGGGATTACGCCCTGGAGCGGGGTACCGCCATCGGAATGGAGGCGAATCCGCCGATCTACGACACCAACTATATAAACCGTACATGCTCCGCCCTGGAGCTGGTAAAAAATGTGGGTTCCAAAGGTTTTTTGCTGAACCTGGATGTGGGAGCCATGATCTGGAACGGGGAGGAGACGGATGAATTAAAAGGCTGCGGGCACCTGATCAGCCATGTTCATATCAGTGAACCGAATCTGGCGCCTGTAAGGGAACGAAAGCTGCACCGGGACTTGTCACGGTTTCTGCGGGGGGAAGGCTATCAGGGGTTCGTCTCCGTAGAGATGGGAAGGGTGGAGGAGCTTTCGGTGCTGGAAGACAGTCTGCGGTACATAAGGAGCGTGTTTGGCTGATGAATGACAAACTATACGAAAAAAAGCCGGGTGTTCCCAAATTTCAATGCAGGGAATACAGAGAAAAATCGAAAGAATATGCGGTCCTTATTCCGATTATCAATGAGGGAGAAAGGATAATCCGGGAGCTGACAAGGGCAAAAAGACATAACGTTTCCGGATTTGCGGATCTGGTTATTTGCGACGGAGACTCTGACGACGGGTGTACAAACGACGAGAGACTGAAATCTCTGGAAGTGAACACACTGCTTGTAAAAAAAGATGAAGGCGGGCAGAGCGCGCAGCTGAGAATGGGTATCTGGTGGGCTCTTGAACGGGGCTACAAAGGGGTCGTCACCATTGACGGCAACGACAAGGACAGCATAGAAGATGTGCCCCGTTTTATCCGAAAACTGGAGGAGGGATACGACCTGGTTCAGGGTTCCCGATTTATAAAGGGCGGCCGGGCGGTGAACACCCCTCTTCTCAGGCTGGTGTCCGTGAGACTGATTCACGCCCCGGTTATATCTCTGACAGCCCGTCAAAGATTTACCGACACCACCAACGGGTACAGAGCTTATTCCGGGAGATATCTTGCGGATCCCCGGGTGAAGCCGCTGAGAGATGTATTCATGACGTACGAACTGCTGGCCTATCTGTCGGTGAGGGCAACCAGACTGGGGATGAAAGCATGCGAGATTCCGGTGACAAGGGCGTATCCCAAATCGGGAAAAACACCGACCAAGATCCGTTTTTTCAAGGGAAATCAGGAGCTTTTAAGAATTCTTTTCAAAAACATGCGGGGGGATTATAATCCAAAACAGGGAGGGCCGAGAGGCGGAAAGACTCGTCACTTAAGGAAAATGTAAAACTAAGTAAGAAGTTTACACCTTGTATTTTGTGGAAAAAAAGGTATAATGAGTCAACATAACGCTAAAATATAGGGAACAGGGAAAACAGGTTCCCCAATTTTGGCAGGTGTCAGGAGGTTAGATCAGACGATGAGAGTGACGAGAACAGGAAAGATAAGAGCTCTGTGGTCAGGTTTTATGATGGCCGCGGCGGTTTTGGTTATGGCCGGGGCAGACAGCCGGACGGTGTATGGGGAGACGCAGGCGGCAGCCGCGGGTGAGGCGGCGGTTCCGGTTCCCACGGAGAGAGGGACGTTAAGCTGTACCACGGATAAGACCAATGTGAACATCACGGGGCAGGTGACGGGAGCCCCGTCGGACCCGGCGGTGTTTGACAACTACTGGTATCTGTTTGAGATGCAGGCCCATGAGGATGAGCTGGGCAGCAGGACGGATTACGCGGCATGGTGGACCAAAGGGGATGCAATCTCATGTTCATTTCCTCTGGGATTCGGCACCAGCTCGGATAAACTGTATTCCAAGTATGTGCTGGCTGTCTTTGACGGTACCAGGTATTACGCCATCAGCGAGCCGGCCTATATCACCAACCCGGAAGTGCTGGCTAAAAACAAGGAGGACTACAAGACGCCCTCCACGAAGAAGGGACTTTTGCTGGACGGCGGCATGACGGCGGACGCCATGGAGCTGGGAGTGAAGCAGACCACCATCAACATCGCGTTCCACCATCTTCTGGGGGAAGGAATTGATTACCAGTACGACGGAAAGACGTATCACTTCAACAAGGGTGTGGTGGCGGAGTACGACAGGGTCATAGAGTACATGTCCAACAAGGATTTGACGGTGACGGCCATTATCCTCAACGGATGGAACAGCAGCACTCCCCAGCTGTTTCTGCCCGGGGTGGGAAAGAGTTCAAAAGCCTATTATTACAGCTTCAACGCATCCACACCGGAGGGGGTGGAGACGATCAAGGCCATTGCTTCCTTCCTGGCAGAGCGCTATTCGGGAAAGCAGGGCAAGGGGAAAGTGTCCAACTGGGTTATCGGCAATGAGATCAACAACAACGAGATATGGAACTGGGCGGGCCAGAAAGATCTGAACACCTATGTGCGGGAGTATATGAAGGCGTTCAGGGTATTTTACACGGCCATCAAGAGCGTCAACAGCAGTGACAGGCTGTTTTTCTCCACGGATTTTAACTGGACCAATCCCGAGGCGTCCCAGGTGAGATACGGGGCGCGGGATGTGATAGACGCTTTCGGCGCCATGGTCAGGGCCGGTGGAGATATCAGCTGGAATCTTTCATACCACCCCTATCCGGATCCGCTGACGGAGCCTGAGTTCTGGGATGACGGCCAGAACGGAAGAGCGGTGGACAGCGTGGATACGTGCATCCTTAACTTTAACAACCTTCATGTGCTTACGGATTATATGCAGAGGCAGGAGCTGAGGGCTCCAGACGGCAGTGTGAGACACATCATCCTGTCGGAGCAGGGATTTACCTCCCAGAGCGCCACCAGGGGGGATGTGGAGAAGATCCAGGCGGCGGCTATGGCTTACGCCTACTATATTGCCGACAGCAACCCGTATATTGATGCCATCATCATGAACCGCCAGGTGGACAACATCGACGAGACCAAGACTTCTGTGGCTCTGGGGCTGTGGAAGTGCGATATGTCCACTCCCGGGGTGGTGAATCCGACCAAGAGAAAGCCGGTGTGGACCGTATTCAAGGTTATTGACAGGAAGGATTCCCTGGAGTATACGGAGTTTGCCAAGGAGATTATAGGCATCAAGAAATGGTCCGATGTGATCCCCGATTTCAAATGGAAAAAATATGAGAAGTAGGAAAACCGATTGAAGTGTCATAAAAAATATGCTAGAATAAACCTCAGTGATACGTCTGCCCCGACATGGGGGCAGGCGATGAGGGTATCTGCCGGGGCAGCTGCTCAATAAATGTACTCTCGGAGTCTCTTTGTGCCTCAGGGAGTACATAACAACAACACAGGAGGAGTATAGTGATGACACAGAAACAAAAGGGATATGTTGGCCTGGGAGTTATGCTGGCATTGGGAGTAGGCACGGTGCTGGGTTCCGATCCGTTATATAAGGCCATTGATGTCATGTCCACGGAGAAGGTGGATTACACGCCCGGAGCATATGTGGGAAGCGCTCAGGGATTCGGCGGCGAGGTGGTTGCCACCGTGACCGTGGGAGCCGGAGGGATCGAGAGCGTGGAACTGGCAGGAGCGGGGGAGACGCCGGGGATCGGCGCCGCGGCCCTGGAACAGCTTCCTGCGGCATTTGTGGAGAGCAATTCTTCGATGGTGGACACAGTGGCAGGGGCTACCATCAGCAGCAATGCGGCCATGGAGGCAGTTCAGCAGGCTCTCGACCAGGCATCCGGGAAGATAGACGTTATTGAGAGAGAGGCAGCCCCGGAGACGGAGGCAGAGACCGAAGCAGAGAAGAGTGACACGCCGGCAGTTGACGCCGAAGGCGATTACACGCCGGGGACGTATGAGGGAAGCGCCAAAGGATTCGGCGGCGACATTACGGCCAAGGTGGTTATCGGCGATAAAGGCGGTATTCAGTCCGTGGAGCTGACCGGAAAGGATGAGACACCGGGTCTGGGAGCGGATGCCATTAAGAATTTGGAGCCGGCATTCGTGGAGGCAGGCAGCGCAGATGTGGACATTGTGGCAGGCAGCACCATCAGCAGTGAGGCGGCCATGAAGGCGGTTCAGGCGGCTCTGGATGCGGCATCAGGAGCCGAAAAGGCAGATGCGAAGGAGGATGAGGACGCAGGGGAGACCGAAAAGGCGGCAGCGGCCGCATCCTATGCACCAGGAACGTACGAGGGAAGCGCCAAGGGATTCGGTGGCGACATAACGGCTAAAGTGGTTGTGGGAGACGACGGCAGCATCCAGTCCGTGGAGCTGACCGGAAAGGATGAGACACCGGGTCTGGGAGCGGACGCCATTAAGGATTTGGAGCCGGCATTTGCGGAGGCAGGCAGCGCAGAGGTGGACATCGTGGCAGGCAGCACCGTCAGCAGCGAGGCGGCCATAAAGGCGGTTCAGGCGGCTCTCGACCAGGCGAAATAACAGCCGGGCGGGGGGCAGACAGTCAGGTGAGGCTGCCCCGGGACGGCGAAGCCGCGTATGGAAGGCGGCGAAGCCGGAATAGAAGATTAAGGGGAACAGGCAGTATCCACTGCCTGTTCTTTTGTAGTAGTGAGTCCCGCTTGGGCAGGGTCTGACAGCAGCTGTGACCGTGCGGTCAGGCGGCTGCAGGCCGGTGTGAGAAGAGAAAAGACGGTGTTTGGAGGGAGGTGACATATATGAGGCAGGGAAAACAGGAAAACAGGAAAACAGGAAAACAGGTGGCTGTCTACGGTATGCTTATCAGCCTGGCATTTATTTTCAGCTATCTGGAGGCGATTATCCCGATTCCGATCCCTATTCCCGGGGTAAAACTGGGGCTGGCCAACCTGGTTACCATGGTGGGGCTGTACACGGTAGGCGTCGGAGGGACCGCGGCGGTGTCGCTGATCCGCATCGTTTTAGTTGGGTGCACCTTCGGCAATCTGTTCAGTATGGTCTACGGTCTGGCCGGAGGCGTTCTCAGCCTGGTGCTTATGATCTTTTTTAAAAAGACCAACTGGTTTGGGCAGGTGGGAGTCAGCATTATCGGGGGAATCGGCCACAATATCGGTCAGCTGACAGTGGCGGCTCTGGTTACGGAGACTGCCGGAGTGTTTTACTATCTGCCGTTCCTCATGGCTGCCGGGGTTGCTGCAGGAGGTCTCATCGGGCTTTTGGGCGGTCTGGTGACGGAGCGGATACAGAAGTTTGTGAGCCGGGTGTAGGGATCGGCGGGGCAAAAGCAGAATTTGCGGGCTGTGTGAATCCCCGCGTCCGAGTGAAGAGGAATTTGTAACAAAATCGATAGAATATCTATGTTTTTTTCATCGGGGATGTATTATAATGGGAATATAACTGTGATTAGAAAGGGGACAAGATGGTATACGAAGCGATCAATAAACTGGTGCAGTATGGATTGGATACGGGACTGATCACAGAGGTGGACAGGATCTATGCCGTCAACCAGATTCTGGATGTGCTGCACATGGATGACTATGAGGAGCCGGCGCCTGTGAGAGAGCCTGTGGTGCTGGAAGAGGTGCTTAAAGAGCTGATGGATTATGCCCATGAGACCGGTGTCCTGCCTGACGACAGCATTACCTACCGGGATCTTTTTGACACCAGGCTTATGAACTGCCTGATGCCCAGGCCCGTGGAGGTGGTACATGCCTTCTGGAAGAAGTATCAGGAATCGCCGAAAGCGGCCACGGACTATTTTTACAAGCTGAGCCAGGATTCCGACTATATCCGAAGGTACCGGGTGTGTAAGGATATGAAATGGGTGACCAGGTCAAAGTACGGCGACCTGGATATAACCATCAACCTGTCGAAGCCGGAGAAGGATCCGAAAGCCATTGCCGCCGCCAAGCTGGCCCGGCAGAGCGGATATCCCAAGTGCCTTCTCTGCATGGAAAATATAGGGTACGCAGGCCGTGCCAACCATCCGGCCAGAAACAATCACCGGATCATCCCCATTACGATCCATGACAACGCGTGGGGATTCCAGTATTCCCCTTATGTATATTATAATGAGCACTGCATTGTCTTTAACGGACAGCACGTTCCCATGAAGATCGAGAGAGCCACTTTTATTAAGCTGTTTGATTTTGTGGAGCTGTTCCCCCACTATTTCCTTGGTTCAAACGCGGATCTTCCCATTGTAGGCGGCTCTATCCTAAGCCATGATCATTTCCAGGGAGGACACTACACATTCGCCATGGCCAAGGCGCCTATGGAGAAGAAGTTCCGGATAAAGGGCTTTGAGGACGTGGAGGCCGGAATTGTGAAATGGCCCATGTCCGTGATCCGTATTAAGTCCAAGGACAGCGACAGGCTGGTGGATCTGGGCGAGGTGATCCTGAAAGCCTGGAGAGGGTACACGGATGAGGAGGCATTCATCTTTGCGGAGACGGACGGGGAGATGCACAACACCATCACACCCATTGCCAGGAAAAACGGGGAGTTCTTCGAGTTGGATCTGGTGCTGCGCAACAATATCACCACGGAGGAATTTCCGCTGGGCGTGTACCATCCCCACCAGGAACTGCACCACATCAAGAAGGAAAATATCGGACTGATTGAGGTTATGGGGCTGGCGGTGCTTCCCTCCAGACTGCAGAAGGAGCTGGCGCTTCTGGGGCAGTACATCGTGGAGGGGAAGGATATCGGCGGCAACGAGGATATTGCCAAACATGAGCAGTGGGTGAAGGAGTTTCTGCCTAAATATGACAGCGTGAACATGGACAATGTGCAGGAGATACTGAAGGCGGAGGTAGGCCTGGTTTTTGAGCGCGTGCTGGAAGACGCGGGTGTCTACAAGTGCACGGATGAGGGAAGAAAGCTGTTTGAAAAGTTTTTGAGGACATTGTCAGAGCGGTAACTGCTGGCAGTGGGAGAGTGAGAGACGGCCGGACTGAAGCCAGAGATTTGCGGGGCAGTCCGGCTTTTTTTGTGAAAGGCGGAGAGATTATGGAGAAAATTTTAGTCAGCGCCTGCCTTTTGGGGCTGAACTGTCGTTACAGCGGGGAGAGGAAGGCGGATGAGAGGGTGCTGGGGCTTCTGGATAACCGTGACGTGGTGCTGATCCCCGTGTGTCCGGAACAGCTGGGGGGACTTGCCACTCCCAGGGAGCCGGCGGAGAGAAGAGGTCAAAGTGTGTGGAACCGAAAAGGGGAGGATGTGACCGGGGCGTTTTGCCGCGGGGCCGGGGAGGCCCTCAGACTGGCGCAGCTGTACGGGTGTACGCTGGCGCTCTTAAAGGAGCGGAGCCCGTCCTGCGGCAGCGGAAACATATATGACGGAAGTTTTACGGGGACGGTTACGGACGGGGACGGGGTCACGGCGGAACTGTTGAAGAAAAACGGGATTCGGGTTGTGGGAGAGGGGGATGCAGAAGAGCTGTGCCGGATTTTGGGCGGTAAAAGGGAATAAAGGGGGAAAGGCCCGTACATTCTTACCACGTGGACAAGGATGGAAAATTGTGGTACAATATGGAAGCCCACTTCAGTGGGCGCAGAGGAAAAGAATACTTTTACGGGTTTCGGCGATACTTGGTAAAAGCGAAGCGTATAGGAAGAGAGGACAAGGACATGGACAAGTACAGTGTTTCGGACAGTATAAAATATGTGGGAGTGAAGGATCTGGATCTGGATTTATTTGAGAGCCAGTACCCAGTGCCCGACGGGGTTACCTACAATTCCTACGTGATTCTGGATGAGAAGGTGGCTGTCATGGATACGGTGGACAGGAGGGCGGACCGGCAGTGGCTTTCCAATATAGAGGAGGCGCTGGGCGGCAGGAATGTGGACTATCTTGTGGTGTCTCACATGGAGCCTGACCACGGGGCCAATATCGCCCGGTTTATACAGCTGCATCCGGAGGCGGTGATCGTGGGCAATGCCAAGACGTTTCCCATGATAAAGCAGTTTTTTGATCTGGACACGGAGGGACGGATTCTCACTGTGAAGGAGGGGGATATGCTGGTTCTGGGGCAGCACACCCTGAGATTCTTCATGGCTCCCATGGTGCACTGGCCGGAGGTGATGGTGAGCTATGAGGAGACGGAGAAGATTTTGTTCTCGGCTGACGGGTTCGGCACCTTCGGGGCGGATTCGGGGCTTGAGGAGCAGTGGACTGAGGAGGCGGCCAGGTATTATCTGAATATTGTAGGCAAATACGGGGTTCAGGTTCAGGCGCTTCTGAAAAAAGCGGCAGGCATGGATATCCGGATGATCTGTCCCCTTCACGGGCCGGTGCTTAAGGAGAATCTCGAGTTCTATCTGGAGAAATACCGCGTGTGGAGCAGCTATGAGGCGGAATGTCACGGGGTGATGATTGCCTGTGCTTCCATTCACGGCAACACGGCCCAGGCGGCCCAGGAGCTGGCCGCAATGCTTAAAAGCAGGGGGGAAACCCAGGTGGAGGTGGTGGATCTGGCCAGGACGGATGTGTCCCGGGCGGTGAGGAAGGCATTTGCCTATGACAGAGTCGTGGCGGCGGCTGCCACCTACGACGGAGGCGTGTTCCCGGCCATGGAGAGCTTCCTTGAACATCTGAGGTCCAAGAATTATCAGAAGAGGATCGTGGGGCTTGTGGAGAACGGTTCCTGGGCGCCTGTGGCGGCCAAGGCCATGAGGACCATGTTTGAGGGGATGAAGGAAATTCATGTTCTGGAGCCTGCAGTGACCATCCGATCCGCCTTAAACGGCGACAGCCGAAAGGCTATGGAGGAGCTGGCGGACCGGCTGGCAGAGGAGACAGGCCGGTAAGGGCTCAGCCGACAGGCTGTGAGAAAACGGCAGCCAGGAAGGAGGACCTATGCTTTTAGAACCTACGCCCATCCAGTATCTGGGAAAGCTTCCCGGAGGTCAGGATATCTTTATGAAGAGGGATGATCTGCTGGGATTTTCCTTTGGAGGCAATAAGTGCAGGCTGGCAGCGGCGTTTCTGGAGGATATGGAGGAAAAGGGCAAAGACTTTATGGTATCCTACGGGAGCCCCGCATCCAACCTGAACCGGACCGTGGCAGGGATGTGCAAAAGCAGAGGCATTCCCTGCCTGCTTATCGTGGCCGGGGAGGACGGGGATCAGGAGCTTACCTTTAACCGGCAGATGGCAGCGGCTTTTGGGGCGGAGCAGGTGGAGTGTTCCAAGTCCCGGGTGGCGGAGACCGTAGGGCAGGTGCTGGAGGAGCTGAGAGGCAGAGGCTATGATCCCTACTATCTTTACGGCAGCCGTTACGGCACGGGCAATGAGGCGGCGGCCAGAAAAGCCTACCAAAAGGCCTACAATGAGATATACAAATGGCAGAATGAGTCCCGAATAAAGCTGACTCACATCTTTCACGCCAGCGGCACGGGCATGACCCAGGGCGGGCTTATGGCCGGAAGGCGGGGGGCCGGAGGGAAGGAGGAGATCGTCGGCATCTCCGTGGCCAGGGACCGGGAGCGGGGGGAGGCGGCTGTCAGGCGATATGCAGGGGACGGCCCTGAGGCGATTCTCTTTGAGGATGAGTACAGGTGCGGCGGGTACGGACTCTACGACCGGGATATAGAGAGGGTTATCGGGGAGATGATGGACAGCCATGGCATCGCTCTGGACCCCACCTACACGGGAAAAGCCTATGCAGGTATGGAAAAGTGGCTTGAGAGCCGCGGAACGGGAAGAGAGACGGTGCTGTTTATCCATACCGGCGGCCTGCCGCTGTATTTTGATTATCTCAATAAGAAACGGAATCCGGCGGTTTGATAGGCAGGAGGAAAAGCGGCAAAAAGCGGCGGAATGGAGAAGGGTTTATATGAAAAGACATATAAGCATCGGCTGGCTGGCAGCGGTTTTAGCGGGAGCCCAGATTTTGGTGCTCCTTTTCTTTGCCGGGCAGAAGAAGGGATACTTTATCGACGAAATCTATTCCTGGGGGCTGTCAAACGGTTACTACAAGCCTTTTGTGGCATCCTATGACGTGTTTGAGCGATGGATGGGGGGAGATGAGTTTCAGGACTATATGACGGTTCAGGAGGGGGAGCGGTTTGCGTACCGGTCGGTGTACTATAACCAGACCCAGGACGTGCACCCGCCTCTTTTCTACATGGTCATGCACACCGTGTGCTCACTTACGCCCGATGTTCACAGCGTGTGGCAGGGAATCCTGGTGAACGTGATGTTCTACGGGGGCTGTCTTTGGCTGGTGTTTCTCACTGCCAGAAGTTTGACGGGAAGCGGCGCGGGCGGTCTGGCCGCCATGGTTCTGTGGGGGCTTTCCCCGGGAGGGCTCAGCACCGCAATCTATATCCGCATGTACATGATGATGGCTTTCTTTACCATGGCAACGGTTTACCTTCATGTGAGAATGGAACAGGAGGGACAGAGCCGAAAGAGGCTTCTTCCCATCTGCGCGGTGACGTTTCTGGGGCTGATGACGCAGTATTATTTCGTGTTTGCGGCCTTTTTTCTGTCCGCGGTCTATGTGCTGCACAAGCTGTGGAAGAGAAGGTGGAGGGAAGCTCTGGTGTATTCCGGAGCGCTTTTTGGCAGTGTGGGCCTCATGGCGGCAGCCTATCCCGCCTGTATCACCCATCTGACCAGGACCGATGAGTTTGTGGCAGCCGAGACCAGAAATAACTTTATGAACCGGGCGGTGCTTGCCCGCAATCTGATCTCCTATATGTCCGACATCAATATAGATTTCTTCGGGGGACGGATCCGGGCGGCGGCAGGGGCGCTGTTTGTTCTGGCGCTGTGCATGTGGGGGAGACGGAAGCTTAAAAAGGGACAGGGAGGAGGACATGGAGGGCAGTGGGACCGCGGCGACATCTTAGGGACAGGGCTGGCGGTTGTGTGGGTTCTGTCCTTTTTGTCCGTGTCCATGGCCGCTGTGGTGACCGGGGTCAGATACATCTACAATCTGTATCCGCTGCTGTGCGTGCTGGCCGTGTGGATCGTGATGAAGATCACCAGGTGGGGATTCGGAGGGACGAAAGGCCTGAACCTTATCCGGGGCGGGCTTATGGCCCTGATGATGGTCCTGTTTTTAAACGGGTATCACCTGGGATTTGTAAGATATCTCTACCCGGAGAACGTAAAGCGGGCTGAGACGGCGGAAAAGTACCGGGATCTGTACTGTCTGTACGTGGACAACTATGAGAATGCGCCCCTGACCCAGGATCTTATGGAATTGTCCCGGTTTAAGGGGGTGTACGTCATGCCGGCGGAGAAGATTGGGCAGGTCAGTGAAGTCCTTGAAGGGAAAGACTGTGAAGAGGGGTTGATCGTGTACGTGGACACCAATGAGTTCTGGAGCAGCGGGTATGACGGCGGGGAAGTGATGGAGCAGCTGAAAGAGGCCGTGGGAGCCGGGGAATATGAGCTGCTGTATGACAATATACTGTCACAGACGTATCTGCTGAAATAGGCTGCCATAAGCGGCATGCCGTCATGAAGACGGCCCCCGGTGACGGCGGAGCCGAAGGCAGACAGGGGCAGCGCAATAGAGAGGCTCCGGGTTCTCATAACCCGGAGCCTCCCTTTAACCGTCTGAAACGGATGAAATTTTCTACTGCTGCTGGAACTGTGCCACAGCCACGGGATCCGTGGGATCCCAGCGCTGATCGTTGGGAATCACTTCCTCGATGGCAGGTCTCTCATAGGGACCCGGAATCAGGGAGTTGTACACCTCTACCGTGGTGCCGATGGGACAGTTGTCAAAGATCCACTTGGCATCCCCTGAGGTAAACCGGATACATCCCGCGGAGCGGGCAACGCCCAGATAGTTGTAAGTGTCGGCCCACATGGTGTTGACGTCGGCCCTGTCGTAGATGATGGAGTGGAACAAAAAGCTTAATCCGGCCCCCAGCCTGGTGGCATACTGGCAGGACACGCCGCTGTTCATAAGACGCCAGCGGTACTTCTCCGGGGTGCGGAACGTTCCCACAGGCGTGTCGTCGCCGCAGGAGCAGAGGAAGGATTTCAACGGGATGATATACCCGTTGCCCCCGTCCTGAACGTAGACGGTGGTGGTGTTCATCTCCTTGTTGATCCTGAGAAGAAACGGACCCTGGGCACCGATGATCGGTTCCAGATCCTGAACCAGCTTCCCGTCCTCGGCGAAATAGTACTTGTAGCCGTCTATGTACTGCCAGCCGGTCACGGGGAAGGAGTCCACAAAATAGTAGCGTTCATTGTCCAGCCAGCCCCAGCCCGTGTAGTTGGAACCGTCGCCGTGAATGTAGCGGAGAGCTCCGTCAACGGTCTGGATACCGTCGGCGTGGTCGGAGACTAAAGGCTTGCCGGTGTCAAGACCCGGTGTGTCGCCTTTGGCAAAGAATGCCAGGCGGAAGCCTCTCAAAGGAATCCCCTTGTTCATGGAGCCTGCCGAGGCGCCGTTTTTCGCCCAATCGGTCTGCTTGCCGTCGGCAAAGAGGCCGGCGTAGTACACGTCGAAGTTATGTCTCACCGCGCCGGTAAACCGAACCTGGATCGCTTCGATAGGGGCAAAGTCCGGTGGGATGTTGGTCTGCTGGCCGTTCATAACCCAGCTTGTCCAGCCGTTGGTGGCTGTGTATGCGCGGTAGAGCACATTACCCACGGCATTCTCCATGAAGATGGAGATGGAGTAAAAGGTCTGGTCTCCGGCATCGCACCACTGGTCGTTGATAAAAGGCTGTGACCATTGATGCTGGCTCAAGAGAAGCGTGGTCTGCAGACGGGGCATCTGTACAATCCGCGACGACTGAGGGGTGCTCTCCGTCTCTGGGGCGGCCGCGTCAGTACCCTGGTTATTCTCTTCGGGTGCCGCGTCAGGCACGGTTTCTTCCTGAACATTGGGATTTAGGTTGGGATCAAAGGCAGGGCCCACGTTAGGTGCCGCGAGAGAGCACAGGGCGCCGTTAAGTGCCATGACACCGGTCATCAGCAATGTCAGCTGCATTTTCCTTGTTCTTTTCATACAAAAACCTCCTAAACAATAGTTTCCCTTGTTAATTTATCACATTTAGTCAAAAAAAGCCATATGGGATTTACATTTTTTGGGGAATCATGTAAAATGAAAGAGATTGGCAAAGGAAACGTAAGAATTAATTTATACTTTGCCGTCGGGTAAAGCTGATAGGAGAATCGGGAATGAAACAGAAAGTTATTTCGGGCCTGTTCTGGAAGATACTGGAGAACGGCGGTGCGCAGGGAATCCAGTTTGTGGTGTCCCTTATACTGGCCAGGCTCCTGACCCGGGCAGAGTACGGCACGGTGGGAATTATTATGATATTCATAACCATTGCCAATGTGATCGTCCAGAACGGTTTCAGTACGGCGCTTGTTCAGAGCAGGAAGGCGGATGCGGCGGATTTCTCGTCGGTGTGTTATTTCAGTCTCGCGGCGGCCTGCGTCATGTACGGGCTTCTCTGGGCGGCGGCCCCGCGGATTGCGGAGTTTTACGGTATCGAACAACTGAGGCAGATCGTCAGGATTCTGGCACTTGTGCTGTTTCCCGGGGCGGTCATATCGGTGCAGACGGCCTGGGTCTCCAGACAGATGGAGTTCAAGGGCCTGTTTTTATCTACTTTTGCGGCTTCCGTCATATCAGGCGTCGTCAGCGTATCCATGGCTTACAGGGGAATGGGAGTGTGGGCCATGGTGGGACAGCAGCTGTCCTACTATATTTCCCTGATGCTGGTGCTGTTTGCCGCGGTGTCCTGGAAGCCGGCTTTTTTATTTGCATGGGACAGTATCCGCCGGCTTTTAGGGTTCGGGTGGAAACTTCTGGCGGCGTCTCTTATAGATACCTTGTTTAACAATCTCTACGGCCTGATTATGGGGAAGATTTATAATGAGGAAGTTCTGGGGGTTTACAACCGGGGCGACCAGTTTCCGAAGCTGATTGTCAACAATCTGGGGGCGGCCATTCAGTCCGTGCTCCTGCCGGCATTTTCCGCCAGGCAGAAAGACCGGGAAGCCATGGGGCATATGCTGAGACGGGCGGTAAGGCTCAGCTCATTTCTGGTGCTTCCCATGCTCTTCGGGATGTGTGCCGTGGCGGACACCCTGGTGATGGCGCTTCTGGGGGAAAAATGGATGGCCTGCGTGCCCTATCTCAGGATCATGTGTGTGGCCTACTCCTTCTGGCCCATCCATATTACCAATCTCCAGGCAGTCAATGCCCTGGGGCGCAGCGATATGTTTCTGAAGCTGGAGATCATCAAGAAGGCCATGGGCCTGGCAGGCCTGGCGGCGGGGATGCGGTTCGGACCTCTGGTGCTCATATCCGTGAAGGCCGGACTGGATTTTCTCACTACGTTCGTCAATGCGTGGCCCAACCGAAAACTGCTGGGATACGGGATCCTCAGACAGTGGGGGGATATCCTGCCTTCTGCGGCAGTATCCCTGGCCATGGGCGGGATTGTGTACGGGGCAGGACTGATTCTGCCGGGAAATGTGTGGATAAAGCTTGGGGTTCAGGTGATTTTGGGAGCCGGGATCTATGTGTTTCTGGCGGCCGTGTTCAGGTTGGAGAGCTTCGGGTATGTTTTGGGGCTGATAAAGGGACAGACGAGAAAAGACGGGTGAGGGACGAATACTCCTGCCCGAATGGGCAAACATCCAAGAAAAGAGAGGAAAGAAAGTATGGATGCAGAAACAGAGAAAGAGGAGGGGCAGGTGCTGGTAAGCATATGCTGCCTTACCTATAATCATGAGACGTATATAAGGGATGCGCTGGACGGGTTTCTTATGCAGAAGGTGACATTTCCCTATGAGATCCTTATTTATGACGACGCCTCCACAGACGGGACGGCGGACATTATCCGGGAGTACCAGGCGCGGTATCCGGATATCATAAAGCCCCTTTTGCAGACGGAGAATCAGTATTCCAGGGGAATTTTAAACCCCAGCGGCGCTTTCAATTTTCCCAGAGTCAGGGGGAAGTATACGGCAATGTGCGAGGGGGATGATTACTGGATTGATGAGCATAAACTGCAGATGCAGGTGGACTATCTGGAAAGCCACCCCGGGTGCAGCCTGTGCTTTCACAGTGCCAGGATCCGCACGGTGGATGGTTCCAGAACGGACAGGAGAATGCGGCCTTACAGAAACGACGGGATTATTACCCCACAGGGAATCATAGATAAGAGCTGCGGATACCCGACGGCTTCCATGGTATTTCGGTCAGAGATGATAAGGAACCTGCCGGACTACTACAAAAACTGCCCTGTGGGAGACACACCTCTGCAGCTGATGGCGGCTGCCCGGGGATATGGGTACTATGTGGACAGGGACATGAGCGTCTACCGGGTGGGCGCGGCCTCCTCCTGGACGAAAGAAGGAAGGAGAGGGGACTACGAGGCCAGACAGCAAAAGTACTGTAAGGAGATGAGGCGGACGTATCTGGACTTTGACAGGGCTGAGAAAGGGCGGTTTAAGGAGGCGGTAAAAAGTGCCGCCAGACGGACCTGGTTTCTGACAAAGGTGAATACCAGACATTATGAAGTGGTTTTAAGCCCCCGATACCGCAGGTATTATAAGGAGCTGACGAAAAGGACGCGGTTCTACATCCGCCTGGAAGCCGGGCTGCCGGGGGTGTACAGGCTGCTGGCAAAGGCGGCCGGGACAGTGAGGAGGCAGAGTGTATGAATATATTGCTGACCAGCGCGGGGAGACGGACATACCTGGTGGAGTATTTTAAGGAAGCCCTGGCTATGGCCGGGGAGACGGGGCTTGTCCATGGGGCCAACAGCAGAAACTGCCCGGCTTTTTCCGTGGCGGACCGAAAGGCAGTGACGCCGCTGATCTATGATAAGGAATACATCCCGTTTCTGCTGGAGTACTGCAGGAAATGGGACATAAAGCTTCTCATCCCTCTTTTCGACGTGGATCTGCCGGTGCTGGCGGCTGCCAGGGAAGAATTTCAGGCCCAGGGGACCGTGGTGGTGACGGCGGATGCGGATGCGGTGGATCTGTGCAACGACAAATGGAAGACCTGCAGGATACTGTCGCAGCAGAATATTCTTACGCCCAGGAGCTGGCTGCGGGCGGAGGACGCGGCGGCGGCGGCAAGAGAAGGTCAGGTGTCCTTCCCGCTTATGGTGAAGCCCCGGTGGGGTATGGGTTCCCTGTCCGTATACCAGGCGGACAACGAGGAGGAGCTTCGGATTCTGGACCGGAAGATACGCCGGGAGATCAACGAAAGTTATCTGAAATATGAAGGGGCCCGGGACAGTGCCAACGTGATCATACAGGAGAAGATCCGGGGCAGTGAATTGGGACTGGACGTGGTCAACGATCTTCGGGGCCGCTGCCGCGCCGTGGTGGTGAAAAAGAAGGGCGCCATGCGGGCGGGGGAGACCGACGAGGCGGAGACTATAGACTGCCGGGAGCTGGAGCGCCTGGGAGAAAGGCTGTCAGAGCTCGTCGGCCAGAGAGGAAACCTGGATGTGGATATTCTGGAGGAGAACGGGAAGTATTATGTGCTGGAGATGAACGCCAGGTTCGGAGGGGGCTACCCTTTCAGCCATGCGGCCGGGCTCCATCTTCCCTATGCCCTTGTGATGTGGGCGCTGGGAAAGGAGCCGGAGGAATGCCGGCTCAGGGCGCGTCCCGGGATCCGGGCCCAGAAGGATATCCGCATGCTGGTGTGGAGCGGTGAGACGTAACCGGCGTTTGAAGGCCGGACGTTTTTGAGGACGGTCTGTCTGCATATTCAACAGAAGGATGCAGGCAGGCCGCCCTTTTTGTTTCATAAAAAATACCGACAAAGCCACCTGACGCAGGATTCAGGCTGATCAGAAAAAATTTTTAATAAATACTTGACAAATAATATTATACATCATATAATATATTAAAAATAATAATATTATATCAAAAACCCAAAACAAGCCAAATGACAAGGAGTGAAATCATGATATTTAACACAGGCGCCGCTCTCCTGGATGCAATCGTCCTTGCGGTGGCGGCGAGAGAGACAAAGGGAACCTACGGCTACAAGATCACGCAGGATGTCAGGGGGGCCATAGAGATTTCGGAGTCAACGCTTTATCCGGTTTTGCGCAGGCTTATGAAGGAGGAGTGTCTGGAGGTATATGATCTTGCCATAGACGGAAGAAACCGAAGGTATTACCGGATCACAGAGAAGGGGCGGCTGCAGCTTAATCTGTACAGAGGCGAGTGGGCAGTCTATTCAGCGAAAATCTCACGCATATTGGAGGAATTGAGTGATGAACAGAGATGAGTTTATGGAAAAGCTGGAGTATCTCTTGTCGGATATTCCGGAGGAAGAGAAGGCGGACGCGCTGGCCTACTACAGGGATTATCTGGAAGAGGCCGGGGAGAACGCCGGGGAGGTTATAAGGGAGTTCGGAAGTCCGGAGAGGATCGCGTCCATTATCCGCACGGAGCTGGCGGGGAATCTTGAGGACGGCGGAGCATTCACGGAGCGGGGGTATGAGGACGATAGATTTAAGGAGCCCAATTACCAGGTGGCAAGGAGACTTAACCTGCCGGAGGAGCGGGGTGAAAACAGCGGGGGTGCATGGAAGTCGGCTCCCGCAAAGGAGAACAGACAGAAAGAGGCTCCCCGCACCAGCCGCACTTTGAAAATCGTGCTGTGGATTATCCTGCTTATAGCGGCATCACCGTTTCTTCTGGGAGCGGGAGGCGTGGCAGGAGGCATGGCGATAGCGGCTATGGCGCTTTTGGTCGGCGCGGTGGCCGTTCTGGGAGTCCTGACTCTGGCCCTCATGCTTGCAGGAGCCGGGCTGTGCGTGGTAGGGATTCTGGCCATGCTTAGATGGCTTCCCGGCGGGATTCTCATGTTCGGAGCGGGCGTGGTGGTTATCGGTCTGGGGATTTTAAGCCTGCTGGTGTCTATTCTGTTCTACGGGAAGTTTATACCGTGGCTGTTTCGCGGGGTGGTGGACATTGTCAGCAGAATGGTTCATGGAAGGAGAAAGGAAGGATGAAAGGCTGGATGAAAGGAATGCTTGTAAGCGCAGGTATCTGCGTGGGTGTGGGATGTGCCATATGTGTGTGCGGAAAGGCCATGGGGGGAACCTTTGCCTATTTCCGCGATAAAGGCTACGGAATTACGGAGATGGTGACCATAGGGACGGACGAGGCCGTAGTGCCGGATAAGCCCCGCAGGGCGGAGCGCGCAGGGGCCGATCCGGCAATGATTCCCGAAGAGAACCCGGAGACACGGGGCAGAGGCATGGGCGGCACCGAGATCCGGTCAGGGGGCGAAGTTATCAGAAAGCTGGAGATCCATGTGACGGGAGGCGAGGTGAAAGTTGTGTCCGACGACAGTGTCAGCGAAGTGACGGTGACCGGCAGCAACGAAGATTACCGATGCCGCCAGGAGACGGACGACGACAAACTGGAGATCCATGTGGATCTCAATGTGGGACTCTGGTCGGACTACGAGGAAGAGGGGGAGCTGGCGGCTGAGATACGGATTCCCGCGGACGCATGGTTTGAAGAGGTGGATCTGGAGGTGAAGGGAGGGCTTTTGCAGGTGGACCGTGTGGCCGCCGAAAAGCTTGACCTGGAGCTGGCTGCCGGAATGCTGGAGGTTACCGGCGGTCAGGTGGAGGAGCTGAACGGCGAGTGCAAGGCAGGCGAACTGATCTACCGGGGAGCTGTAAACCGGGAGATGGACGGGGAATGCATGGCCGGAAGGATCGTGTATGAGGTGGAAGGAAATGAGGGAGACTTCTGGTATGAGCTGGAGAATACCATGGGATCCATTATGATCGACGGGGCAGAGCAGGGGATTCTGCGGCAGGAGACTGTCGTCGACCGCCCGGGGGCTGCCAAGAAGGCTTCCCTGGAGTGCAAGACAGGGAGTATCGAGATCGAATTTCAGTAAAAAAGGGACATTTTACACGGCTGCGGGAAGCACTGCCGGAGAAAGGAGAATTATATGGAATTTGGAAAGAAACTGTACAGATCCGGCACAAACCGGATGATCTGCGGGGTGTGCGGAGGAATCGGGGAGTATCTCAATGTGGATCCGACGCTTATAAGGCTTGTGTGGGCGATCTTTGCCTGCACGGGTACCGGGCTTCTGGCATATTTTGTGGCGGCCGTTATCATTCCCTCCGACGGGATGAGCCGGTAGAGGGCGGCCGGAGCGTCCGGCGAAAGAATTCGGATAGGAAATGATAAGAAAAACGTAAAAAATATAAGTATTGATTTCTTTGGAGGATTGAACCATAATAGTACAGCATAGACAGGAAAAACCTGGGGAATTTATGGGGAAAGGATTTTGGATTATGAAGAAAACGGTGTCCAACAGAGGAATCAGACGGGTGTACTGGGCTGTCAGCGTGTGCTTTCTTGTGCTGGCAGCCTGGTTGTATTGTAAGGAGAGCCCCTACGTGAAGGTCATGGATATAAGCATTGCGCCCGAAGGAGGGCGGATCCAGGCGGAGGTGGCGGCGGACGGGAAGAACATAAGGGTTTGGACCGGAGACCAGGGCGTGGAACTGTTTGTGGAGGAGAGACCTGAGGGGGATTTGACCAGGCTTCTGATTCACGGGGAATGCGATGAGGACAGGTCTGCTCCCGTGGATATAAAGATAGCCAGCGACACGGATAACTGGCAGAAAGGATGGACAAGAAAGATTTCGGCAGGGACGCTGCAGGGTGACATAAGCCTGACGGGCGGCCCCAATCATTATACCAGGCTGGCTTACGTGGCCATGTCCCTGGTAACGGTATGCCTTTTCGGATTCATGTGGTTTGGGAGAAAAGGGGATACAGAGGAGCTGGAGCGCTACAGCAGCAGGGTTATAGAAAAGCTGAGCCGGGAACCGGGCATGGAACCGTGCTGCAGGGAGGGGAAAAGACTGTCCGCGGCGTATGAGATGCAGCTTATGCTTATGCTTATGATGATCTTGTGGACATGGGTGTTCTGGACGTTTCGGCTTATGCATGCCGTGCTCCGGGGCGGCATGTATCGTGTCTTTAGCGGTTCCCCTGGGGAGGTGATCGCGGTTTATTTTCTGATTCTGGTTATGATGTACGGCGGGCTCATAAGGTGGGGGAATCTGACTAATGGGATTCTCACCAGGGACTGTCGTCCCGTGACGGCAGCCGTGGCCTATCTGCTTATGGGCAGATGCAGAATCATTAAACGACGGGGGAGATTCCCTCTGTATCACAACGGGGCGGCGGGGCTCTACCGCAGCGGCCACTGCCGGGAGGCCCTGGAAGTTTCCGACATGGCCTGGAGTATGCCGGGAAGGAAGCCCCGGGAGTACAACGCCTATGTGCACAGTTCGCTGCGCTGCCAGTGTCTCAAGGCCCTGGAGGAGGGGGACGCTGCCAGGGAGGAGGAGCGGCGGATGGAGGCCCTGCTGGCTAAGAATCCCGTGTGGGGAAAGCGAAAGGCGGTTCGGAGAGTTTTGGGGATACAGGATATCTGCAGACAGATCGAAAACGGGGAGATGGAGCAGGCGGAGAAGCGCGCCGGAGAGATTCTGGGACAGTGGAGGGAGGGGTATTACCGGCTTCCGGTTCTGGGACTTATGGCAGAGCTGAAAGAATTTCTGGGCAAGGAGGAGGAAGCCGCCGGCCTGCGGGAGGAGATTCTCACCTTCAGCCCGGAGAACAAGGAGGTCCGCCAGGTCATGGGAGAAGGGCGGTTAAGCTACAGGGAGAAAAAGGCAAAGGCCTGGGATTTGGGGCTGGCGGCGATCTGCGGCATCTGCCTGTGCATAACCCTGGCAAACGTGTTTACCATGTAGGCGGGGGCGCAGGGATTTTGATTTTTTCCTTTACGTCACAGGGGGGACGTGCTATACTATTCCGTGATTATAGGAAAAAAGAAAAATAATTCTTAACAAACGGAAAAAGGAGAGCGGATATGGGAGGTATCTTTGGAGTTGTTTCCAAGAGAAACTGTGCGCTGGAGTTATTTTACGGGGTCGATTACCATTCACACCTGGGAACCAGAAGAGGCGGAATGGCCACCTACGGCCCGGACGGATTCAACCGGGCGATTCACAATATTGAGAATTCACCTTTCAGGACCAAGTTCGAAAGGGATGTGCAGGAGATGAAAGGCAATATGGGAATCGCCAGCATCTCCGATTTTGAGCCGCAGCCGCTGTTAATACAGTCCCACCTGGGAAGCTTTGCCATCGCCACCGTGGGCAAAATCAATAATTTCGATCGGCTTCTGGAGGAAGTATTTGCCAATGGGAATACGCATTTTCAGGAGATGACCAGCGGCATGGTCAACGCGACGGAGCTGGTGGCGTCGCTGATCTGTAAAAAAGCCAGTATTGCGGAGGGAATCCGGTACGTGCAGGAGATTGTGGACGGTTCCATGACGCTTCTCATCATGACCAAAGAGGCGGTGTACGCGGCCAGGGACCGGCTGGGCAGGACGCCCCTGGTTCTGGGAAAGAAGGAGGATGCCTACTGTGTCTCCTTTGAGAACTTCGCGTACGTGAACCTGGGGTATTCCGATTATCGGGAACTGGGGCCCGGGGAGGTCGTGAAGATTACGCCCGACGGGGTGGAGACCGTGTGCCCGGCCGGGGACGAGATGCGGATCTGTTCCTTCCTCTGGGTCTACTACGGGTATCCCACATCCTCCTACGAGGGGATCAATGTGGAGGAGATGCGCTACCGGTGCGGGAGCATGCTGGCCAAAAGAGACGCCCAGGCAGAGAACGTCCATCCGGATATGGTGGCCGGGGTTCCGGATTCGGGGATTGCCCATGCCATCGGGTATGCCAATGAGTCCAAGATCCCGTTTGCCAGGCCGTTTATCAAGTATACGCCCACCTGGCCCAGGTCCTTTATGCCCACCAACCAGGAGCAGCGGAACCTGATTGCCAGGATGAAGCTGATCCCGGTGAAAGCGCTGATTGAGAATAAGAAGCTTCTGCTCATCGACGACTCCATCGTCAGGGGAACTCAGCTTCGGGAGACGACGGAGTTTCTGTACCAGAGCGGGGCCAGGGAGGTTCATGTGCGTCCTGCCTGTCCGCCGCTGCTTTACGGGTGCAGGTTCCTGAACTTTTCCCGGTCCAAGTCAGAACTGGATCTGATCACCAGGCAGGTGATCCTGGAGAAGGAGGGAGACAGGGCGGAGGAGACCCTTAAGGAGTACGCAGCGCCGGGCAGCGAGCGGTATGAGTGCATGTGCAGGGAGATCTGCAGGAGACAGAATTTTACCACTCTCAGGTATCACAGGGTGGACGATCTGGTAGAGTCCATCGGACTTCCGAAGTGCAAGGTCTGCACGTACTGTTTCGACGGGAAAGAGTAGGCTGACAGGAGAGGTTACGTATGGGCAATCTGACCGGAAAAGAGCGGACAGTCATAGGGATACTGGCAGCGGCTGCGGCGGCTGCCATCCTGTATTCATGGGACAGACTTTTGGCAGACGGGATTTTATCCTGGGGCGTGAGGCAGAGGGAGTATCTGTCCATGGCAGGGGAGACGGGCGCGGTCTTCGTCCTGCTTGTTTTGGCGCTTCGGTGTTCCCCCTCTTCGCGTGTAAGGGCGGCGGGAGTTGTCGGGATCCTGGCGGTTTTTCTGTGGGCTCACAGGGCCTTTTGGGCGGTGGCGGTCTCCGGACTTTATATGACGTATCTCTGGGGGATGGGGAGATGGCTTCTGGGAAAGATTCAGGGAAGAGGAAGGCCGGGGGCCGGCAAAGCCGAAGAATTTCTCACAGGCAGCGTGCTGACGGTGGTGGTGTTCTGCCTGATGTCGGCTCTTGGTGTGGGGCGGATTCTGTATCTGTGGATGTTTGTGGCGGTGTCGGCAGCAGCCGTGGCCGCGGACGAGGTCATATGCCGGCGTCACGGCAAAGGAGGGTCCCTGTGGGGAGCCGCAGGTCCGGGACGGTACGGCATCCGGGCGCAGGAAACCCCGGGAGGATACGAAGGCGGCCGGTGGAAGGCGGGCCTCTGCTTTCTGTGGGCCGGGGTGCTGACCTTTTTTTGCATCCAGGCAGGCCGGATGAATATTGCGGTTGATTTCGACAGTCTGTGGTACGGGGTACGGTCGCCCTATATACTGGACAACGGGCGGGGAATCTATGAGAACATGGGGACCATCGGCATTGTCTACACCTATTCCAAAGGGTTTGAGGTGCTGACGCTGCCGCTTTCGGTGCTGCCGTCCTACAGTTTTGCCATAGGGTTTAACCTGTGGCTTTTGGCCGTGGTTCTGTGGATATCCGGCAGGATTGTCCGGCTCTGGGGCGGAGGCGGTACAGCCGGGCCGGCCGTCTGTTTCCTGGCTTCGATTCCCGGAATCATGAATATGGGAATTACGGCCAAAAGCGACGCGGCCACGCTCTGTTTTCAGATGATCATGCTGTATCAGCTGCTCCTGTACCTGAAAGGAGACCGGCAGGCGCTGTGGTACGGGCTGGGCGCCTTTTTCTTCAGCTGGACCATGAAGCCCACGGCGCTGGTGTTCTCCACGGTGATTATGGGGATGAGCGTGGTGTATTTTGGGGCGGACCGGCTTTTGGGGAGAGAAAAAAGCGGCAGGGAAACCGGTGAGGGCCGCGGAGCGGCGGCAGGACCGGATGAAGAAGCGGAGAAAGACAAAAGGCAGGGAGGGGAGAAAGCGGCGGGAAAGGCCGGAGGAATCGCTGCCCTTGTGCTGTCCTTGCTGTCCCTTTCGGGAATCTGGGCCAGGACGTTTCGGATCACGGGCCTTCCGGTGACTTCGGTGTTTTCCTCCATACTTACAAAGCTGGGATTTCGGATGAAGTACCCGTTTAACGTGCAGAAGATCCCCAACAGCAGTGCGGGCGTCCCTGTGACGCAGTGGATTAAGGATATGGCAAAGCGGGTCTGGGGCGTGCTCTTTAATCCCCAGGGGCCTGACATGGACCATGTGATACTGGCCTGGGGAAGCCTGGCCGTGTGGTTTCTGCTGTGTGTCTGCGGGGCGTGCCTGATTCTGGACAGGAAGGACAGGTCAAAGGAGGAGAGAAGGCTGGACGGATATCTGAACGCGGTCTTCTGGCCTTTTGCCGGGTGCTGCGTGGTCAGCCTTCTTTTGCTGACACAGGTGGACGGCAACTATTTCATGCTGTTTTATGTGCTTTTGACCCTTTTCGGATTCCGACTTTTGGGGCGGCTGTCCGGTGAGAACGGGGTTAAAGCCATACTGGCGCTCAGCGTCCCCGTGATGCTTTTTTCGGGGATTGTCATGACTCTGACCAACTGGAGCTGGACCACGGGCTTTACGCCCGTATCCTGGAGACACAGAGGGTACTATGACCATCAGAAGGAGCAGCACAGGCGGATGGAGGAGACGGGGAACGGGCAGATCTGGGATATTCTGGCCGCAGACCCCCGAAACCGTCTCATCGCTGTCGGTGAACACCCCCAGGTGCTGGCCTTCCCCTGCAGTGCCCAGTCCTACGCAGACATCACGGGTACATGGGGCAATGTGGTGCTGGTCAAGTATATGGACAATTTCGTGGAGTTTATGAGGTACGGGGAGACGGACTACGTGTACGCTCAGGCCGGGTACATGGGGGAGGAGGAGCGGGCGTGGAGCCTGACCTGCGATCTAATCGAGTACGGAGTGCTGGTTCCGGTTTGCTATGAGCAGGGGAACATGCTGGCCCGGGTGGATACACAGGGGCAGAGAACGGAATCGTCGGTGGAATATCTGAAGGAATTTCTGGAAGAATACAGGAGGAAAGAATAAGCGGGAAGCTGTTTTCGGGGCTTAAGGCCCCGGGAACAGCTTCCTTGCTTTGGCGTATGAAAAGTTGTAATTGCGAAATGTAAGATTGCCGTATGGCGGATATGTCTTTCGGGAGCCGTAGTTTTCCAGGCAGATCTGCAGCTCATTGGGGGAGAAGGCGCCCTCAGGCGCATAGTGCCGGGTCATATACTCTAAGGCAGGGGCGGCGTCGGCGCTTAAGCCGTACAGGTAGTAAAAATCGCCCGAGGAAAAGGTGTCCCCCTCCAGATGCCTGACATAGTCCCAGGCGATGACCGCATCGGGGCGGCTCCAGGACAGGGCCAGGAAAAACACCATAACCACAGCCAGGCTGCAGCGAAACAGAGGGAAAGCGGGATTGTGGATAAGCCGTGTGACGCCTGCCATGAGGACGGCCAGCATGGCCAGAAACCACAGAACCAGGAGCCGCAGGTAGGACAGGTGGTATTCCCTCACGTACAGCATCATGCGGCAGCAGGCCGATGCGATCATGATGTAGGTGCAGGCGCATATAAGGGTCAGCAGAAGCTTTACCGCCGGGTGAGGGCGGATGTATTTAAGGCAGCACAGCACCATAACCAGATTCAGAGACGCCACCAGAAGCAGCTGGAAAAATCCCTGCCTGGCATAGGCGGAGTAGGTGTACCCGTCGGGAAGGGTTCCCCGGCGCAAAAAGAGGTACACGATCTGGATAAGGCAGAAGGCCACATAGACCAGGGTGACCATGGACAGCCCCGCGATGACCGCGGCGGGGCCGGCCTTCTTTCCGGCGGGGGCTTCCTCCGGTATCCCATGGAGCAGGCAGGAACACACCAGACAGTACAGGGACAGGGCTCCCAGCACAATCCGGGCCGCAAAACCAAACAGGAGGGAGGGCCGCAGGATTCCGTGAAAGACCCTGGTCACAAGGTCTGAAAATATGGCGTCCGCCTGTCCTAAAAGGAACACAATTACTGCCAGCACGGGCAGGGCGGCCAGAAATCCTCCCAAAAACAGGGGAAGCTGCCTCACAAACCGGTTGTTCTGATTTTTCAGGTAGTTCCGGGTGTGGCGAAAGGGGAAGGGCAGGGCGCCTGCAGCGTGGAACAGGTATAAGAGTATGGAGCTTAAGTACTTGCCTATATTCCAGGTTCTGTCCCCGTAAAACTGGTGGAGGGCGAAGATGCACCCCGACAGCAGGAGGGCCATGGTACAAAGACTGATGAGAAACATATCGGCGGTGCGGCACACACCGACGCCTGTAAGCAGGGCGAAAGCCAGCAGAATCCAGCTGTCCTTTTTCACGGGGACGCCCAGTTTTCTGCAGACTGCAACACCTGTCAGACAGGCAAATGCGGTAAACAGAGGATAAGTGATGCCGCAGGGGTTTTTGTACAGACAGAAGGCGAACAGGGTCCCGAACAGCAGGCTTATGCCGCCGAAGAAGGGAAAATCCTCCTCCATGGGCTTCACGAGACGGGCGCGGTTCTCGGCCCTGGCCAGCTGTTCCAGGGAAAAACCCGGCGGGTCCTGGTAAAACGGCGGGCCTGCCGGTTTGCCGCCAGTGCCGTCGGCGACATGGGGCCGAACGGCATCGGGTTTCGGGTCGGTGGGAAACGTGTTGAGTTCCATAGTGATACCTCTCTTTCTTTTTACAGGAAAAATGTCTGGTCCGCCGGTGGGACAGGGGGAATGTACTGCATGAATATCCGATCCTCCGGCCGTGGGTCGGTCAGGTAGATGACTGCCAGGAATACCCACTCCAGAGGCTTCATGGCCGCGTAGACGGCGTCGGAGGCCCAGGGGGAGCGGATGGCGCCGGCAAGGGGAAAGCCGTACGTGTCGTAAAAACGGCGTACATTCCGGTGAAGCCGGGGGGATCGCTCCTCCAGAATCTGTTCGAAGGCATTGGCAATGCACAGCTGCCGGTTTACCACCACCCTGTGACCGCGGCGGACGCCCATGCGGACGGGTTTGACCAGCTTTCTGTGGCCGTGGGCCGCCACGGTACAGAGATAATGTTCATCGTGCACAAGGTTGGGAGGCGAGATCTGACGGGACAGATTCCACTGGCTGGTCTCGGTCCATGCGCGGATAGCATTGTCGGGGCGCTGGCCGAAAAGGGCCAGGATGATGACGGCCAGGCCGGCAAGGGGCCAGGCAAGGAGGAACGCCCAGAGAGGCCATTTGTCCGAATCCATAAGCCTTCGGTTCAGTTTTTCCAGGAACACGCTGTCAAAGGTCCGTTTTTCCGTCTCCTCTATGGTCTTCCATTCCCCGATTTTTTCCCGTATGAGCCGTATGCAGATAAAGACCCAGTTAAGGGGCAAAAGGCACAGGTAGACCTTGAGACCGTCGACGGTAAATACCTGGATGATCCATGTGATGCACAGAGCCATCCCCAGATAGACAGAGGATATGGAACCCACGATGACAAGGGGAGGCATTTTGCGAAAGTCCGCCGTCCTCAGCAGGATGAAGCCTGCGGCCCCGAGAAGGAGGAAGGCAAACACCGTGGGGTATGCCCCGGTCCAGATGGGGGTGTGGGTCATGAGCCCCTCCAGGGTCTGAGGCCAGTCTGCCGTAAAATCGATGTCCACGATGCACAAAAGCAGCAGGGTGAACAGGATGCCCAGGGACAGGGTGGCGGTCTCTATGTGAAGGACGGCCCTCCTGGTCCCGTCACCTGGACGCTTCAGGAAGCAGAATCCAAGATTCAGTGCCGTGAGCACAAAAGGGTAGAAGCAAAACAGTCCCACGAGAACGGTGACGGCCAGAACTTCCGGCACGGCGGGGGTGGGAAACAGGATGAGGCACCACAGGAATGTGGCGCCGACAGTGCCGGACAGGGAACTGAGAACAGGATAGGTTTGAAATGTATGTTTCAGATTCATGGCTTTTACCTCCTTATTGAGAATCCGGTTCCTCCTCAAAGGCGATCAGGTCTCCCGGCTGGCAGTTTAAGGCCCGGCACAGGGCCTCCAGGGTGGAGAAACGGATGGCCTTTGCCTTGTTGTTTTTCAGGATGGACAGGTTGGCCATGGTGATGTCCACCTGTTTGGATAAGTCGGTCAGGCCGATTTTCCGCTGGGCCATGACCACGTCCAGGTTGATGATAATACCCATA
>JAAWHK010000099.1 GCA_022795805.1 Hungatella sp. | reverse complement strand
TGATTGCTGGTTCTGTATTTTCTCGGCTCCAATTTTATCAAAAGTTCTCTATACAGAACTTTTCTGATTCTACTCGAAACTATATACGGAGTGGTACCGAAACCAGGGCTACGACTTCACCATAACCTCATCCACGGCCTACGACCATAAATGGATCCACGGCCGCAATATTTACGAAAGCATCTCTCTGGTAGTAGATGAAATCTTTGACAATTACTTATCCCGCCCCGACGTCAAGCAGCCCATTCTGACCCAGTACTGCGACGGAAGGCAGGTTACCTGTCCCGGGTGGATGACCCAGTGGGGTTCCTGTTCTCTGGGTGAGAGGGGGTACAGCCCTATTGAGATCCTGCGCCATTTCTACGGATCCAGCATCTACATCAACACGGCGGAACAGATCGCCGGGATCCCTGCCTCCTGGCCGGGAGAAAACCTAACCATCGGCTCCTCCGGCCAGAAGGTGCGGCAGCTCCAGCAGCAGCTGGATGCCATCGCCACGATCTACAGTGCCATCCCCCGGGTGGCCCCCGACGGCTTCTACGGTCCCAACACCGCTGCCGCTGTCCGGGAATTCCAGTCCGTCTTCGGCCTTCCCCAGACAGGAGTGGCAGACTTTGCCACCTGGTATAAGATTTCCCACATCTACGTAGGCGTCACCAGGATCGCCGAGCTGGTGTAGAGCCATCCTTTTTAGAAAACCGCACATAATCATGCATCAAAAATAAATCTCGATCTTTATCTGGAAGGAGTTCTTAATTTGGCTGAAACTATGAAAGTTATTCTCGACGCCGGCCATGGCGGTGCTGACCCGGGCGCCACCTACTACGGCCGGCAGGAAAAAATCGACACCTTAAAGCTTGCCCTGGCGGTGGGCTCCATCCTCTCCCAGCACGGAGTGGACGTGGTATACACCCGCGTCAACGACACTTACAACACCCCCTACGAGAAAGCTCAGATGGGCAATCATTCCGGAGCCGACTATTTCATATCCATCCACCGTAACGCCATGCCCGTTCCGGGCACGGCCTCCGGCGCAGAGACCCTTGTCTACGAAAACTCCGGCGTGCCGGCACTCCTGGCCCAAAACATCAACTCCGCCTTAAGCGCCGCCGGTTTTACCAATCTCGGCGTCAACGAGCGCCCGGGCCTGGTGGTACTGCGCCGCACGGAGATGCCCGCGGTTCTTGTGGAAGCCGGATTCATAGACAACGAAGCCGACAACCGCCTCTTTGACCAGAACTTCCAGGCCATCGCCCAGGCCGTAGCAGGCGGCATCCTGACCACCATCCGCCAGGAAGAACAGTCCCGCCCCGAATACTACCAGGTACAAACCGGTGTCTACCAAAACCAGCAAGCCGCCCAGCAGCAAGTCAACCAACTAACCGCCCAGGGCTTCCCGGCCTTCATGATATACGACAACGGCGTATTCAAAGTCCGGGTCGGAGCCTTCCTGAACCTGGACAATGCGGCAAGAATGGAACAACAACTGAAAAACTACGGCTACAACACATTTCTGGTACACGAAAGAGCCGTATAAACAAAACAAGAAACTTAAAAAATTATACCAATACCTCTTCCTTTGTCTTTGATTTGAGGGTATACTGTACACATAAGCAATGAGCAGTGCGCGCGACAAAGCGCCAGCCAAATCGCGCGGCACTGCAGAGTCACCCCCCTGCGAAGATGCTGCCCCGCGGCATCCAGCCCATCTCCAAAAGAAAGGAGCCCCTCCTATGTCAAACACCCCATCCCTCATCCTCACCATCTCCCGCCAATACGGCAGCGGCGGCCGCGCCATAGCGGCCCGGCTCTCCAAAGACCTGTCCATCCCATACTACGACAAAAGCATCCTTCGCATCAACGCAGAAGAAAGCGGGCTGAAAGAGAGCTACTTCCACCTGGCTGACGAAAAACCGGGTGACCGCATCCTCTACCGCATCATCAACACCCTGAGACCTGCGCTGACTCAGCCCTCCTACGGTTCCGACTTAATCTCCGCAGACAACCTGTTCCGTTTCCAGTCCGCCGTCATCCGCAGGCTGGCAGCCGAGGAATCCTGTATCATTGTTGGCCGCTGCGGGGACTACCTGCTTGAAGGCACCCCCAATTTAATCCGCATCTATCTCTACGCGGACTTCGAATACCGTGTATCCCGCATCACATCCCTGGGATATCACCCTGAATCCGAAGTCCCCGGAATCATCCGGCGTAAAGACAAGGAGCGCCGTGACTACTACCGGTACTACACCGGCCGCGGCTGGGAGCAGCCTGCCAACTATGACCTTTCCGTCAACACGGCCTCCCTTGGCACAGAAGGCACGGTCTCACTGATAAAACACTACATTCAAACGAAAGGATACGGCGCCTGACATCCTATCGGCCAGCCCTCCTGAACAACCGGGCCGGCCCCATCAGAACCTGTCAGAAACCGCCAGGATACATAACCATGATAAAATCAGTCATCTTCGACATGGACGGCGTACTCATCGACAGCGAGATCTGCTATCTCCAGTACGACCTTGCGTTCGCCCGCACCAAGAACCCCGATGTCACCATAGACCAGCTCTACGGCATGGTAGGAGCATCCAAGGAGCCGGCCTGGCGCATCATGGCCCAGGCCATTGACAACGGCCAGACCTGGCAGGAGCTCAGGGACGAATACCGGGCATCCATCGATGTATTTACCCAGGTAGATTACCGCACCATCTTCCGCCCTGAAGTGGTTCCGGTCCTTGAGACCCTGAAATCCCGCGGCTACAACATAGCCCTGGCCTCCTCCACCCAGATGGACATCATAGAGCGAGTTCTCTCCGAAAATCAGATAACCGACTACTTCCAGGTCATTGTGACGGGAAACCAGTTTAAGGAGAGCAAGCCAAACCCAGAGATCTACCACTACACCGCTTCCCGCTTAAACACTCCGGAAGACCAGTGCCTGGTGATCGAAGACTCCACCCTTGGGATCACCGCGGCTCACCGTGCAGGGATGACCGTGGCCGCCTTAATCGACGACCGATTCGGCTTCGACCGCAGCCTGGCAGACTACGAGATTGCCAGCCTGACCGAGATATTGAACCTGCCGGGCATTGATTCCTGATTCTTATCCTCACTGCCGTCAGCCAATCCAAACCGCTAAACACTGTCCGGGCGGATGAATCCAAACCCGGACAGGAGCCGTTTTTTCCTCCTTCTCACATCCTCTTCTGTTTATCCCTCGCCGCTGTACCGCTGAAAATCGCCCTCAAAATTGCCTGTTAACCAGAACATAAACGCATGCTAAATAACTTGGCATCCCCCAAATAAACTGATAAAATAGATACAATACTGCCATAAGACATTCATATTTTAAAGGAGATACCATCATGAAAAATCTGTTTCGTTCACTGCACGCCGCCTTAACCCAGGGACAGGACGCTGTCCTGGTCACCGTAGTCGCCAGTTCCGGCTCCACCCCCCGGGGTGCAGGAGCCCGGATGCTCATCACCAAAGACGGCCGCATTGCCGGCACCATCGGCGGCGGCGCCGTAGAGTACCGAAGCGAACAGCTGGCCCGGACCGTTCTCGCCCAGAAAAGCTCCCGCATGGAATACTTTCAGCTCCGCAAAAACCAGGTGGAAGACCTGGGCATGATCTGCGGCGGAGATGTAAACGTCTATTTCCAGTACATCCCCGCAGGGGATCCCCAGACTCTTTCCCTGACCGACCGCATCCTCACCCTGTACGCCCGCGCCGAGCAGTCCTGGCTTATCACCGACATCACCCCTGAACACGCCGGCGGCCTGGCCGTGTACGGCAAAAAAAGCGGCCTGTTCGGTGCAAAAATCTCCTCCGACGTCATCCCCCATCTTGGAGCCAAACCGGACCGGATCCAGTGCGGCCAAAACCAGTACTACTGCGAAAAGCTTATCCAGGCCGGCATGGTCTGCATCTTCGGCGGCGGCCACGTAGCCCAGGCTCTGGTTCCCGCCCTCTCTGCCGTGGACTTCCGATGCACCGTTCTGGAAGACCGGGAAGACTTCTGCCGCAAAGAACTCTTCCCCCAGGCAGAAGAAACCATACTCATCGATAACACCCGCATCGCAGACTTCATCACCATCCGGGAGGACGACTACGTAGTCATCATGACCCGAGGCCACAAAGACGACACCCTCATCCAGGCCCAGGCCCTGAAAACCCCGGCCCGCTATATCGGCGTTATCGGCAGTGCCCGCAAAACCGCCGGCGTGTTCGCTGTCCTTCGGGAGCAGGGCTTCACCGACCAGGATTTATCCCGCATTACCACCCCCATAGGCCTTGACATCGGCTCCGAGACCCCCGCCGAGATCGCCGTCAGCATCACCGCCCAGCTGATCCAGGTCCGCGCCGCCCGAAACCACAGCTGACTCTCCCCTGATCCCTTAACCGCTTTGCACCGAAGCCGGCAGGGATTGCCTGTTTCCCCACAAAACAGAAGCAGGGAAAATCCGTTCTCCTAACAGATTCCCTGCTCCTGCATTTCCTATTCGTCCCAGGGGCCATTTCACTTACCCCTTCTTCAGCCTGCCGACAGCCTCCACGGTACTCTCATACGTCCCAAAAGCCGTCAGCCTGAAATACCCCTCCCCGCTGGGTCCAAATCCGCTTCCCGGCGTCCCGACCACATTGGCCGTCTCCAAAAGCCAGTCAAAAAATTCCCAGGAACTCATGCCCCCCGGCACCTTCATCCAGATATACGGCGCATTGACCCCTCCGTACACCTGATACCCGGCAGCCTTAAGCCCCTCATAGATCACCCTGGCATTGTTCATATAGTACGCCACCTGTTCTCTAAGCTGCGCTCTGCCCTCATCCGAGTACACTGCCATAGCCGCCCTCTGCACAATATACGGCGCACCGTTAAACTTGGTCCCATGCCTTCTGGCCCACAGCCCGTGCACCTCCACATCGCCGCTCTTCAGATCTTTGGGGATCACCGTAAATCCCAGCCGCACCCCGGTAAATCCCGCATTCTTGGAAAAAGACCGAAACTCAATGGCGCATGTCCTTGCCCCCTCGATTTCAAAGATACTGTGAGGCACATCCTCATCGGCAATATACGCCTCATAAGCCGCGTCATATAAGATCACAGCTCCTATGTCATTGGCATAATCCACCCAGACTTTCAGCTGCTGCCTGGTCAGAGCCGTTCCCGTGGGATTGTTGGGCACGCACAGGTAGATCAGATCCGGCCTCTCATCGGGAATCTCCGGCACAAACCCGTTCTCTGCCGTACACGGCATGTAGATCACGTTGCTCCACAGGCCCCTGGCCTCATCGTAATCTCCGCACCGTCCCGCCATCGCATTGGAATCCACATACACCGGGTACACAGGGTCGCACACCGCGATCCGGCAGCCGCCCGAAAATATCTCCTGAATATTGCCGCAGTCACTCTTGGCCCCGTCGGACACGAAAATCTCATCCGCGCTGATATCACACCCTCTGGCCTGATAATCCTTTTTCGCGATCTCCTCCCGCAAAAAGCCGTACCCCAGATCCGGCGCATACCCGTGAAACGTCTTTGCCTTCCCCATCTCATCCACAGCCTCATGCATAGCCTCTATGATAGCCGGAACCAAAGGGCGGGTCACATCCCCGATTCCCAGCCGTATAATCTTCCGATCCGGGTTTTTCCGGGAGTACCCGCTCACTTTCTTTCCGATGGTGGAAAACAGATAACTCCCCGGCAATTTCAAATAATTTTCATTCACTTCAAACATATCACTCATCCTCACTTTATCTGTGACCTATTTTTCTGCCTGCACATCATCCGATTTTCTCTGCTCAACCGTCCAGAAAAATCTCCCCCCCAAACACCTCCACCGCAGGCCCTGTCATGAACCCGTGGCCTGTCTCCCGGTTCCAGGCAATGGTAAGCTCCCCGCCCCGCAGAGAAACGTTCACCACATCATCCGTGTAACCCATAAGGGCGGAAGCCACCGCGCTGGCCGTAGCCCCGGTGCCGCAGGCCCAGGTCTCTCCGCTGCCCCGCTCCCACACCCGCATGCGGATACGGCTCCGGTCCACCACCTGCACAAACTCTGAGTTGACCCGGTCAGGAAACCGGCTGTGGTTCTCATAATGCGGCCCGATCCGCTCCAGATCCAGACTGTCAATATCCTCCCGAAAATAGACCGCATGGGGATTGCCCACAGAGATTCCCACAAACTCCGTGTCCGCTCCCTCTATATTAATGGGCTCCGGAATCCCGCTGCTGATAACCTTGGGAATCCCCATGTCCACTGTCACCTGGTCCACCTTCCCGTTCCGGACCTGCAGCACAAGCTCCTTGATCCCTCCCAGCGTCTCCACCGTCACCCGATCCCTTCTCACCATCCCCCGATCGTACACGTACTTTCCCACGCAGCGGATGGCATTGCCGCACATGGCCCCCTCAGAGCCGTCCGCATTGAACATCCGCATCCGCACATCCGCCGTCTTCGACGGACAGATAAGCACCAGACCGTCAGAACCGATCCCGAAATGCCTGTCGCTGACCAGGACCGCCGTCCTCTCCGGCCTGTCCACATTCTCCTCAAAACAGTTGACATACACATAGTCATTGCCTGCCCCCTGCATCTTCGTAAATTTCATACTTTTTCCTTTGCCCTCCTGTCACACTTTCCTTCCATAGCCGCCCTCACGCGCCGCTCAGGCTGATAACCATCTGCCAGGTCCCCTCGCCCACGTTGAAGTCTGCCATAGAGGGCCAGGTATGGGTCATTTCGTGGATCAGGACATTAAACCATTTGTCTGCGTCCATGCCGCC
>JAAWHK010000098.1 GCA_022795805.1 Hungatella sp. | reverse complement strand
CACCCCGAGTGTTTTCCGCTTTGGGCTCATCGGAACGTCTGGCATATCTGAACCCGGTCGGCACACAGCCTGACTCCCCTCGCTGGCCCCACGACAATCCCCGCCCCAACGTTACTCACTCAACAATACAGCAATTCCATCATTTTGCCATTTTACGCAAGAAATCGTTCTTAAAGGTCTAAAGTTATTGGGAATCCGGTTCTTCCTCAAAGGAGATCAGGTCTCCCGGCTGGCAGTTTAAGGCCCGGCACAGGGCTTCCAGGGTAGAGAAACGGATGGCTTTTGCCTTGTTGTTTTTCAGGATGGACAGGTTGGCCATGGTGATGTCCACCTGTTTGGACAGATCGGTCAGACCGATTTTCCGCTGGGCCATGACCACGTCCAGGTTGATGATAATACCCATAAGTTTCCTCCTTAGATGGTCAGGTCATTTTCTTTCTTGTACTGGACGGCTTTGGCAAATACCTGGCTTAGGACAATGCTGAAAAGGCCGGCGATGAAGAACACGATGATGATAAACACGGTGGCCGGCGTGGGAGAAAAAGGGAGCCGCATGGCGGACAGCAGGGAGATGAGAAAACTGTATCGGGCCATCTTTTTTAGGGAAACGGTGTTGGCGTCCACAAAGGCGTCGTCCGCCAGGACCGTGTCAAACATGTGCTGCAGCTGCCGGATGATCATGAGGCACAGGACGCCGGACGCCATATAGAGCACGGTCAGGGGCAGGTAATAGACGCGGAAGGCTTTGATACAGCGGCCTGCCAGGGAAAATGCGGCGGGGATGGACGCGGTCATAAGGATGCCGAGTAGGAACATGGCATCCAGCAGGTGTTTGGTAAAAAGGATGGGGCGCTGATTCATGTGTGCAGACTCCTTTCTTAAAGGTGGAGAAGGTTTGAATTTTATGGAAAGTGTAGCACCAAAGTTATCAAAAATCAATATATTTTTATCGATTAACAATAAAAATTAAGAAAATATAAAAAGATTTATCGGGTATTGCATTTGACAATGAAATTTCATATAATAGGTAGCAGGCTAATTATCAACAACCTAATTATCAGCAGGCTAATGAATAGGCGCCGGAAAGGGAAAGAGGGGAATAAGGTGGAGAGCAAAGTGGGGAGAAAGTATGATACAAAGGAGTGCCGGCTGATCGGGAAATATGTGCGGACCAACAAGCTGCACAGGAAGGTGCTGGAGCAGGAACTGAGTTCCACGGGGGTTTACCGGAGCCAGCATCAGATTCTGATGTTTGTGGCAGATCACCCTCAGGTGTCCCAGAGGGAGCTGGCAGAGCTTCACGGCGTGTCTACGGCGACCATTGCCGTGTCGTTAAAGAAGCTGGAGCAGGGGGGATACATTGAGCGGAAGGTGGATGTGAAGGACAACCGGTTTAATCGGATCTGCATCACCGGGAGGGGGATGGAGACGGTGGAAAAGAGCGTCGCCATTTTTGAGGAGCTGGAGAAACGCATGTTTCAGGGGTTTTCGGCAGAAGACTTTGAGAAGATGGGGGAGCTTCTGGACCGGATCTACTGCAATCTGGAGGAGTATGAGTCCGGGCGGGAGAAAACTTTTAGAGGGCAGGAAGGGGAGGAATTGTAAATGAAACGATATATGAAGTATATAAAGCCCTACAGGGCGGCATTTATCCTGGCGCCGCTGTGTATGCTGGCGGAGGTGTTCGGGGAGATTATGCTGCCTAAGCTGATGTCCATGATCGTGAACAACGGGGTGCCTGAGAGGAATGTGCCCTACATCGCGGGCATTGGGGCCGTGATGGTGATGACGGCGGTGTTTATGGCTGTGGGCGGTATCGGAGGAGCCTATTTCTCCTCCAAGGCGTCTATCTGTTTTACCAGCGATTTAAGGCAGGATCTGTTTGACAAGGTACAGGATTTTTCGTTTAAGAACATCGACGAATACAGCACAGGATCCCTGGTCACCAGGCTGACCAATGACATTCAGCAGGTGCAGCAGGTGACCATGATGGGGCTGCGGATGATGTTTCGGGCTCCTGGGATGCTCATCGGCGCACTTATAATGGCATTTATCATGAACGGGAAGCTGGCCCTGGTGATTCTGGCGGTGATCCCGTTTCTGCTGGGGGCCATTGTCCTTATTTTGAGGACCGCGTTTCCCAGGTTTACGGTGATGCAGAAGAAGCTGGACCGGCTCAACTCCGGAATCCAGGAGGCGCTGACCAATGTGCGGGTCATCAAGTCTTTCGTTCGGGAGGATTTTGAGGAGGAGAAGTTTCGGACCATGAATCTGGATCTGAAGGACAGCGGGCTGAGAGCCCTGAACATCGTCATCATGACCATGCCTGTGATGATGCTTGCCATGAACATTACCACCCTGGCGGTGGTGTGGTACGGAGGGAATATCATTATCGCGGGAGGGATGCAGGTGGGGGATCTGACGGCGTTTACCACCTACATCGTGCAGATACTCATGTCCCTGATGATGCTTTCCATGGTATTTCTCCAGAGCTCCAGGGCCATGGCATCGATAAAGAGGATCAACGAGGTGATGGATACCAGGATCGACCTGACGGATGAGGAGGCCTCCCAAAAGAGTCTGAAGGTGGAGCGGGGGAAGGTGGAGTTTCGGGACGTATCGTTCAGCTACCACGAGAATGCGGACGAAAAGGTGCTGGAGCACATCAGCTTTACGGCTCTTCCAGGGCAGACCGTGGGAATTATCGGGGCTACGGGCAGCGGCAAGACGACGCTGGTGCAGCTGATTCCCCGGCTGTACGACGTAAGCGGAGGCAGTGTTCTGGTGGACGGCGTGGATGTGAGGGAGTATTCCCTGAAGAATCTGCGGGAGGGCGTGGGCATGGTCCTGCAGAAGAACGTGCTGTTTTCCGGGACCATTGAGGAGAATCTTCGGTGGGGCAGTGAGGACGCGTCCGGGGAGGAGATCCGGCAGGCGGCCGAAAGCGCCCAGGCCCACGGGTTTGTCAGTGCGTTTGCCGACGGGTACAGGATGGATCTGGGGCAGGGGGGCGTCAATGTCTCCGGAGGGCAGAAGCAGAGGCTGTGTATTGCCAGGGCGCTGTTAAAGAAGCCGAAGATCCTGATTCTGGACGACAGCACCAGCGCTGTGGATACGGCTACGGAGGCGAGGATACGCCAGTGTTTTGCCACGGATCTGAAAGATACCACAAAACTTATTATCGCCCAGAGGATCGGGTCCGTGGAGGAGGCGGATCAGATTCTGGTGCTGGATGAGGGAAAGATCATCGGAATGGGAGACCACCGGGAACTGATGGAGCATTGTCAGGCCTATCAGGAGATCTACTATTCCCAGAGAGACCGTGAGAGGGAGGAGGGTGTGTTATGAGGGGAACGAAACAGGAGAGAAGAGAGGGGCAGCCGGCTTTGGAGCCGGGAAAGGACGCCCGGGAAGGCGGGAAGACGGCTGAGCGCTTCGGGGGAGGCACAGCCGGGACAGACAGCGCCCGGGCGGAGAGGCTGAAGCGCCGGTACGGCAGATCGGTGCCCCAGAGGAGGGGACCCATGGGACCAGGAGGACATGGTCCCGGCGGGCCGGCAAGGCAGAGGGCCATGGCAAAGGGAGCTCCCAAGAACGGCAGGGCCACGGTGAAAAGGCTCCTGTCCTACTTAAACGAGGATAAGGCAAGAATGACCCTGGCGTTTCTCTGCGTCATAATCAACACGGCGGCTTCCCTGGCAGGGGCTTACATGCTGCGGCCCATTATCAACCGGTATATTGTGCCTGCGGACGGAGGCAGAGGGGACGCGGCGGGGCTTGCCAGAGCACTTGTGGTCATGGCTCTGGTGTATCTGGCGGGGGTATTGGCCAGCTACGCCCAGGCCAAGGTGATGCTCACCGTGGCCCAGAACGCGCTGGTGAAGATTCGAAACGATCTGTTTACCAGGATGCAGGCCCTCCCGGTGCGGTTTTACGATACAAACAACAACGGGGATCTGATGAGCCGGTTTACCAATGACGTTGACACGGTGGGGCAGATGCTGTCCAACACCCTGGTGCAGCTGTTTTCCGGGGCCCTGAACATCATCGGCACACTTGTGCTCATGGTGTACACCAATATTTATCTGACAATTATCACCGTGGTTATGGTTCCGGTGATGATGAAGGCGGGAGGCGCCGTGGCGAGGCGGAGCCAGAAGTATTTCGGAGCCCAGCAGATGTCCCTGGGAGCGGTCAACGGCTATGTGGAGGAGACGGTGACTGGGCAGAAGGTGGTGAAAGTGTTCTGCCATGAGGATACTGCCAGGGAGGAGTTCGCCATATTGAACCGGGACCTTCGGGACAATCAGATCAAGGCCCAGTTTTTCGGCGGCATCATGGGGCCGGTGATGGGAAATTTAAGCCAGGTGAACTACGCTTTGACTGCGTGCATCGGCGGTATCTTATGTATCTGGAAGAATTTTGACGTAGGCGGACTGACGGTGTTTCTTAATTTCTCCAGGCAGTTTGCCCGGCCTATCAATGAGATCTCCATGCAGGTCAGCAGCGTGTTTTCGGCTCTGGCCGGGGCGGAGCGGGTGTTTGCGGTGATGGACGAGGCGCCGGAGCAGGCGGACGATGGGGACGCGGTGGTCCTTAACCCCATGGAGGGGCATGTGGTTCTGGATCATGTGACCTTTGGATATAACCCGGATAAGGTTATTTTGAGGGACATCAGCCTGTACGCCAAGCCGGGACAGAAGATCGCCTTTGTGGGCTCCACCGGGGCCGGGAAGACCACCATCACCAATCTTTTGAACCGGTTTTACGATATACAGTCGGGTAGCATAACCATCGACGGAGCGGACATCCGCCGTCTCAGGCGGGCGGATCTGAGACGGAATATTGCCATGGTGCTCCAGGACACCCATCTGTTTACGGGGACCGTGCGGGAGAATATCCGCTACGGAAGACTGGATGCAACGGATGAGGAGGTGGTGCAGGCAGCGAAGACGGCCAGCGCCCACTCGTTTATCATGCGTCTGCCCAAGGGGTATGACACCATGCTGGAGGGGGACGGGGCCAACTTAAGCCAGGGCCAGCGGCAGCTTCTCAATATCGCCAGGGCGGCGGTGTCAAAGGCGCCCATCCTGATTTTGGATGAGGCCACCAGCTCTGTGGATACCAGGACAGAGAAACATATTGAGCACGGCATGGACCGGCTGATGGCCAACCGGACTACCTTTGTCATCGCCCACAGGCTCTCCACGGTGCGCAACGCCGATGCCATCATGGTGCTGGAGCAGGGGGAGATCATGGAGAGGGGAGACCATCAGGAGCTTCTGGAGATGAAGGGAAGGTATTATGAGCTGTATACAGGGCTGAAGGAGCTGGAGTGAGAAGGAAATCGGCGCGGGTCGGATCCGGACAGGGAGAAACAGGCGGGAGACTTTATTTTGTCTCCCGCCTGTTTCTCTACTGATACTGCTTCTCCCAAACTCCTCTGCCTGTAAATACGGCCACCGATCTGGGCCGCATGACAAAGTCCTTGTCAATGCGGACCTCCTGGCCTTTGGGGTAGGTGCAGCGGCCCTGTCCGTCCCCGTAGGTGTTTACGCTCAGGTACCAGGCGCCCCGGTGATGGAGGTCGGGGAGGGTGATGGTTACGTCCTCCCAGTGGGCATTGATGCACAGATACACCAGATCGTCCCTGCCCTTTTTGCGGTCGTAGCCGGCGAAGCTGACAGCGATGGTCCTGGCGTTTTCCGGAAGATTCGTCACAGCGGCGTCGGTGCTGTGGCTTCGCAGAGATTCCATGCCGCAGATGGCGTCGGGAAGCTTGCGGCGGATAACCGTGTGCTCGTGGCGGTAGTGAATCATAAAACGGAAAAATTCAAACAGCTCCCGGTTTTTCTCCAGAAGACTCCAGTCCAGCCATGAGATCTCGTTGTCCTGACAGTAGCTGTTGTTGTTGCCGTACTGGGTGTTGCCGAACTCGTCGCCCGAAAGGAACATGGGGGTTCCGCGGCTGCACATGAGAACGGCGCAGGCATTGCGTATCATGCGGTAGCGCAGCTTGTTCACAGCCGGGTGGTCCGTGTGGCCCTCGATGCCGCAGTTCCAGCTGCGGTTGTCGTCGGCGCCGTCGGTGTTGTCCCAGCCGTTGGCCTCATTGTGCTTGTGGTTGTAGGCATAGAGGTCGTGCATGGTAAAACCGTCGTGGCAGGTGATGAAGTTGATGCAGGAGTTGTAGCCCGCATAGCTGCCTTTGTAGTCCGTAAAGAATCCGCCGTACAGGTCGCTGGAGCCGGAAATGCTCCAGGCGGCGTTCCAGGATTCCCAGAATTCCCCTTTTAAGAAGGAGCGGATGCTGTCCCGGTACCTGCCGTTCCACTCGGCCCACCGCTTGTTGGCGGGAAAGCTGCCTACCTGGTACATGCCCCCTGCGTCCCATGCCTCGGCGATAAGCTTTACATTGCTGAGGAGGGGGTCGTAGGCCAGGCTTTTGAGGAGAGGCGGATTGTTCATGGGGGAACCGTCCTCGTTTCTTCCCAGGATGCTGGCCAGGTCAAAGCGGAACCCGTCGATGCGGAAATTGATGGTCCAGTACCGCAGGCACTCCAGGATCATCTGCTGGACGATAGGGTGGTTGCAGTTTAAGGTATTGCCGCAGCCGCTGAAATTATAGTAGTTGCCGTCAGGGGTCAGCATGTAGTACATCTTGTTGTCAATGCCCTTGAAGCAGAAGGAGGGCCCCAGTTCATTGCCCTCGGCGGTGTGGTTGAACACCACGTCAAGGATGACCTCGATGTCATTGTCGTGGAGGGTCTTAATAAGGTTTTTCAGCTCCGTGCCTTCCTTG
>JAAWHK010000097.1 GCA_022795805.1 Hungatella sp. | reverse complement strand
CTTTGCTATCAATCCGGCAGCTTACGACACACCGGATATGAAGGCTTTCATCGAAGAGAATCCAAACTTCTTAACCGCTATCAACCAGCTGAAGGATACACCGGTTAACGGATACACCGCAGGCGTGCTTTCAGGCGTAGCGACAGAGTCCAGAACACTGTTCAATGAGGCCATGGAGAAGACTTACGACGGAACCTACACACCTCAGGAGGCTGTTGATTTCCTGACCAAGAGCGTTAACTCCGCTATCGAAAACTACAACGCATCCACGAAATAACATAAAACCTGAATAGCGATTTCCTGACGGCGGACATAAAACGGCAGTTGTTTTGTCCGCCGTCCTGTGTTAGAATGAACCATACGCAAACTATAAAATCTCATCAATGAGGAGGATCTATCATGAAAAACTTTGCCCATCGCGGCTTTAGCGGAAAATATCCGGAAAACACTCTTCTGGCCTTCCAGAAGGCGCTGGATGAGGGGGTGGACGGAATCGAACTGGATGTTCAGCTGACCAGTGACGGTGAGGTTGTAATCATCCACGACGAAAAGGTAGACAGGACCACTGACGGCGAAGGCCTGGTGGTTTCCTACACATTAGAACAATTAAAGAAACTGGATGCGTCCTATATCTATAAAGGCGAGATGGGGTTTAACCCTATTCCTACCTTGCGGGAGTATTTTGAACTGGTAAAAGATTCCCCCATCGTGACCAACATCGAATTAAAGACAGGCATCAATGAATATCCCGGTCTGGAGGAAAAGGTATACGCTTTGATCAAGGAGTATCATCTGGAAGACAGGATCATTATCTCCAGCTTTAACCATTACAGCGTGCTGCGCATGAAAGCTATGGCTCCGGAGCTGTCCTACGGATTCCTCAGCGATACATGGATCTACAACCCGGGACAGTACACTAAATCTTACGGTGTGGACTGCTATCATCCCTTGTTTCTGCAGTTAAAGCAGGAGATCGTAGATGAGATCAAGGCCGCCGGACTGGTGATTAACACCTGGACCGTTAATACGGAGGAGCAGATCCGCGACCTGTACGCCAAGGGTGTTGACACGGTGATCGGCAACTATCCTGACCTTACGGCTAGAGTTTTAAAAGAGCTGGAGAACCAATAAACCTGTAAACAAGCCGCGGCGGCCGAACCTGGGAACACCCGGTTCAGGCCTCCGCGGCTTGTGTCTGCTGTCTTTGGAATTTCTATGACAGATCCTCCCCATTGCACTCGATAACCTTCTTGTACCAGAAGAAAGAATCCTTGCGATAACGATCCAGTGTCTTTAAGTCAAACTCATCCCTGTCCACATAGATAAAGCCGTAACGTTTTACCATGCCCTCATGGGTGGAGATCAGGTCAATCGCTGACCATGGACAGTATCCCATCATCTCGCATCCGTCTGAGATGGCCAGACGAACCTGCTCAATGTGCTTGCGCAGATACTCGATTCTGTATGGATCGTGGACTTTGCCGTCCTCTGTCAGCTTGTCGTAAGCACCCAGTCCGTTCTCCGTAACGATCATGGGAAGGCGGTACCTGGAATACATCTCACGGATGGTAGACCTAAATCCCATAGGATCAATCTCCCAGCCAAATTCGGTGGTGGGCAGATGGGGATTGCGGTAGCCTTTGTAGAAGCCGGCTTCCCCTCTCGCAGTCTGCTGATCCGCTCCCGGGTTCACCGCCTCAGTGCCGTCGCTGGCCTCTACGGTACTCGTGCTGTAATAATTAAATCCGATAAAGTCCGGATGGCCGCTCCTCAGCGCTTCCGCATCACCCGGAGCAAACTCCGGCATGGCATCGTTCTCCTCCAGGTAAGCCCACACCAGATTATTGTACACGCCATACACGGCCATATCCAGATACAGCCAGTTGCGGATAGCATTGTAGTTCTGGGCCGCCAGATTGTCCTCGGGCTTGCAGCTTGCAGGGTATACGAGAGAAATATTGGGAGCCGGACCGATCTTGGCTCCAGGCAGCATCTCATGGCACAAAGCCATGGCCTTGGCCTGGGCTACCAGCATATGGTGGTTCTGCTGATACGTCTCCTTTAACACGTTGGTGCAGCCCTCCGGGATAGTCAAAGTCCCGATAATCGGGCCTACCAGAGTCAGCATATTCTGCTCATTAATAGTCAGCCAGTATTTTACTCTGTCGCCAAAGTTCTCGAACATCACTTTTGCAAAGTTTAAAAACCAGTCCACGGATTCTCTGTTGGACCAGGAACCACGCTTGTCCAGCGCAGCGGGCATATCGAAATGGAACATGGTCACCAAAGGCTCAATTCCATATTTCAGACATTCATCAATCACGTTATTATAATACTCAATCCCTTTGGGATTCACCTCTCCGGTTCCCTCGGGAAGGATTCTGGACCAGGCGATGGAGAAACGGTAGGTCTTAAATCCCATCTCGGCCATCAGTGCAATATCCTCTTTATATCTGTGATACTGGTCTGCGCACACGGTTAAATCGGAAGTCCCCTCCGGCACCTTCTTCACGTCCTGACAGGACGGTCCCTTGCCGTCTTCCAGATTAGCCCCCTCAACCTGATACGCAGATGTACTTGCCCCCCAAAGAAAATCCTTAGGAAACGGTTTTAATGTTTTGTGCAGCATTTCTTCTCTTCTCTCTTCAAATTTTGTACTTCCATTATACTATCTTTCCCATTCTTTGAAAAGGAAAATTTTTGAAGACTGCATGCCGTTTTCCGCGTTATAATAAGTAGATGGGAGGTGAGCAGGATTAACGCAGAAAAACAGCTGGAACAGTGGATTGACCAATACCAGAATCTGATTTATTCTATCTGCCTCCAACTGACTAAAGACTACTTTGACGCACAGGATCTAACTCAGGAAACCTTCCTGTCAGCCTACAAAAATCTGGCTTATTTTGACGGCCGCAACGCGAAAGCCTGGCTGTGCAAAATTGCCTCCCGCAAATGCCTGGACTACTTAAAGCATTCCGGCAGAAAACAGATTCCCACTGACAGTCAGTTTCTTATCACCTGCTCGCCGACACAACCGCCCCCGGAAAAGGAAGTTATGGACAACGCCCTGCACCGGGATCTTTATGACTGCTGTATGAAATTAAAGGAACCCTACCGTCAGGTGGCACTGGACTATTTTTACCATGAAATGGAACCTGTGGAGATAGCAGAAAAAAGAGGAAAGAATCTAAAAACAATTCAGACTCAGATTTACCGCGCGAAAGCCATGCTGCGCAAACTGTACAGAAAGGAGGATCTGCTTAATGGATGACATTTCTTTTGAAAATTTCTCGCTGGAAGTTATGGCCAGTGATCAGACAAAAGCCGAAGAATTTGCAGACTATCTGGAAAAAAGAGGACTTATCGCAGCCCCGGGCAATCTAAAATCCTCCATCCTGGAAAGAAGCCGGCAGGCAGATATACGGATTATCGCCGGCAGCAACCACCTGTCGAAAAAGAGCCAGCTGTTTCGCTACAGCCTTAAGGTCAGCCTGGCCGCGGCCTGCTCCATCGGAATTATAATCGCCATGCCCGGGCCCTGCGAAAGGTACGCCGTTGCCCCGCAGGTCTCCCGAAGTGTCCCCATTTATGTGGAAGCCTACGAAAAGATACAGGAATGGGGCGGAAAGATCAACCAATTTTCCAAATCTCTTTTGGACCTGGAGGTGCCCTTGTATGACGAATAAAAAAAATAAACTAATTACTTTTTTCATCTCCCTGATTCCTGGAGCCGGGGAAATGTATCTGGGGTTTTACAAAATGGGCGGCAGCATTATGATGCTGTTCTGGGGCGGAATCGCGCTGTTGGGCAACCTGTTTCCCCCCATGCTTTACCTGCTCCCTGTGTTATGGTTTTTCAGCTTCTTCCACACACACAACTTAAACTGTATGTCCGATGAGGAATTTTATGCCCTGGAAGACGATTATCTCTTCCACATGCAGCCCCGGGATATGCAGAACTGGATCCTTCAGAACCGAAAACCGGTAGCCTTTGTGCTGATCTTCATAGGTGTCAGCATCATATGGAATCATCTCTGGTCAGCTTTCTGGAGATTCTCCGACTGGCTGGGCCTTTCCTCCATCCTGTTTTCCACCCTCCACTACTGGTTTCGGGCCATCCCCCAGCTGGCAGCGGCTCTCCTGGTCATCTGGATCGGCTGGAAACTGATTCAGGATAAAAAGGAGACCCTGGAGGATTACCCCCGGCTGGACGGGTATAAGGAGACGGAAGATGCCAAAGATGCCCAGGATTCCCAATCGCCGCACAAAACCACCGCCTGACGGCGGCATACGGGCAGACAGCATACCCCGTCCCCATCCCCTCCCCCACCCGAACCCGGTGGGGGAATTTTCTGCTCAGATCCTGTCAGACCCCCTATCTCTTTGCCGCAGAAAACGCTGCCGCCTCTTTTACCCATCCCATCAGTTCTGCGTCAATCTCCTCCGGCATCCCAACCATCACATGGTGGGTCCACCGGTTAGGATACGCCTCCGTTGCCACGTCAATCCGCGGAGAATCCACACGGTGACTTAAGCCGAACGTCACCGTCAGATAAACCTTCGGCCGTTCCCTGGCCTTTCTCACAGGAAGCAGGGAGGCAAAGGCAAAATTATGCCTGTTAGAAAATGATATCTGGGTTTTCTGCACCTTCACAGTCACATTCTCAATCTCCGACAAAATCTTCTGCTCCAAACACTCATAGAGAGGCAGGGCCTGGGGACTTTTGCCAAAAAATAAAAGTGCATCCTGAGTCACGGTATCCCTCCTTCTTTTCTCACCTCTTTTACTCCTGTCCCAGGTACTTGAGAATCTCCGCCGCATTGGTATCCGGCTTCACTTTCTCCATCACCTTCTCAATCATACCCTTTTCATCAATGATAAAGCTGCTGCGCACCACGCCCATGGACACCTTCCCGTACATCTTCTTCTCCTGCCACACATCGTAGGCCTGAATCGCCTTTAATTCCGGATCGGACAGCAAAACAAACGGAAGCTCATATTTGGACGCAAAATTCCGATGGGACTTCACACTGTCCTTGCTGATGCCGATGACCGTCACTCCCAGCTTCTCAAACTCTTTGTAAACCCCCGCGAATGCACAGGCCTGCTTCGCACACCCGGACGTATTGTCTCTGGGATAAAAATACACCACCAGCTTTTTCCCAAGAAAATCAGCCAGAGATACCTGGTTCCCATCCTTGTCCGGCAGCGTAAACTCCGGAGCCTTCATTCCCTCTTTTACCATAATTTAATGTCCTCCTTTGTCGATCATTGTATCACACCAAACTGAACAATTCCATCTAAAATCCATAAAACCGCGGCCTCCCTCAGCCCCGCTCCAACATCCTCTCCACCGTCATTCCGACGCCGTCCTCATCCAGAGAAGCCGTCACCTCATCCGCCTTAGCCTTAAGCTCCTCCACCCCGTTGGCCATGGCAACCCCATAGCCCGCATAATCCAGCATGGAAGCATCGTTGTGGCCGTCCCCGAATGCCACCATATCCTCCCGCCTGTACCCCATAGGCTCCAGAACCGTGCCCAGCGCCCGGGCCTTGTCAATCCCTTTAGCCGTAAACTCAAAATAAAAAGCCCCTGTGAACATACAGTTCAACGCGTCCTTAAAGGGCTCCATCATCTCCTTATAATGAGCCTGAAGGTACTCCGGATCCGCCGTAGTCAGAATCTTGTTCAGGGGGAAATCCACGAAAGCCGCCAAATCCCGCTCCTCACACAGGTTAAAATTCCCGCCCCTGGACTCATACTCCATCACATTAAACAATTTCCCTTTTACCGTAATATACTGGTCATACACATTGTTCACGTACATGTACTTTCCCCTGTCAATCATAGGCCGCACACGGTCAAACTTTTTCATGTGCTCCAGAACCGCCTTCCCCTCCTCCACAGACAGCGCCTGATTAAACAGCACCTTCCCTGTCTCACAGTCCACCACCTGGGACCCGTTGTAAGAAACCAGCAGCCCATGATGCTTCTCCATCTCAAGCTCCCTGGCAAACCCCATAAGCCCGCTGGTAGGCCGCCCCGACGCCAGTATGAGGATAACCCCCTCCTGCTCCGCCCGAATCAGAGCCTCCCGTGTCCTGGGACTGATTCTCTTCTGACTGTTTAACAGCGTCCCGTCCATATCCATGGCAATCACTCTCATCATCCCTCAGCCTCTCCCTTCTTCAGTCCATTCAGCCTCTCCACCATCAAAACCATCACCGCCGTAATCCCCAGAAGATAAAACGGATACAGCCGGATGCCTGCCTTCCCCGATATCATCCCAAACAGGGACGGCATCACCATAGTCCCCACATAGGCGCAGGCCATCTGCATGCCCATAATGGCCTGGGACAGATCCTCCCCGAAATTAGCCGGAGTCTCATGAAGCAGCGCCGGATACACAGGCGCACACCCGACGCCCACCATCACAAGCCCCGCGCCTGTGACGGCCTGGCCAAAAGGCAGCATCAAAAGGACAATCCCTCCCACGGTCACCGCCTGCCCCAGCCGCACCATATTCCGGTCGTTAAGCTTCATGGTAATGAACCCGCAGACAAACCGGCCGGCCGTGATGCCCAGGTAAAACAGGGAGGCCCACTTGGCCGCCGCGGTAGCCGAAATCCCCCGGTTCAGCACCATATAGCTGGCCGCCCACAGCCCCGCCGTCTGCTCCAGACCGCAGTAGCAGAAAAAGGAAATCATGGCCTCCTTAGCCCCCGAAAGCCCGAAAACCTCCCGAAGCCCCGCGCTCCTTCTCTCCCCCTTGGCCTCCTCCTGGGCCTTGCTCCCTTTCCACAGGTACAGCGTGGCAAACAGCACCGCCGTCAGCCCAATCTGCAGAACCGAGATAATCCGGTAACCTCCCGTCCACGGAAGGCCTCCCACCAGACAGGCGCCCATGATATACGGCCCCAGTGACGCCCCGATTCCCCAGAAACAGTGGAGCCAGCTCATATGCCTTGCCTCATAGTG
>JAAWHK010000096.1 GCA_022795805.1 Hungatella sp. | reverse complement strand
GGAGGGCACGGCTCTCACCATCCGTCTCATGGCTCCTTCTACTCACCACACCATGGGCGGCGTCGTGGTAGATACGGAGCGTCATGTGCTGGATGAAAGCGGAAATGCCATTGAAGGCCTCTACGCAGCCGGCGAGGTTACAGGCGGTATCCACGGCGGCAACAGACTTGGCGGCAATGCGATCACGGAGATTATCGTTTCCGGACGTACCGCGGCTAAGGCTATTACAGCGGATAACAAATAATCTGAGAAAAAGGCTTCCGGTGCTTTTGCCGGAAGTCTTTTTCAATATTCATATTATGTCAGGAGAAGGAGGAGTATATTATGGCGACTATGACATGCCATTACTACAGCTATACGTTCAGAAGCAATATTGCGGTTAATGTTATCATTCCCACGCCTTCGGGAAATGAACAGATTGTGGACAAGGAGATCCAGAACCGGTACTGCTATGAGACAGGCCTTCCGGTGGTGTATCTGCTTCACGGCGCCTATGGGGATTACAGTTCCTGGCTTCGCAACAGCAATATTGATCGGTATGCCCTGGACCATTGCTGCGCGGTGGTTATGGCTTCCGCGGGCAATAATTTTTATCAGGATATGGCCCATGGACCGGCATATAAGACGTTTTTTACGAAAGAGCTTCCCGCCTTTATTACCAGCGTATTCCCGGTTTCCAAAAAGAGGGAGGATACCTATATCGCCGGGTTCTCCATGGGCGGATACGGCGCCTGGTACCTGGCTCTGTCCGAACCGGAGCTTTACATAAAGTCTGCCAGCATGTCAGGCGCCCTGGACATTGCAGGACTCTATAACAACCGGGCTGACCTTGGGGATAACAATCCGTTCCCGTGGGATGATATTTTCGGCAGTCCGAAAGAGCTTGGGGGAAGCGACCGGGATCTGTTTGAGCTGTACAGAAGATGTAAGGAAAAGGGAATCGTGCCGGGACTGTATCAGGCGTGCGGAACGGAGGACTTCCTCTATAAGGCAAACTTATATGTAAAACAGAGGATGGAGGAGATGGGAGCCGATGTTATGTATGAGGAGGGACCGGGAGGACACAACTGGGACTTTTGGGATGTCTGTATCCGGAGGATTCTGGACTGGATGCTGAATGACAGGTAAGAGATAGAGGCGGGTGCGGCTTATATGAGCCGCATCCGCCCCTTTTTTAGTTATTGTGCCGGACAATCACCCCCTTACATTCGGCCCCTGTCATCGGGACTGGTTCTCATAGGCCCTCCAGGCATCATCAGGCCCGTCGAATCCTCCTGACTGAATCGCCTTAAAATCCACATAAATGAATTCCGTGTCCTCGCTGATCTCCCCGTCCACCACATTGGCGAAGGTAACGGTGTAGAAAAGCGGGGGAATGTCGTGGCCTGCGGGTACAGGGATCTCCTGGTAGCCGTCTCCTGTATACATGTACTCATACACATGGAAGCCGTTTTCCGTAGCAGGCCACGGTGATACAGGCCTCATGCCTGAATCCGGGTTAACGGTATAGGTGAAGAGATCCGTTTCCTGGGGCTGGCCCCCGTTGAGCAGATTACCGTCTCTGTCGGCGGTGCTGACAGTGGCTATGGGAACCTTCACGGTCATTCTCAGGTAGGCGTCGTTTTTGCTGTTGTTTTTGATAGCCGGGTCTTTGGTGATCTCCTTTCCGGCGTACATATCCTCCGCCTGCTCAATACCCAGGGCGTCGGAGGGTGTGGCATTGGAAGAGGTGGCGTTGGAGGATGTGGCATAGGTTCCGTCAGGAAGCTCCCCGTCCCAGTTCCTCTCATACAGATTAAAATCCACCTTTCCTACGGTAAATTTATTTTCTGCCGACTCATGGTCTGTCATATAAGCCATGGTTCCGCCCAGGCTTAAAAGGGCCAGTACACATATGGCAGCCAGCAGTTTGGCCCTGTTCTTAAATGTTGACTTTGATTTTTCCATAATCAAACCTCCTTCTTTGAATCGTAAGCTGCCTTGTGCAGCTGCCTTGCCGCTGTTCACCGGTGTCTGAAACAGCAGCGGATGCGATCTATGTTAACGGAGCAGCAGATAACCGATGGCGGGGATGTGGAATCGGACTTTGCCCTCGATCGCGTCGAAGGTAACGGGCTGGGAATCGCACACCTGATTGGCATCCCCTTTCGTGGTGACGGTGCCGTACTCCGAATTTACGGCAACGACACGGTGGGTAACTTTGGCATCCCCCGTCCGAAAGCTGACAATATCTCCGGGGGAGACAGATTCCCCCTCACGGTACTGACTGACGTAGATGACGCTTCCGGGCATAATGGCAGGTTCCATGCTGCTGCTCTTTACCACATAGGCCTTCATGTGGAACAGCCCCGGAAGCCATATGGCTGCGGCCAGAAGCAGCGCCGCCGCCAGAATGAGATTTACAGACCAACGAAACAGATATTGTAATACTTTCTTCATGGTATCTCTCCTCCTCTACTATTTATCCGATAAAACAAACATATGTTCGATTAATTTTCCAGGAAATTTTTCAGCTTTTTCAGAAGACGCCGGTGACGTCCGTGGAGAGTGGTTAAAGGGATGCCCGTGGTGCCGGCGACGCGGCGAAGGGACTCGCCGTACACATAGAGTCTGGAGAGCAGCTCCTTTTCATCATCGCTGAGTCTGCCCACACTGTCCCTTAACTTTTCCAGAAGAATATTTCTCTCTGCCGCGTCCTCCACAGACTGTGCGTCAGGATCCTGGAACATTTCGCTGCCGTTTAGTTCCTCCGTATCCAGGGCATCATAGAAAAATGTCTGGTTTCGGATATCGCTTTCCCGAAAGTAGCGTTCTTTCCGTGCGCCCTGGCAGTACGCCTTGTATACCTCCTCAGATACGGGAATCCGGGTTTCCTTGATTTTGATGTAATAATCCATAACGTTTCCTCCATTTTTGAAAACAGAAGCAAAAAAGAGACGTATCGCCCCATGAGCAATACGTCCCTCCTGCTATTTGGTAATTGATAGAATCATTCCTTTGCTAGGTAGTCCTTATTCAGTTCGGTTTCCAGTAATGAGACCGTCATAATCCTGCGGCACCTGGAACACTTTATCGCAATACGGCCCCTGGTCCCGGGTATGATGTCAAACAGGCGCTGGTGGCAGTATCTGCAGTAAATGGTAGTGGCAGACATCTTTAAAATCACTTCCCTCTCCTTAAATAATCGAACATATGTTCTAAAAGTAGTTTAGCAAAACAGGAAGGATTTGTCAATGGCTTTTCCAAGAAAGAAAAATTGAAAAAAACCGCGAAACATAGTATCCTATTGTAGGATACTGATATCCGGCCATTGATATGGCTTTTTTCAGGAGGAAGACCAATGAAGATAATTGCTCACATCCGCACGGATTTTCCGGATAAGTTCGGCATCCCCAGGCAGAGCGGCCTGGTAGAGGAGCTGCAGGGAACCGTCGTATTTGAACCGGAGTACAGAAACCCGGCGGCCTTGCGGGGGCTGGAAGAGTTCTCACACATATGGCTTTTATGGAAGTTTTCACAGTCACAAAAAGAACACTGGTCAGCTACGGTGAAACCTCCCAGGCTGGGCGGAAGGAGGATGGGCGTATTTGCCACCAGGTCCCCCTTCAGGCCCAATGATATCGGGCTTTCCTGTGTAAGGCTGGAAGGTATAGATACAGACAAAGACAGGGGGCCTATACTGAAAGTATCAGGAGCGGATCTGATGGACAAAACCCCCATCTATGACATAAAGCCCTATATCCCGCTGACAGACTGCCGACCCGAAGCGGCGGAAGGATATACCGGGGAGACAAAGATGCATCAGCTTAAAGTGGAGTTTCCCGCCCATCTTCTGGAGCGGTATCCTGAGGAGAAGAGAGCCGCGGTAACAGGTGTGCTGGCTCAGGATCCCCGCCCTGTATACGTTCAGGATCCGGAGCGTATTTATGGAGTGACATTTGGTGGACTTGACGTGAAATTCATGGTAAACGGGGAGAGTTTAAGGGTCTGCGACGTGGTTTCCACTAAAGGTGTAAAAGGCAGAAAAACAGGCTTTGGGACGGCGGAACAATATGCACAAAAACTATGAAAAAATCTATTGAAGTTTGTTAAAAAATGGGATTGATATTTTTTTAACGAATGATAAAATAAAATCATAAGATATGTTAAAAAACATCAACCCTGATATCAACATATCGAAATGAAACCAGTACACAAAGTTTCCTTTAGGAGGTCCAGTATGGCAAAGATTGAACAGAACACCGTACCAGAAATCATCGACAGTGTGGAAGCGCTGACTGCCAGGATGAAGGCAATGCGCGAAGCACAGAAGGTATTTGCTGCCTACACCCAGGAGCAGGTAGACAAAATCTTCTTCGAGGCTGCAAAGGCAGCCAATATGCAGCGCATTCCCCTGGCAAAGATGGCAGTCGCAGAGACAGGCATGGGTGTGGTAGAGGACAAGGTTATCAAGAACAACTATGCGGCAGAGTATATCTACAATGCCTACAAGAACACGAAGACCTGCGGCGTTATTGAGGAGGACAAGGCCTTCGGCATCAAGAAGATTGCGGAGCCTATCGGTCTTATCGCAGCGGTTATTCCTACGACTAACCCCACATCTACAGCGATTTTCAAGACATTGATTGCACTTAAAACGAGAAACGCGATTATTATTTCCCCACATCCACGTGCGAAAAACTGTACAATCGCAGCTGCCAAGCTGGTATTGGACGCAGCCGTTAAGGCAGGCGCACCGGAAGGGATCATCAGCTGGATCGATGTGCCGTCACTGGAACTGACCCAGGAAGTTATGAAGGGAGCAGACACCATTCTGGCCACAGGCGGCCCGGGCATGGTTCTGGCAGCTTACTCTTCCGGCAAACCGGCACTGGGCGTAGGCGCAGGAAATACACCGGTTATTATCGACGATACGGCGGATATTCAGATGGCTGTAAGCTCCATCATCCACTCCAAAACCTTTGATAACGGTATGATCTGTGCTTCTGAGCAGTCTGTTACGGTAATGGAGCCTGTTTACGACCAGGTAAGAAAAGAGTTTGAGCTGAGAGGCTGCTACTTCTTAAAGGGCGACGAGCTGAACAAGGTACGCAAGACCATCCTGATCAACGGCGCTCTCAACGCCAAGATTGTAGGACAGTCTGCCCATAAGATTGCCAAGCTGGCTGGCGTTGAGGTTCCGGAGGACACCAAGATCCTCATCGGTGAGGTGGAGTCTGTGGATATCTCCGAGGAATTTGCCCATGAGAAACTGTCTCCCGTACTGGCTATGTACAAGGCCAAGACTTTTGACGAGGCCATTGGAAAGGCGGAGAGACTGGTTGCGGACGGCGGCTACGGCCATACGGCTTCCCTGTACATCGACGTAAGAGAATCCGAGAAGATGGCAAAGCACGCGGCAGCCATGAAGACCTGCCGTATCGTAGTCAACACTCCTTCCTCCCACGGCGGGATCGGAGATCTGTACAACTTCAAGCTGCTTCCTTCCCTGACTCTGGGATGCGGCAGCTGGGGCGGCAACTCCGTATCCGAGAATGTAGGCGTAAAGCACCTGCTGAATATCAAGACCGTAGCCGAGAGGAGAGAGAATATGTTGTGGTTCCGCGCACCAGAGAAAGTATACTTTAAGAAAGGCTGTATGCCGGTTGCACTGGATGAACTGAAATATGTACTGAATAAGAAGAGAGCCTTCCTGGTAACGGACTCTTTCCTGTATATGAACGGCTATACCAAGCCGATCACGGATAAGCTGGACGAGATGGGCATTGTATATCAGTGCTTCTCCAATGTACAGCCCGATCCCACTCTGGCCAACGCTCAGGAAGGCGCAAAGGCCATGGACGCATTTAAGCCTGACGTGATCATCGCTCTGGGCGGCGGTTCCGCTATGGATGCGGCCAAGATCATGTGGGTAATGTATGAGCATCCGGAAGTAGACTTCCAGGATATGGCAATGCGGTTCATCGACATCCGCAAGAGAGTATACACATTCCCCAAGATGGGCGAGAAGGCTTATTTTGTGGCAATCCCCACCTCCTCCGGTACAGGTTCCGAGGTTACGCCTTTCGCGGTTATCACCGATCAGGAGACCGGCGTGAAGTATCCGCTGGCCGACTATCAGCTTCTGCCCAACATGGCTATCGTGGATACGGACAACATGATGAGCCAGCCCAAGGGCCTGACCAGCGCTTCCGGCGTAGACGTTCTGACCCATGCCCTGGAGGCCTATGCTTCCGTTATGGCTACGGACTACACCGACGGCCTTGCATTAAAAGCAATGAAAAATGTTTTCGAATACCTTCCCACATGCTATAATGAAGGCAGCAATGTAGAAGCCCGTGCAAAGATGGCCGACGCTTCCTGTATGGCCGGTATGGCGTTTGCCAACGCGTTCCTGGGTGTCTGCCACTCCATGGCTCACAAGCTGGGCGCGTTCCATCATCTGCCCCACGGTATTGCCAATGCACTGCTTATCTCCCTGGTAGTGGAATTCAATGCGGCAGAGTGCCCGAGAAAGATGGGAACCTTCTCCCAGTATCAGTATCCTCATACCCGGGCAAGGTACGCAGAGTGCGCCCGTTTTGTGGGTATCCAGGCCAAGAACGACGAGGAGGCGGTAAAGAAACTCATCGACAAGATCGAGGAGCTGAAAGCGGCTGTAGGCGTGAAGAAGACCATTGCGGAGTACGGTGTTGACGAGAAGCACTTCCTGGATACGCTGGATGAGATGGTGGAGCAGGCATTTGACGACCAGTGTACCGGCGCTAACCCCAGATACCCTCTCATGAGCGAGATCAAGGAGATGTATCTGAGGGCATTCTATGGAGACAAGAAGAGCGAAGCCGCAAAATAAGGTATTTCGAGAGGGTAATGTATAAGGAAGGGAGAACAATATGAAGACAGATAAGATTTTAGCCACACGGACCCATAAGATCATCTATCAGGTAGGCGACACGGCTGTTAAAGTGTTTGATAAAAATTTCCCCAAGGCCGATGTTCTGAACGAGGCCCTGAACCAGGCTATGGTTGAGGAGACAGGTCTGCCTATCCCCAGGGTTTTAGGTGTAAACGTAACCGAGGACGGCAACTGGTGCATCACTTCCGACTATATCGAGGGCAAGACC
>JAAWHK010000095.1 GCA_022795805.1 Hungatella sp. | reverse complement strand
GGTCATGGCCATCATCACCACGACCATGACGGGGAGTGCGGCTGTGAAGGTCATGGCCATCATCACCACGACCATGACGGGGAGTGCGGCTGTGAGGGTCATGAGCATCATCACCACGACCATGACGGGGAGTGCGGCTGTGGCTGTCACGATCATGAACACCACCACGCGGACGAGGTGTTCTCCAGTTGGGGGATGGAAAATGTGGGGCAGTGCGGCAGAGCAAAGCTGGAAGAGATTCTGGACGAGATGGCCAACGGAAATGCATATGGGGATATTCTCAGGGCCAAGGGCATGGTGCCGGGCGAGAATCCGGAGGAGTGGTACTATTTTGATCTGGTGCCCGATGAGTTTGAGATCCGCACCGGCAAACCGGATTACACGGGCAAGGTCTGCGTCATAGGAGCCAGACTCAGGGAAGAGGAACTGGATAAAGCATTTGGCAGGAGTTGATAAGTATGGGACCAGCAATAGAAGATGATATTATGCCGTTGTTCTTAATCAACGGTTTCCTGGAGGCCGGGAAGACGGAGTTTTTGCAGTTTACCATGGAACAGGAGTATTTTCAGACTGACGGAAAGACTCTTCTCATCGTCTGTGAGGAGGGGGATACGGAGTATGACGAGGAACTTCTTAAAGCGACAGGGACGGAACTGATAACCATAGACAGTCTGGAGGAGCTGACGCCGGAGAAGCTGACAAAGCTGGAGCTTCTCCACAATCCGGAGAGAGTCCTGATGGAGTGGAACGGCATGTGGAATCAGGATGAGCTGCGGCTGCCGAAGGACTGGACTATCTACCAGCAGGTGACTATCATTGACGGGTCAACATTTGACCTGTATGTAAAGAACATGAAGCCGCTTCTGGGAGCCATGGTGCGAAGGTCGGAGCTGATCATCTGCAACCGCTGTGACGGGATAGAAGATCTGGAGGGATACCGGCGCACACTTCTGGCTATGAACAATAAGGCTGAGATTGTATTTGAGGATGAGGAGGGGGAGATCTCCCAGGTATCAGAAGCGGATCTGCCCTATGATATGAAGGCGGATGTCATAGAGATTCCGCCGGAGGCCTACGGTATCTGGTACATCGACTGTATGGATAAACCAGATAGGTATCGGGGGAAGGTCGTGGAATTTACGGGTATGGTGTTAAAGTCCCCGGAATTTCCCAAAAACTATTTTGTGCCGGGGCGCATGGCCATGACCTGCTGTGAGGCGGATATGACGTTTCTGGGATATGTGTGCAAGGCGCGGGAGGCCAGAAATCTGGAGACGCGGCAGTGGGTCCGTGTCCGCGCCAGGATTGAGTATGAGGAGTGGCAGGATTACGGCGGAGTGGGACCGGTGCTGTATGCCGAGAGTGTGAAGCCGGACAAGGGGATCGTTGAGGTCGTGCAGTTTTAGAAATGACGACAAAACCAGACAGCCATAAAAATAAGCTGAACCGAAGTAAAAGGGTTCAGCTTATTTTTGTGTGAAGTTTCATGTATTATTCCCAGACAACCGGGGTTGGCCTGTTGGGGGAGAATACATCTTCTGCCCGGAACAGATCGTCCAGTTTTCTCTTGGAGGCATCGCTTCCCGCCGCGATATCCATCCACATACGGTAGCCGTCCAGATTGCGGCGGCCCTGCCGCAGGAAGTCGTCGCCTACTTGAACCCAGTATTGGCTGGAGTCCACATTGCAGAAGTAGGAAAATCCTAAGTTTTTCAGGTAGCGGAACCGCTCGTTGTCTGCTGCGTAGGGATGCCAGTCGCCTACATCGGCGCCGAAGGGAAAGAGGATGATATCGGTGGGGCCGATGAGGGTTCTGACCTCGTTGTCCCATTTGTCACAGTCTGCCTTGAACTTGTCCCACTCAATGGTTCCCAGATCTCTGTGTCCCCAGCTGTGGGAAGCCAGCTCCCAGCCGGAGTCTCTCAGACACTGGGCCACGGCCGCGGCAGTTTCCCGGTCCTGCTGGTAGGTGGGGGAATCGCTGTAGGACTGAGCGGTGCGGTAACCTAAAATTCCCTGGTAGCCGGTAAATGCGATGACGGCTCTTGCACCTTTGTATGAGAAATCCGGATGTTCCTGGATGTAATCTTCCAGAATCGGAACCAGGTCAAAGGCGCCGGTCTCAACACTTCCGTCCTCCATCGTCATCTCGCAGGTAGGCTTTCCGTCGGAGCCGATAACCATGCGGGTGGCGAACCCGTCTCCCTCCATATACTCGTAGTAGCAGACATCGTCCTGAGACATAACAAAGGGTTTCTTGCCCTCAGGAAGGAGAATGGACTTGCGGGTCATCTTTGTACCGTTCTCGCCTGCAGTCAGCTCGGCCAGGTCATGAAGGCGCACCAGAACATATCCTTTCTCATACATGGAATCCAGAATTTTTAAAAATTCATCTTTGGTGGTCATAACCTGATTATAACCGCTCTCGTCCGCGTCGCCGTCGAATGCTTTGGATTCATCTATGACCAAAGTGTGGAAAAACACATGTGTAACCTGTGAAACATCGTAGGACTTAAGAGATGCCTTGACAGTCTCATATTCGGTAATGGCATCGGTGATGCGCTGGTCAGTTCCGTAAAATTCGGAATCCGTAAGAAGCTGAATGGCCCGGTCATAATCGTAGCCGGCGGCAATCCGTCCGGCATCTTCGAGAAGGCTGTTTATGGGTGTGGAGGAAGCAGAGACATCCGGTTCGGTAAAAATCTCTATGTCCGCAGAACTTTCTGTCAGAGGGCTGCCGCTTTCCAGAGGCCCTTTGGTCGGGGACAGAGAGGGAGGTGAATCCTTGCCCAGGAAGTGGCGTCCAAGCATCCAGCAGAAGACGGAGAGGAGCACCAGCAGCAGGACGATAATAAGGATAACAGGGAGTCTATGAAGAAGATACTGTCTCCGGCGTTTGGACGCCCGGGGACGGTAATGACTGCGATTAATATTTTGATTCATGACAGAACACCTCTAAAATTATATGGTAAACACTTAACCTCAGTTTAAGTGTATAAAACAGGTTTCAAACTGATTTACAGTATACCACAGACAGTCGAATTATGTAAATGGGAAAGTGGGAGAAACCAGAAATATAATGGAATCATAATAAAACCATAAAACATGAGTAAGAAATGTAACAGACAGGCACAGTAATGTAATAAACAGGTTACAGGTGTTTGGTGCATGGAGACATTTGTGCGGCGTACAGGGAGGTTAAAAATATGACCGGGAGACTGTGCAGTACGGACATGATAACCGGGAGAAATGTGAATCTGTCAGGAAGGGATTTCTGTGGAAACAGTACTAGAAAAACACAGGGAAACCATACATTAGTAGGAGAAGAAACCAGGTGTTGGAGGAAGACGTATGAAGCAGATTAAGAGAAGGATAAGAATATGGACAATGGCGGCCATAATGGCAGGAAACTGTCTGGTGACGCCTGCCGCCGTGTTTGGAGAGGAGCCGGTTTTTACGGCGGGAAGCAATATGGCGGTGGCCGTATCCCAGAGAATCGATGAGACCGGAGAGAGCAGTCCGGGAGGAATGGATGCTGCCGCGGGAGCGGGAGGCGGCGGAGCGGAGGGGACAGCCGCGGGAGCGGATGGTGGTGGAACGTCAGGGACGGCAGGGACAGCCGCGGGAGCGGATGGTGGTGGAGCATCGGGAACGGCGGGGACAGCTGCGGGCGGCGCGGGAACGGCGGAGACAGCGGGAACGGCCACTGGAGCGGATGGCGGCGGAGCGGAGGGGGAAGTCAGAAGCGGGACGGGAGGAGAGGCCGGAACCATGGAGGAATCTCAGGCCGGTCCTGATATCCAGGCCCCTTCAGCTGTTTTAATGGAGGCTTCCACAGGGCAGATCATTTATGAGAAAAATGCTGACGAACCCAGGAGTCCGGCCAGCATTACAAAAATTATGACGCTGATATTAATTTTTGACGCACTGGAAAGCGGCCGGATCCATATGACAGATGAGGTTTCCACCAGCGCTTACGCCAAATCCATGGGAGGTTCCCAGGTGTTTCTGGAGGAGGGGGAGGTGCAGACTGTGGAAACGCTGATCAAGTGTATTGTCATCGCATCAGGCAATGACGCCAGCGTTGCCATGGCAGAGTACATAGCGGGGGACGAGAAAACCTTTGTAGATATGATGAACCGGCGGGCGGGGGAACTTGGCATGACGGCCACCCATTTTGAGGACTGCTGCGGTTTGACGGAATCCCGGAGCCATGTAACCTCTGCCAGGGATATTGCTGTCATGTCCAGGGAGCTGATCAACCGTTACCCGGAGATTCACAATTACTCTACCATATGGATGGATACCATAACCCATGTGACCAAGCAGGGCACAAAAGAGTTTGGCCTGTCCAACACCAACAAGCTTTTGAAAATGGCTGTCAATTTTAAAGTTACAGGCCTTAAAACGGGTTCCACATCCGTTGCAAAGTACTGTCTGTCCGCCACGGCGGAGAAAGACGGGGTCAGGATGATTGCCGCAATTATGGCAGCTCCTGATTATAAGGCAAGATTTTCGGATGCAGCGGCTCTTTTAAATTACGGCTATGCCAACTGCAGGCTTTATGAGGATAAAGAGCCTTTAAGCCTGCCGGGAATGCCGGTGGAAAACGGAGTGGAGGATACCGTGGAACTGCGGTACCAGGGAATATTTTCCTGTCTGGGGCTTCACGGCGAGAATTTTGACGCAGTGGAGAGGTCCTTGATGCTGGAGGAATCCCTGGAAGCGCCGGTGGAAGAGGGACAGAAAGCCGGAGTACTGGAATACCGTCTGGGAGGAAAGAAGATAGGCGAACTGCCGGTGGTGACGGCCGGCACGGTGAGGGAGGCCAGGATGGCGGACTATATCCGAAAGATGATGAACGGTTTATTCCTGAAAGAAAGTGAAACAGCAGGGAGCCAGCCGGGCGGAGAGCATGCAGCGGCAGGCGACGGTTCGCGGACGGAGAGCGGGGACGGGGAAAACGGTAACTCCTTTGGAGCCGGGCTTTCACAGACCTGACCGGTTTGCGAAAGACGACGTGGTGTTATTGGACCGGGTCTGAGTCTTCTCAGGCCCGGTTCAATATCCCGGAATCAGATTTAGGGCCTGTTGCTCCCAATAGGAGGCGGCTCTTTACTCACGGATGAGCCATCAGCCATTTGTTATCAGCTATCCGTTATCAGCCGTCAGTTATATGCCTACAGCCGGTGTACAACCATTTTAGTACTGACGGAATGAGGTGAAAGATGGGCAAGGCCGGTTTGGCGGTTAAAGTCCATTCCTGACTGGCGGCGGTTGCGCGTGGGTATGGGTAAGGACGAATATATTTTTTTCATACAATTCAGATTACGGTTCTACTGTTGCGCAGATAGTGGAATTAATTCAATTTTTAAGCGATGGGGACACTTTTCCGAAAAGGGAAAAAAGAAAAAACACTTGCAATGGAAATATTTTTGTGATATGCTGGAAAGGCTGAAAAATCACGTCTGCCGATTCTGTGGGCGGTGCCTTGCAAGGTCCCTATGGAAGCATGAGACGCAGACGGAAGAAAAACCAATGGAGGTAATAACATGAGCGTTATTTCAATGAAACAGCTTTTGGAAGCAGGTGTGCATTTCGGCCACCAGACGAGAAGATGGAACCCCAAGATGGCTCCGTATATCTACACCGAGAGAAACGGTATCTACATTATCGACCTGCAGAAGTCTGTGGGAAAAGTGGACGAGGCTTATCAGGCGGTGTCTGACATCGTTGCCAACGGCGGAACGATCCTTTTCGTAGGTACCAAGAAGCAGGCTCAGGATGCCATCAAGACAGAGGCAGAGCGCTGCGGTATGTTCTATGTAAATGAGAGATGGTTAGGCGGCATGCTGACCAACTTCAAGACGATCCAGAGCAGAATCGTCAGACTGAAAGAGATCGAGACCATGGCAGAGGACGGCACATTTGACGTACTGCCGAAGAAGGAAGTGCTTCAGATCAAGAAAGAGTGGGAGAAGCTGGAGAAGAACCTGGGCGGCATTAAGGAGATGAAGAAGATTCCGGATGCTATCTTTATCGTGGATCCGAAGAAGGAGAGAATCTGCGTGCAGGAGGCCCACACATTAGGCGTTCCGCTTATCGGTATCTGTGATACCAACTGTGATCCGGAGGAGCTGGACTATGTAATCCCAGGCAATGACGATGCTATCAGAGCCGTGAAGCTGATTGTGGCAAAGATGGCAGATGCAGTAATTGAGGCAAAACAGGGTGAAGCAGTTGATGTCTATGAGGAAATCGCAGAGGCAGAGGAAACTGTAGAAATGTAAATTTCGGGGATGCTTCAATCTGTGGATAACGGGTTGGAGCATTTCTGGCTTAATAAAGATGCGGCAGATGCCGCATAAGGGAATAGATTCTTTACAGAATACGGAGAACAGAAATTTTTAGAACGGAGGAAATAATCATGGCAGTAACAGCAGCAATGGTAAAAGAGTTGAGAGAAATGACAGGTGCCGGTATGATGGACTGCAAGAAGGCTCTTGCGGCTACCGACGGTGATATGGATAAAGCGGTTGAGTTCCTGAGAGAGAAAGGACTTGCAGGCGCAGCCAAGAAGGCAGGCCGTATTGCGGCAGAGGGTATTGTGGTTACGGCTCTCACAGATGACAGCAAGAAGGCGGTTGTGGTTGAGGTTAACGCTGAAACGGACTTTGTGGCAAAGAACGAGAAGTTCCAGACTTATGCGGCAGATGTGGCAGCTCAGGCACTGGTTACAACCGCAGCAGATATCGACGCATTTATGGGTGAGACATGGGCTAAGGATACGTCCATGACCGTTAAGGAGGCTCTGGCTTCCCAGATCTCCATCATCGGCGAGAACATGAATATCAGAAGATTTCAGCAGGTTGTGGAGGAGAATGGTTTTGTGTCTTCCTATATCCACGGCGGCGGAAAGATCGGCGTGCTGATCGACGTTGAGACCGATGTTGTCAATGATGCGGTTAAGGAGATGGCCAGGAATGTGGCTATGCAGGCCGCTGCTTTGAAGCCTATGTATACAGACAGAAGCGAAGTAAGCGAGGAGTTTATCGAGCATGAGAAGGCAATCCTGATGGCTCAGATTCAGAATGATCCCAAGGAGGCTTCCAAGCCGGAGAAGGTTATCGCCGGTATGATCCAGGGACGTATCAATAAGGAGCTGAAGGAGATCTGCCTGATGGATCAGGTTTATGTGAAGGCAGAGGACGGAAAGCAGTCTGTGGAGCAGTATGTGAAGGCTGTTGCTAAGGAGAACGGGGCAAATATTAAGATTAAGAAGTTTGTTCGGTTTGAGACTGGCGAAGGATTG
>JAAWHK010000094.1 GCA_022795805.1 Hungatella sp. | reverse complement strand
CGGTTCAGGGCGTGGTAGTAGCGGCGCAGGATCTCCTGGAGGGAGGCTTCCCGGCAGGCTTCGTCGTCGACGATGCAGTTGCCCACCATATTGACGCCCATGTCCGTGGGGGACTTGTAGGGACTCTCCCCGTAGATGCCCTCAAAGATGGCGTTGAGCACCGGGAAGATCTCCACATCCCGGTTGTAGTTTACCGTGGTTTCGCCGTAGGCCTCCAGATGGAAGGGGTCGATCATATTCACATCATTGAGATCCGCGGTGGCGGCTTCATAGGCCAGGTTGACCGGGTGCTTCAGGGGCAGATTCCAGATGGGAAACGTCTCAAACTTGGCGTAGCCGGCCTTGATGCCCCGGCGGTTCTCATGGTAGAGCTGGGAGAGACAGGTGGCCATCTTGCCGCTGCCGGGTCCCGGAGCGGTGACAATCACAAGAGGCCTTGAGGTTTCAATGTAATCGTTCTTTCCGAATCCGCTGTCGCTTATGATGGTGGAGATATTGTTGGGGTAGCCGTCGATGGGGTAGTGGCGGTATACCCGGATGCCCATGCCTTCCAGCTTCTTCTTGAAGGTGTCCGCCGCCGTCTGGTTGGTGTACTGGGTAATAACCACGCTCCCCACGAAAAGTCCTCTGTCCCGAAAGGACTGAATCAGGCGAAGCACGTCCAGGTCGTATGTAATGCCCAGGTCGTAGCGGACCTTGTTCTTCTCGATGTCAGAAGCCTTTATGGCTACTACGATCTCCGCCTGGTCCGCAAGCTGCATCAGCATCTGAAGCTTGCTGTCCGGGGCAAAACCGGGCAGAACCCTGGAAGCATGGTAGTCGTCAAACAGTTTACCGCCGAATTCCAGGTACAGCTTGTCCCCGAACTGACTGATCCGTTCTTTTATGTGCTCTGACTGGGTGATATGGTACTGCTGATTGTCAAATCCTATTCTCATAATATAAGTCCTTCCGTGTTTCATGATTGATACAGATAGGTTCCGGTGACATAGAAAAAACACCATATCATCTAGTGTATCACAAGACGGAAAAAAAAGCATTAACTTACTTCGAGAAAATTTTACGGGATGGCTCTGCAGCTGTCCCTCTCAATAAGATGGTGGGGGACAATGATCTTGGTGGCCAGCAGGTTGGGGTTCTCCATGTGGTTGATGATCTGGGAGGCTGCCTCGATTCCCAGCTGGCAGGAATTGACGTCAACGGATGTCAGCTGGGGGGAGGTGAGCCTGGCCAGAAGGGAGTTGTTGAACGAGATGATGGACAAATCTTCAGGAATGGACAGTCCGGTTTCCAGGCATACTCTCTCCAGCGCCACCGCCAGAATGTCGTCGCTGACCACGATGGCCGTGGGGCGGTCAGGGCCTTTTAACAGTGTGTGAAGGGCGTTGGAGTCGTCCCTTGGGACGGAGGGAACCTCCAGACAGAATTCCGGCTTCTGGGGCAGATGGTGAAGCGCCAGGGCCAGCTGGTACCCGGCTTTCCTGTCAGCGGAAAACATAAGGCTGCTGTCGTTTCCCAGATAGGCGACGGCCCTGTGGCCCAGACCGATCAGGTATTCGGTAGCCTCCTGGCCGGCCAGGAGATTGTCATTGTCAATATAGATGGTCTGGTTGGCGTACTGGTAGGCTTTTCCGATAAGTACATAGAGGAGGCCCTCATTGTAGAGATAGTCGATAACCGGATCCTGCTGGCGGGAGTAGAGGACGATGAAACTGTCAACCTGACCGGCGCGGGTGAGAGTCTGGATAACCTGGAGAAGTTCCTCCTCATTCTGTCCGGTGATGACCGTGTTGATATACTGGCGGTGGCCGCAGAACTGACTGATGCCCCGGATTGCCTCCAGGTAGAAAGCGTTTTCATACGTCTCTTTCTGGGAGGGAGGCAGGATGATACCGATGGCCCGGGAGTTCTGAAAGACGGGCTGTGAGGGCGGCATGGCAGTCCCGGGGTCGTATCCCAGACGGGCCATGGCCCTCCGGACCTTTTCTTTTGTCTCTTCGCTGATGGAAGGGTTGTCTTTGCATGTTCTGGACACGGTGGACGGGGAAACACCCGCCAGGGCCGCCACATCTTTCAGGGTAACTGCCATAAAGCCCAAGACCTCCTTAACGATATAATATGAGGATTGCGAGAGTACAGAGTACGGAGCAATCCGGTATGAGAGGGAGCAAATGCCCCTTGATCCTGGTATTAATATATAATTGTAGGAGAAAATAAAGGAAAAGTCAATGTGATTATGCAATAGCAGGTAATTATTTGCGCAAACAATAATAGGATATAATGCAAAATCATGCAGAATTGTGCAACGATAAATAGGGATTACAGAAGACAGCAATGGATAGGCAAGGAGCAAAGGGGAAAACACTCATTCAAATGGAGATGAATGATATATTATGCACAATTATGATGAATAAAAACTGTGTATTATGTAGAAAAAGCAAAAAGCCATGAAAAGGGTATTGCAAAATCAATGCAAAAGATATATATTTAATGCAATAAAGTTGCATTAATATTGCACTGAATTATGCGAGAATCAACGGCTGTCAGTGCAAAGCGGATCCCTTTGCAGTACAGCTGCAAAAATCGGCTGCAGGGGCAGATGGAGGAGGGATTCCGAGGGTATCAAAATACGTTCAGGAGGTAAGTAATGATGAGCAGCATGAATGACAACGGCAGAGTTCTGAAGATTCTGTCACCGGCTACCGGCACAGTGATTCCTCTGGAACAGGTTCCGGATCCGGTATTTTCCCAGAAGATTATCGGCGACGGGGTGGCGGTGATTCCCACGGAGGGGAATATCGTAAGCCCTGTGGACGGGGAAGTGGCTTCCGTGGCGGAGACGCTCCACGCCTACGGATTCCGCACGGCGGACGGCCTGGAGATTTTGATTCACGTGGGCCTGGAGACGGTGGGCTTAAAGGGAGAGTGTTTCGAGGTTTTTGTAAAACCGAGGGATAAGGTGAAGGCCGGGGACCCGGTAGCCAGGGTGGATTTGAAATTCCTGGAGGAGAAGGGAATTAACCCGGTGACGCCGGTTCTGCTCTGCGCAGGCGTGGACAAAAAGAGCATAAGCTGCCATGAGGGCCGGGCCAGAGCGGGTGAAACGCCGGTGGTGACCGTAACGGCGGAGAGTGCCGAACCGTCTGGCACAGGCACAGAGAAGGAGCAGCCGGCCTCTGACGAATCTTCAAAGACCGCGGACAAAGCCGCGTCCTCCGACAGGGATTCGGCGAAGAAGTCAGGGAAGGGAAAGATCAACTTTGATTTTCTCCAGAAGCTGGGTAAAGTGCTGATGGTGGTTATCGCGGTTATGCCGGCGGCAGGTCTTATGATCAGCCTCGGAAAACTGGTGCAGATGGCCGGTGCGGACGTGAACATGATTCTGATGGTGGGAAGCACCATGGAGAACATCGGCTGGGCGGTTATCAACAACCTTCACATTCTGTTTGCCGTCGCCATCGGCGGTTCCTGGGCAAAGGAGCGGGCAGGCGGCGCGTTTGCGGCCGTGATCGCCTTTATCCTTATTAACTGTATCACAGGCGCCATCTTCGGCGTCACGGCAGGCATGCTGAATGATCCGGACGCGGTTACCCACACGCTGTTCGGACGCGAGATACTGGTAAACGGCTATTTCACTTCGGTTCTGGGAGCGCCGGCTTTAAATATGGGTGTGTTTGTGGGAATTATTTCCGGATTTGCAGGCGGAATTATTTACAATAAGTATTATAACTACAGAAAGCTTCCCGATGCGCTGGCATTTTTCAACGGCAAACGGTTTGTGCCCATGGTTGTAATCGTGTGGTCCGTGATTATCTCCGCGGTGCTGGCAGTGGTCTGGCCGGTGGTGCAGACGGGGATCAACAACTTCGGTGTGTGGATCGCCAATTCCTCCTCCACGTCGCCGGTTATGGCGCCCTTTATTTACGGGACACTGGAGAGGCTTCTGCTTCCCTTCGGACTCCACCACATGCTGACCATCCCCATGAACTACACATCCTTCGGAGGGACCTACACCATTCAGACCGGCATCAATGCGGGTTCCCAGGTGTTTGGCCAGGATCCGCTGTGGCTGGCATGGGTTACGGACCTCATTAACTTCAAGGATGCGGGGGATATGGCTTCCTACGCCGGCCTGATGGAGACGGTGATTCCCGCCAGATTCAAGGTGGGGCAGATGATCGGCGCAACGGGCCTTCTTCTGGGAATCGCCCTGGCCATGTACCGCAGGGTGGATAAGGAGAAGCAGGCCAACTACCGCTCCATGTTCTTCTCCACGGTGCTGGCAGTGTTCCTCACCGGCGTTACGGAGCCTCTGGAATTCATGTTTATGTTCTGCGCCCTTCCGCTGTATGTGGTGTACGCAGTGCTTCAGGGCTGTGCTTTTGCCATGGCCGGTATCGTAAATTTAAGGCTGCACTCCTTCGGCAATCTGGAGTTTTTGACCAGAGTTCCCATGTCGTTAAAAGCGGGGCTGGCAGGAGATTTGATCAACTTTATTGTCTGTGTGGCGGCATTCTTTGCCGTAGGGTATTTTGTGGCCTATGTGATGATCGACCGGTTCAAATTTGCCACACCGGGACGTCTGGGCAACTACACGGACGAGGGAGGCGACGAGGAAGGAGCCGGGTCCGGCGGATCGAAATCCGGCGGAAACGGGCAGGCTGAGAGGATCATCGGGCTTTTAGGCGGCAGAGAGAATATTACTCTGGTGGACGCCTGCATGACGCGTCTGAGAGTGACGGTAAAGGATCCGGAGAAAGTGGCGGATCTGGCGGCGTGGAAGTCGGAGGGAGCTTTGGGACTTTTGAAGAAGGACAACGGGATCCAGGCAGTGTACGGGCCGAAGGCGGATGTTCTGAAGTCGGATATCAATGATATTTTATAAAGGAAAGGTTTTGGAGAGGGATTCTATAGAATGAAACTGATGACGTTAAACACCCACAGTCTGGCAGAACCGGATTATGAGAAAAAATTGGAGGTGTTTGCCGGGGTGGTGGAGCAGGAGAGGCCTGACATCATCGCCCTGCAGGAGGTGAATCAGACCATGTCCCGGCATAAGGCCCATATTCCGGCGGCGTGGGGGTATGTTCCCTGCAAGGGCAATGAGACGCCTGTGCGGACGGACAATCACGGGCTGGCTTTAAGCAGGCTGCTGGTCAAGGCCGGGTGTCCCTACTGTTGGACGTGGGCTCCGGCAAAGGTGGGGTATGACATCTATGAGGAGGGGCTGGCGGTATTTTCCCGCCGGCCCGTGGATGAGACCAGCCAGTTCTTCATTAGCCGCAGCCATGATTTTCACAACTGGAAGACCCGGAAGATGGTGGGAATCCGGGCGGAGGGCATGTGGTTTTACAGCGTCCATATGGGCTGGTGGGGGGATGAGGAGGAGCCCTTCGCCGGACACTGGGACAGAGCGCTGGAAGAAATCAAAAGCCGCACTCAGCCCGGGGAAACAGTCTGGGTCATGGGGGATTTTAACAGCCCTGCCTGTATTGCGGGGGAGGGATGGGAGTATGTGAAAGCCACAGGGTGGAAAGATACCTACGAGCTGGCCGGGGAAAAGGACGGCGGCATCACGGTGGCGAAGGTGATCGACGGCTGGAAGGAGAGGCTGATCGGGACTGACGGCATGAGGATTGATTATATTTTCTGCAGCCGGCCGGTAACGATTGACAAATCAGAGGTAATCTGTAATGATAGCAACTATGAGATCGTTTCCGATCACTATGGGGTGATGATCACAATTCCCGGCGGTATGACCGTATCAGAGCGGTAGACCCAGGGGAACGGCAGTTATATTTTTACAGGAAGGGGAGGTATTTTTCATGAACAGAGCAGCAGGCATTCTACTGCCCATTACCAGCCTGCCGTCCAGATACGGCATCGGCTGTTTTTCGAAGAGCGCTTACGATTTTGTAGACTGGCTGAAGGAGGCGGGACAGTGCTACTGGCAGATCCTGCCTCTGGTTCCCACCAGCTTCGGGGATTCTCCTTACCAGTCTTTCTCCACCTACGCGGGCAATCCCTATTTCATCAGCCTGGAGGAGCTGGTGGAGGAGGGGGTTCTCACGAAGGCAGAGTGTGAGAAGGCGGACTTCGGCAAAGACCCAAGGAATATTGACTATGAGAAGATGTACAAGAGCCGCTATCCGCTTCTGAGAAAGGCCTATGAGCGCAGCAATATAAGCGAGAACAGGGAATACCTCGACTTTGTGGAGGAGAACGGCTGGTGGCTGAAAGACTACGCGCTGTTTATGGCCGTGAAGGAACGGTTCGGCGGAGAGCCGTGGACGGAGTGGGCAAAGGATATCCGCCTTAGGTGGGGCAATGCCCTGGACTACTACAGGAGAGAGCAGTATTTTGAGATCGAATTCCACCAGTACCTTCAGTACCAGTTCTACAGGCAGTGGATGAAGCTGAAAACCTACGCCAATGACAAGGGCGTGAAGATCATCGGCGATATCCCGATCTACGTGGCCATGGACAGCGCCGACGCATGGGCTCACCCGGAACTGTTTCAGCTGGATCAAAACAACGTGCCGCTGGCAGTGGCCGGCTGTCCGCCTGACGGATTCTCCGCCACGGGGCAGCTTTGGGGCAACCCTCTCTACCGCTGGGAGTACCATGAACATACAGGGTTCCAGTGGTGGATGGAGCGCTTAAACTACTGCTTTAAGCTGTATGACGTGGTGCGAATCGACCATTTCCGGGGATTTGACGAGTACTATTCCATCCCCTACGGGGCCAAGACCGCCATCATCGGACAGTGGGAGAAGGGGCCGGGAATCAGCCTGTTTAACCGCATGAAGGAAGTGATGGGGGAGAGGGAGGTTATCGCCGAGGATCTGGGGTATGTGACAGACTCCGTGCGGAAGCTGGTAAGCGACAGCGGTTTTCCCGGCATGAAGGTGCTGGAATTTGCCTTTGACTCCAGGGATACGGGAAGCGCCAGCGACTATCTGCCCCACAACTACCCGGAGAATTCCGTGGCTTACACGGGAACCCACGACAACGAGACCCTGGCCGGGTGGTTTAGCAGCATCAGCAAAGAGGAGATGAACATGGCCAGGGAGTATCTCTGCGACCAGTACACCCCGATAAAATACCTGTACAAACCTTTTATCAGCCTGGTTATGCGTAGCCATGCCAAGCTGTGCGTCATCCCCATGCAGGATTACCTGGGGTACGATAATTCCTGCCGGATGAATAAGCCCTCCACAGTGGGAACCAACTGGAAGTGGAGGATTACCCGGGAGGAGCTGTCAGACGGGCTTAAGGATGAGATCTACGAGACTTCCAGAAGGTACGGGCGTCTGGGATGGCAGTGGAGAAACGAGACGGCAGAAAACGGAAAAGAGGATGCATGCAGCTTCGGTGAAGCGAAACTTTCATCGCTGGAGACGGCCTAAACAGGAGACAGTTTAAAACGTAAAAGAGGATGGGCAGCTGCCCATC